>JBHHZI010000011.1:0-34752 GCA_046757965.1 Acidobacteriota bacterium | reverse complement strand
TTCTCGGCCGAGATCCAGTAGCATCCTCGCATTCAGGCGGACAGCAACACGCGCGAGATGGGCGAGCGAGTCGCGGTAAACAACAAGCCGTGCAAGATACCCTGAGATTATACTGCCGATGAGCGGCCAGACTGCACTACTGAAGGCTATTCCGGCACCTACCCGCAGGCCGGTTGTTGTGACGGTCTGGGTCACGTCACCTGCGGCGCTCAGTGCAAAGGCCTTGCGACACGTCAGCCAGTTCTCCGCGATTATCAGTACACCCTGTAAGCCGACGGCTACGGGAACAGCCCATAACCATGCAGCCAGTTGCGGCAGTATCTGGAGACCTATCGTGTTGCACATCAGAATCGCGAGCCAGAGCAGCACCGCGAGACACAGCAAACCCGCAACAGCCCATACGGCAAGGCCGACACTTTCCTCCTCTCGCTCAGGTAGCACCATGGCCTGGGGAAAGGAGAGAATACCGAGCGGTGCAAGTACGGTTGTGCTCGAAACGAACAGCGCAGCGAGGCCGTAGTGTTCCGGGAGATACAGCCGGGCTATGATCGGGACCAGTGCTCCTCGTATTATGGCCGCGAAGGCCTTTCCACTACTTAGTGTCGCAACATCCGTGACAAAGCGATGCGTAGTCAAGCGTTTGGAGAATCTGGTCAAATCACAAACGTAAGAGAGAACAGCTAGGTGGCTAGTCAGGAGCCGTCGAGGGATTCGGCGACTTCAGGTAGTACGTTGCTGCGATCGAAAACGTCGCGTCTTTGTTGCATTCCGAACGAAGTGTCTCTATGTACATTTCGTTGGGTCTTCAGACATTCGTGTGGGTGAACCCGCCGGCGGAGGAACGCCTCATCGACCCTCAATTGGCCTCTCCTGCGCTGTAGGAAGCCGTTTCCAGCCCCCTCATGCCCCCCTCTCTCCGCCCGAGCCAGGAGGGCGTGAGGGAGCTGGAAAGTGTCCTGAGTGTCTTTTCTGGCGCAAATCGCAGCGGCTCAAGCGGTTCCGGCCATAAAGATCGACCCACACGAAACCCTGATGACTCTCATTCTCTAATCTCTTTTATCGATGCTGGCACACCAACTGCCAACGCGCCTGCCGGCACATCCGATAGCACAACTGCATTAGTACCTATTATTGCGGATTTGCCGATTCGAACACTTCCTATTATTTTTGCGCCATCACCGATCTCTACGTTGTCCTCTATAATAGGCGCGTCGCCGTCGCTGGTTTTTTTCCCGATCGTCACATGAGCTCGAATTAATACGTTATTACCGACAATCGACTCTGAGTTTATGACTACGCTTATGCCGCGGTGACCTAGACGAGTTCCTCGGCCTATCGCTGTTTGATATGGAAGGTATGTGTTGAACAGAAACAAGATTGCGATCTGCAACACTTGTGGAACAATTGGGATTGATCGCCGCCAACACCAGTGAGCGGCTCGGTAGAGTAGCATTGCATCCATGGAAATCCCGTTCCTTAAACTACGTTTTCAGGTGACCGTTAACACGCGGCAGTCGGTGGCCGCCAAAACGCTGGTGGTGTTCCTTGGGTATGGCTTCATTCGTGGGTTGTGGCGTCGGGTCGATGAGTAGAGGACCGGGTCCGGTTGCGGCGACGCTCGGAGTAGCCAACGACGTGACGACGGATAACAAGGGATCTTCAAGTTCCCAGGCTGCGGACGCAAGTTGGGTAACGCGTGGGAAGATCGCTACGCGGTGCTGTGGCGCACGATGCGCCGGAGATGCCAGCATAGGGGTGTTTGCAGCCAACGTCGAACCCGAGGGATGCATGCGTTCTTTTGTCCCGGAACATGATCCGCATTTGCGGCCCATTGTCCTGGGACATATCCGTTTCTACGGTCTGTCCATCATCCACGATGGCGTGTCTGCGTTCCGATGAGGAGTTGGCGGACGTTGTTGTTTGGCGCTCCCGAGACTGAGGGAGAATAACCACGGCGTGCGGAGCCGAGCGGGATGTCTGTTCAACCACTGGCCGCCACTTGTCCACAGGTGCCATTCTCACCGTTGAGGTTGCTGGGCTGCCATGACCAAACGCTGGAGCCAGATCCGTAAAAGCGTACGTCTGGGTCTGTGTATGGACACAAACCACCGCCGAGGTTCCCGCTGTGTCAATCGTGATTCTCGCCTTGTACGCTACTCAGGCCGTCGTGATGTTGCGATGACGGCAGTAATTCATTGTAAATGGCGATGAAGTCTGCGGCGACGGAGCTGCGATTGAATTGACGCGCGAGCTGTCGGTTGTTCTCGCCCATCGTCTTACGAAGATCAGCATCTCGGATTACTCGAGCCATCTGGCGAGCGAGCGTCCCTGGGTCTTCCTTGTTCACCCACAGAACATTGTGAGGTTCGTGCAAGTAATCCGCTGCTGCCCGGATTCGTGTGGTCAACACCGGCAACCCTGCAGCCAATGAATCGAAGATAGTCATGGAGAACCCTTCGTTGTGAGTTGGAAAGACCAGGACATCGGACATTGTGTACGCGTCGGTGGCAAGTTGGTTCCTAAGGTAACCAGTAAAAACTACCTTAGAGCGCAGGTCGTTGACTTGCACCAGGTCCTCAGCTGCAGAGCGCTCGGGTCCATCTCCGACGAGCAAGAGACGGGCTCGGCGGAAGACTTCATGGATTTGAGAGAAAGCTGTAATGACATCCAACAGGCCCTTGCCTGGCACAAAGCGGGAGATGAACAAGAAGATGATGTCGTGGGAAGACATTCCCCAGACGCTCCGGTTCGATGAAGTGTTCCTTATTTCGAATCGATTCACGTCTACAATGTTTTTCACAATTCTGATCTTGTGGGCGATGCGGGGGTGGCTGATTTTGAAGTTGGTGGCCTCTTCAGTGGACAGGACTGCGATCGCATCAAGACGGTCTAGTGTCCACGCAGTCACCGCACGCCAGAACCCGTTGCGAGCGAGAAGTGCGGCATCGGAGCCATGAAATTTGACAAAATACCGGGTACCGGCACCGGTCCAGCGGAGAAGGGTTACTATGAAGGCATCCCGAAGAATAGCGTGAGCATCGTACGCTGAGTTAATCTGAATGATGTGAGGGCGTGTCTTTGCCCGGGCACGCGCCATATTCCACAGAACCCTCGCGACAGTCCGGATTCTTGACAAAGGGGTCTTGTCTTGCACTCTGCAGTCGCTGTAAGTGATGGTCTCAACCTCGTGACCTAGTTCCCGCAAGACGGCGATCAACTGGGGTATGTGTTTCGGGGGCCCCCCGGGTCCTTGCGGATGGGGAATCCCCATGAGAACTCGTATCGGACTCATGCGGAACTCCAGCGTTCCCGCCAGATTTCAAACGCGAGGAGCAGCCAGACGCGTCCAAAATGGATGCTAGCTCCCGATAGGAAAGTCCTCAGTTCCGCGGCGACCAGATCTGGGTCAAGGATTCCGGCCGACTTGATCCGGGCGGGGGACAAGTGATCCTCTAGCAGGGGCCGAAGTTCATGGCGAAGCCATCGCCCCAGTGGAACGGAGAAGCCTTGCTTCGGGCGGTCGACCAAGGAGGGCGGAACGTAGCGGTAGAGGACTCTCTTCAACAAGTGCTTCGAACCGAGTTTACCCACACGGAGCGATAGCGGCAGCCGAAAAGCAAATTCCACCAAGCGGTGGTCCAACAGTGGCGCCCTGGTTTCGAGGCCGACGGCCATACTTGCGCGGTCTACCTTGGCCAGCATGTCGTCGGGCAATGACGTGCGCAGGTCAGCGCGCATCATCTGCTCCGCGAATGTTCCGTCGAAGCACGTAAGACCCGGCCGGGGGTCGGCGTAACCGGAGACGAGTCGATCCACTTGGGGTTCCAGCCAAAGTGAGACTGTCAGGTCGTGGAGGTGTCCTTGTTCTGGGTTCAGGAGAAATTCGCTCAGTTTGTCAACTCGGTCATGGACCTTGTTCAGGCGTCTTCCGGTCAGCGTGTCGACTATGGATGCCACCCTCCGCTGCGGCAAGGCGCCACTGATCGTGCGTAATCCTTTGCGCAAAACTGTAGGGATTCGATTCCAAGCCTGAAGCAATCGGGGGAGCTGTGTATAACGGTCGTATCCGCCGAACAGTTCGTCTCCGCCATCGCCGGACAACGCCACGGTCACGTACTTGCGAGACACCTTGGATACTAGATATGTAGGAAGTCCGGAAGCATCTCCAAACGGTTCATCGTAGATTTCGGCCCATTGCGGCAAGAGTCGGAGCACGTCCTCTGAGTTCAAGATGAGTTCTTCGTGGTCCGTACCTAGATGGTGGGCAATCTGCCGTGCCCAGGAAGCCTCATCATGGCTTCTCTCCCGAAAGGCTACCGTGAAGGTTCGAAGTGCGGTTCGGCGGTTCCGACTAAGAATAGCAGCAACTATTGACGAGTCTATGCCGCCAGATAGAAAGACTCCGACCGGAACATCCGATACCATCCGATAGAGCAATGCTTCGGTAAGCAGAGCTTCAAGCTTCTTGGTCAGAACCTCCTCGTTCTCGCAAGACACATGCTGAGCGTGGGTTAGGAACGCCCAATACGGACGGGTACGGGGACCACCGTCCCTGTGGATTTCAAGCCAATGGCCAGGGGGGATCTTGTGAACTTCCTTGTAAATGCTGCGGGGTGACGCGACGTACCCATACTGAAAATACTCGCCGAGCGCTTGGCAGTTCAACGTGGGTGTCCAGTGTCGAAATGATCTTAGAGCCTTGAGTTCTGAGCCAAACCAAAACGTAGAGCCGTCCCAACCATAATAGAGTGGCTTGATTCCAACGCGGTCCCGGTACAGGCGCAACGTTCTCGTACGCTCGTTCCATAGGGCGAAGGCGAACATGCCGACGAAACGCTGAAGTGCGTCTGTTCCCCACTCTCGAAGTGATGTCATGACGACTTCTGCGTCGCCATTGCTGCGGAATCGATAACCGAGACGTTCGAGTTCGGATCGAATCTCTCGAAAGTTGTAGACTTCGCCGTTATAGACCAATACCTGAATTCCATCCTCGGAGACCATTGGTTGATGGCCGCGTTCGGATAGATCGAGAACAGACAGACGTGTGTGACCTAGCCCCAGACCTGCGTTGTTGGTCCACGTGTCGGAATCGTCCGGGCCTCGGTGCTTGAGCGAGTCAACAGCGCCTTTCAGGTCATGGGCAAGGGCGCCAACTATTTCTGCCCGCCGAGTCCAGAACCCTGCAATGCCGCACATGAGATTCAATCCCTCGCGTCATGAGTCGCGCCACGCAAACGTCGTCTGGGCATCAATACGGACGAAAACGTACGTATAAGAATAGCCCAGGTCGTTCTCGAGCGAGTACTAACAGCCATGTGGCCAGGAACGCCTTGGCGCCTACCTATCTCTGAGCCTCGAAGCTGCTTCTTGAGAAGAGAATCCGCCCAGATGTCGAAGACAGATTCTTGCCATCGGCCGGATCACAAAGAAGCGGCTCCGCATTGACAGACATTGCTCCGTCGGGCAGGAGCACTGTGCGGGTGACAAACAGTTGTGACGATGCATAGGAGCGAGAATCAACACAAACAAGGACCGAGGTCGCCTCACGAGGAGGGGGAGTATACTCTTGAGCGGGATGACCAACAATAGGTTGGGTGTCGGCCGGCAGCAGACCGATGACCGTGACCATCGCCGCATGGGCGGTCCACGAAAGACCGGCTGCCACCCGACGAGGCTCGTTAGCAATACGATCTGAAGCACCGATCATCATATTGGGCCTCGGGTGAGAGTCCGCCGAATCTCGGGTATCGCGCCCACTCGTGGTCGGAGTCTCGTATTCTCTTGGCGGTTGCACCATTGTGCAAATGTAAGGAGGGCAAACAATTGCTTGCCGTAGTCCCGTTCGCCCGATTGATGTTGTGTCCAGAGGGTGGTGAGGCCCTTGGAAGAAATGTGATCGAAATGGGAAGCGCCACGCTGGAAAAGTACGTTCCGCAGCGGCTCACGCCACGGACCCCGAATCCACGCTCCGAAGGGCACGAGGAATCCCTGTTTCTTCCTTCTCACCAGCCAAGAGGGCAGGGTTTTCGTTGCGACTTTCTTGTGCACGATCTTCGTCCTGTTGACGCCAATTTTGAATCGTCGCGGAAAGCTCTCGACCAGTTTCACCAGATCCAGGTCGAGCATGGGCACCCTGGTCTCGAGCGAGAAAGCCATGGAGATCTTGTCAGTGTACAGTAGAAGGTCATCGGCGAGGTCCATCCGGCAGTCGATAGCCATCATCTTCTCGACGTCTTCCTTGCTGGAATCTGTAACCAAGGCAAGCCAGTAGTCGATCGACTCCTGCGCTTTTCCAGGGCCTCGGTCGCCTGTAAGCAATTCGCGTTCCTCCTCGTTAAAGAGGGAGGAGGCTTCCTGAAACCGTCGTGCGAGGTCGGCGAATGCTAAGGAGCGAAGTGATCGTCGCAGAGCATCCGGAGCTCGCCGCCATTGGCTCACTATCGTTGCCGGCACCCCCCATAATGCGCCTAGTCGTCGCGTGACTCCCGGTATCGCGCTCCGGAGGACCTCCTGCTGATAGCGACGATAGCCACCCCAGGGTTCGTCAGTTCCCTGGCCCGTGATCGCGACAGTCACGTGCTCTCGTGCGAGTTTGGCGAGGTACCACATCGGCACGACAGAAGTGGTTCCGAGTGGCTCCTCCACCGCGTCCGCGATGCGGTCCAGTGTATCCCATACGCGGTCCGGGTGAAGGAGGATCTCGTTGTGCTGCAGACCCAAGAGCGATGCCGTCTGCCGTCCGTCCTCGATCTCGCATTCCCGGTATTCCCGCCCGAATCCGACAGTGAAAGTTGGAAGACATTGGCCGAGTTTCTTGGCGACAGTCGCGATGGTAGCGGAGTCGATGCCGCCAGACAGGAAAACCCCGACAGGAACATCTGAACGAAGTTGTCGATGAACGGCTCTCTCCAGTGCGTCACTATACTCGTCGGCAGCGTCATGGATGGAGCCAGTGAATCTGCGTTGTGCAGTAGGCTGGAAAGACCACGATTCCGTCAGCAAGTTCCGGAGGTCGACCGAGAGGCCGTGGCCAGGCGGCAGCCTCCTGACTCCTCTAAAGAGAGTTCCCGGCGAAGGGACATAGCGGAGCGTCAAGAACGTTTGCAGGGCGCAGCTATCGAGCGTGCGGCGGCCGGGCGACAGCGCGTGCAGAGCGCGAATCTCCGAGGCGAAGGAAAGACTTGATGGCCCTTGGTAGTAGTAAAGCGGCTTGACGCCAAAGGGATCGCGGAATAGGTGCAGCTTGTTCTCGACCGAATCGAACGCCGCCGCCGCGAACATCCCGTTCAGAAGTCTCAGTGTCCGATGAAGTCCGCAAGTGGCGAGGCACTCCACTAGAGTCTCGGTATCCGAGTGGCCTCGGAAGGGACCCGGGAGAAGGAGGCGAATATCACGATGGTTATAGATCTCGCCGTTGAACACGACGGTCCATCGACCATCGTGGCTTACCATCGGCTGGGCGCCTGCAGGTGAAGGATCGAGTATAGAAAGACGGGTGTGGCCCATCCAGAGGGTGTTCTCGCCGATCGCGCGCTGCATTTCCCCTTGTGAGTCCGGCCCTCGTGGGCGCAACAGAGAGAGGACGGTGGCTCGATCTGTGGGGGATACCGGAGGTCCATTCCGTCCTGCGATGCCACACATGGGTGTCAGTTCTCAGGAAAGCGATCGGACGCGGTGCGTGGATATCGCGCTGATCCGGCTCTCATGGTAAAGGAACGGGAGTATCCCCCATCGGTCAAAGTCCTTCCCCCATCGTCTTCCCAGGAAGTCGATACGGCAGTACCAGTGGTCGTTCCGCCGAAAGAGATTCCGAACCCTCCGAGCGAATCTGGTAGCCTCGTCGATCTCAGCGAAGTCCACAAGTAAGCCGAGAAACTCCGCCTGGTCATAGAGATCCCACCGATATGGCTGGTGGGATTCTCCCATCAAGATCCGGCGGCAGAGCCCTTGATCTTTATCAAGAGCGGCCTTCTTCAAGAATTGCCACCCCTTACGGATGGCTTCCTCCGCGATACAGCGAAGCTCTGGCACGTTCTGCTGTGCCTTCAGGAGGTTCTTGATCACGAAGCATGAGTGAAAACCATCGACGAAATTACCATGGTCGCGATCCGCGTAGTACCACCATTCGCCATCTGGTCGTTGCTGGCGAACGACCCAACGGGCGAGAGCCGAAGCCTTGACGAAAGCTGTCTCTTTCCGGTCTTTCGCGCCGTGACGTGAGTGTAATGCGTATCCATACGCTGCGTATGCATTTGCGTTTACGACTATCCTGGGCTCGGCCACCGGGGCGTACGATACAGCCATGTCGGATTCGGATTCGTGCATGACCTTCAATGACTTAAGGAAGCCCCATGTATCGAGGAACATCCTGTTCGCTCGGTCGCGCAGTTCACGTATTCGCCCTAGAGCTAGCAGCGCCTCCATGACGTACAGCGTATGAGTAACAAGGGGCACGTCGCGTCTGTATAATCCGTTCTTCGACATCCACGGCATGCCGAGTCCCCATCCTCGGTGACCGGCGGGACCTGCGCCCTGTGCGGCCAACTGCTCAATCCGGTCGATTTCACAATCTGTGATGGGGTCGCCGCGGCACACTCGCAGAAGAATCTCATGGGCCTCGACGATCGGGAATACTGACGGACGGATGCGTGTGATACGTCGCAGCATTTGTGGCGCTATCCAATCCATCGCGCCGAGCACCAGAGCTCCGATTCCCAGTAGTTGTCGGGCGTAGTAGTAGCGTCTCAACCGTATACCGACGGGCCGCGACCAGATGTCGTACGGGTCGTGAGATCCTGCGGCTTGTTGCATCGTGAGTGGAGTGCTCAATTGCTATCCAAGACCCAACATGCGGCGATAACCGCTCATCATTCCTACCAGGAGACGTCTCGACGGTGAGGAAACTTTCACGGGAGCTGGACCGGATAGGAAGCGTACGTGGTCAAGTTTACGGATTCTGTTCGCCGTGAGAAGGTGACCGACCTGGAGATCTGCGTGCGAGCGAACGGCCTGTCGGCTTAAACACAGGTCAATCCCGCTCCATCGCTCTATGATTGCGAGCGTTCCATCCGGATCTTGGAGCAAATCCTCGAAACTGAGAACCAGTATGTTCTCGGCCAGAATCGCCGCAACGGTCCGAATACAGGCCAAGACGTAAGTGTAGTAGGCGGCTGCGGCGAACGGTCCCTTCGGACGCTGTTCTTCGTGGTTCGGCTTCTGGAAGGCATCCATGATGCCGTCGGCCGAGCGCGTGAGGCAGATAACCTTAAGCCTCTTCCCGAGAAGCCTGGAGATAGCTAGCGCGCGGCTCGCGTACTTGGAGGTGTCCAGAATGACCGAGTCTTGGGACGCGTCGGCAAGAGCTGTGAAGAGAACCCGATTCAGATGTTCGTATCTTCGCCACACCGATGGCCGGATACTCCAACCCAGTAATCGTGGAAATGCTGTATGACTCTCGACAGAGCGGAAGACGTGTGCAGACTCGGTCGCGTCGCTGGGGCTCCACCCGGCGAGACCCCAGACGCGGGACCATAGAGGGCACTGCCCGCTCACGTTGCCACAGGAGCAGACATTCTCACTACCGAGCCCATCGCGAAATACGTGGGAGAGTTCCCCAGCGCAGCATATGCCGTCACTGGCCGACAAGAGGATGCCGAGAATTGTCGAGCCGCTTCGGGCGGTCCCCATGATGTAGAGGACGTCAGCACGGGTCTCACGCATCATTCAGCACCCGGCACATCGCTCTCTGGATTTCATCCAGCGGCCGTAGGTGGAGAATGCAATCTGTGTCTGTTCGTTTACCCATCGCAGAAACGATTCAAACTCTCTCCTGGAACGCAGGTTGAAGTTCTTGCAATGGCCGATCGCCACGATGGGAACAGGTCCCCTCGTCGCGGCGTGCCTCTTGCAAAGGCCTTCCACAATGCGGATCAACTGGGCAGCGCGGAGGGCGGAGAAATCCAGCATCGTACGTCCTGTCTTCAGGAATCGATGAATCTTGCCGGGGACCGAACGAAGTGAGCTGCCCGGCCCGCGATATTGCCCAGTGCATCCTGGTGGAAACCGTCTGTGGCCGGATAGGCGATCCACGAGTCTGCGCGCGAGGTGCTCACTCCGCGGGATGGTACCGGTTGCGATGGGCACTTCGAGGAGTTGCCCATTTCCTGGAAGACAGACGTCATGTTTCAGGGCCCAGTACGGGCGATCATGGGGCGCGCCACGAAAATCGTACCAATCTGCGGCTGGGACGTTGGCGAGTCCTGGAGCTACCGTCGAGTCGATCCGGAACCCGAGCTGGCAGAGTGCGTCGACGACGCGTGTCGAGGGCTGGATGCACCACCCTCCTGCCCTGAATACGTCACAATCGTGTCCGGGCGAGACTGGGAAAAGGAGTTCATCGATAAAATCCTTTCCCTCGCGAAGCACAGCAAGAATCTCAGGACTATCGAGGTCGCCCACACGCCACCTCGAGAGGTCCACACTCCAGGAATCCTCCGAGCCTTGTGAAGCCCGGCGCCACTGGGGATGAACGTGTAACTGGACATCGTGGCCGCGTCGGACCGCGGATTGTATCTGGCCACGAATCGAGGGAATCTGTCGTGATGTGCTCTTGGTCCGGCAGTGGGGCGTTCGGTCTAGGGCAGTGAATTCGGTTGCTTCCACGAACAATGTGACTGGGGCCCGATGTCTTTCGGCGATTCGGAGGATTTCCTCTGTCGGTGCAAGCACACACTCCGGGACGGTTCCCGATCCATCGCCAAACAACTCGTAATCTACTGTGAGGATCACGTGAAAAGGCGCGCTGTTTGTTGATCGGTGCTGCGACGTCGTCTTCATGGCGCACGGTCCGCGGAGTTGCGGATCTCGGTTGCACGGCCAGAATCTCGCCGAACGCCATGCGGTTGCCGGATTCTGTGCGACTCTTTGCGGTGTCGTCTCGGTTGTTGGAGAACACTGAGAATGCGAGTCGCTGCGTTCCCGTCCCAGAGGGAGGGTCGTGCTGACCTCGGGGGAGTGGTCTTGATCCGGCGGGCGTGGTACAGAAGGCGGGAGGCACTCGCGCCGATCAACCGATTTGTGCCTTCTGTCACCGTCACAGGCCTCTCCGTGGTCGTCCGGACCGTGAGACAGGGGACACCGAGTACGGTGGTCTCTTCCTGAACGCCACCAGAATCCGTTATTACCAGTCGGGCACCGTCTTCGAGAGCAATGAAGTCAAGATAACTGACGGGCGGCAGAAGTCGGAGGCCGCCTGGCCGAAGGCGCGGTGCCAGCAAGCGATCGATGTGTGGTCGTGTACGCGGATGCACAGGAAAAACTACCTGCCAGTCGGCGGCGATCTCACACAGGGCGTCGAGATAGTCGGACAGCATGTCATCGCTGTCCACATTTGATGGTCGGTGTAGGGTCACCAGCACATAGTCGGCCCTGATTCCGAGATCGGCACGGCGATGGCATGCGTCGATCCTGGGAAGAAGTTTCAGCAACGTGTCCACCATGACGTTGCCGACGAATGCGATGTGCTCCTCCGGATGGCCTTCCCGTCGCAGATTGTCGACAGCGTCATGGCTGGGAGCGAATAGCAGGGTGGAGATCGCATCGGTGGCCAGACGGTTGGTCTCTTCGGGCATGGTTCGGTCGCCGGAGCGGAGGCCGGCTTCGACGTGTCCCACGGGAATGCCCAGTTTCACGACCACCAGCGCGGCCGCCAGTGTCGAGTTGACGTCGCCGACTACCAGTACCCAGTCAGGACACTCGTCCTCTAGCACGGGTTCGATGGCCGTCATCACACGCGCGGTTTGAACGGCGTGGGTTGCGGAGCCAACTCCGAGGTCAACATCTGGATCGGGCAACTCAAGCTCGTCGAAGAATACGCGGCTCATGTTGTCGTCGTAGTGCTGTCCCGTATGGATGATGAAGGGCGTGAGTTCGGGACGATTCGACATCGCCCAGACGAGGGGCGCGATCTTCATGAAGTTGGGGCGGGCACCCGCCACCAGCGCAATCTTCATGTCTCGCTTCCCCCTCGTCGAATCAAATACGGAACTGGATTACGGACGCGTGAGTGCGTATCTATCGCGCCCCGCGCGCGAAGAGTACGGCAGGAATGGTTTTGGCGAGAATCTTGAGGTCCAGCCCGAGTGACCAGTCATCGATGTATTCCATGTCCAGCTTCATCCATTCGTCGAAGCCGATCCGGTTTCTGCCGTTTACCTGCCACAGGCAGGTGATACCGGGCTTCATCGATAGACGGCGTTTTTGCCAGCGCTCGTACTGGTCGACTTCATCCGGGATTGGAGGACGGGGCCCCACGAGACTCATATCGCCCTTGAGGACATTGAAGAGCTGGGGCAGCTCGTCGATACTCCACTTGCGGATGAAGTGCCCCACGGGGGTAACGCGAGGATCGTGTGTCATCTTGAACACCGGGCCGCTCATCTCGTTGCACGGTTGTAACGCCGCCAGACGCGGTTCTGCATCCACGTACATGGACCGGAACTTGTAGAAGACGAACCGCCTGCCATTCAGACCGCCTCGTACCTGCTTGAAGATCGCGGGTCCTGGAGATGTGAAACGTACGGCTAACCAGGTCATCATCATGAGAGGGGCCGCCAGTATCAGCGCCGCAGTGGACACCGTCAGATCGAGTGCTCGCTTGGTCACTACGGCGATCGGGTCGAGTGACGTCGACGCCATGGTCAGAATTGCGAAACGACCGAATTCGCTGACGTAGGTGCGAGAGAGCAGTGCCCCGATGGGGTCGATTTTGAGGTGGACCCTGACGCCGACTTCCTCACAGAGCCGGATGGCCCACTCGTAGGCTGGTACCTGCGCGTATGGCACGGCGATGATCACTTCATCGATCGCTTCACGATCGAGATACGTTTGTAGGTCGCCCATCTGGCCGAGTATGGGCGTAGCAGCGATGTCGACGTGACCGTCATCGTAGCCCATGAGATGACCACGAACGACGTATCCGTATTCTGGCGAGTCGCGCAGTTCCCTTGCTATGGCGACAGAATCGGCGTTGGCTCCGATGATCAGGACAGTCCGCGTGTTGAATCCTCTTGCCCGGAACCGAGATGCTAGATGTTTGACGACCAGCTTCTCGACGATGATGGCGAGCGCACCGATGACGAAGTAGCCCAGGAAGATCGATCGACTGAATGCCTTGTCCTGCACGAGAAAGATGGCCAGACCCATCAGCATGGCAGCAACGAGAAACGGCCTCAGTGTGAGCCAAGCCACCCTGAGGTGGCTCATACGTCGCAGGGAATCGTAGAGACCGGCCTGATTGAACAGGTACAGCAGAAGAGGAACAGACGCCCAGAGAAACCAGACGTACGGCCGGAACTGAATCTGGCTCTGTTCTCCAAGCAGTGAGCCCATCAGCGTGAAGCGGAGGACGCACGAGGACAGGAATGCGAGTGTGAGAAGGCAGACGTCTGTGATAGTGATCACGACGCCGATCTCACGTGCGTGCTGCTTCAACACGATCGAAGGTCCCTTGCGGGCAGCCTGTCCTTGTAAAACGGCAATCGTTCGTTCACACGTCCGCCGTCGCCGAAAGAATCCCGCGCTGAAGGCGTTTTCTTGCCACAAGCCAGACAAACCGGCTATTGGAATACAGATACCGTTTCCACAATCTGCGCGGCTCCTGCGCGAGACGGAAGGCCCATTCCAGGCCGGTCTCTTGGAGAAAGCGCGGGGCACGCTGAATCGTGCCGGCCAGCACGTCGAATGTCCCGCCGACACCCATCGCGAATGGCACCGTCAGCCGCGTACGATTGTGGATGAGGAACCGTTCCTTCATCGGGCTCGGAGTGCCGACGAACAGCAGGTCGGCATCGCTTCCGTTGATCCGATCACATAGACTTGGCTCGTCCTCAGCTTGGAAATATCCATGATGGGAGCCGGCGATCCGGAGGGCGGGGTGACGTCTGGCCATATTGTCGATCATGCTCCGCAGTACTGCTTCCGTCGCGCCGAGGAAGTACACGGAGTAATGACGGGCCGACGCCCGGGCCAGAAGAGTCTGCATGAGGTCGATGCCAGTGATTCGTTCGAACTGACCCATTCCGAGCAGCCGAGCGGCCCAGACGACGGACTGGCCGTCGGCGTTGATCAGATCGAAGCTGTTCAGAAGCTGTCGGAGTTCGACGTCACGGGCGGCGGCCACGACCTTGGAGGCATTCAGCACGCAGTGATACAGCGGCCGCTGCTCGGCCACGGCCACATCTACCGAGGTCAGCACGGCGCCGAGATCGAGACGGCTCAGCTTCAGGCCCAGAAAATCGGACGACTTCAGGTGCCACGCGGTCACAGGCCCAAGTCCTTCGCCAGCCGCCTGGCGGTCTTCTGGGATGGGTCCATCTGCAGGACCAGGCGGAGTTCTTCCACCGCAGGGGTAGTTTCATGGGCGGCGATCAGGCTGCGGGCGCGTCCGAGTCGCATGGGGATCACCCATCGTTTCTCCCGGCTGGTCCAGCGGGGTCGGGCAAGCGCCTGCGCCCAGATACGTGCTGCCTCGTTGTGGCGACCGAGGCCGGCGAGGGTGGTGGCCAGGGCGTCGGCATACGGCAACGCTTCACCATCGAGTTGCACGGCGCGGGTCAGGTCCAGAAGAGCGGATTGATGGTCTCCCGCCTGTCGCTGCGCGCGGCCGCGATGATAGAGGAGCAAGGCCTGTTCTTCGTTGCCTGCGAAGCGCCGTGCCTGGAGACGTTGCGTGGTCAAGGTGATGGCCGCCGGCCAGTCGTGCTGCCGGAAGAGATGACCGATGAGCTGCTGATAGCTCCAGCGCCGCACACCGCTGCTGGATGGCTCCGGTCTGGAATCCGCGAGGATCAGCGCCTGCCTGAAGGCCGCCAGGGCACCGGGGTCGTCGTGCTCGGTCTGCAACCAGCGGCCCAGCGCAATCCGGGCTGCCACGGTTCGTGGTGTCACCGCGGCCGCATCGAGGGAGGTGTCGAAGAGGTCCAGAATCTCGTAGACGTCGCCGGCCAGGGTGGCATCCACGGTCAGGGCCGCCCTGAAGTGCGATCGGGCCTCGTTGTCCCAGTCCTGCGCCAGGGCCACGGCACCCAGGCGGCGGCGAAGCGAGGCGTTGTTGGGGTCGAGCGCAGCAGCCCGGGCGAGGTGCCAGGCGCCCGTCTTCGTATCGCCGTCGAGATCGATCATCGCGGCACCGGCCATGAGATGAGCGCGGGCGGAGCCGGGTGAGCGGCTCAGCGACAGGCTTGCCAGCGCCAGGGAACGCTGCTGCAGGTTCTGGATGAGTTCCGGGTCGCCGGTGGCCCCGGCGAGTGCGCCGAGAACGGCGGCGCCATCCCGGTAGGCGGCTGCATCGCCGATGCGCCGGGCGGCCGCCTCGGCCCGGCTGGCGACCTCCGACACGCCGTCAGCGACCATCGCTCGCTGCCAGCCGCCCGGCACGACCAGGGGCGAGAGGATGCTCTGCCGCGTGATCTCCGTGGTGAAGTGCATTCCACCGAGGGCGGCGAGGAACAGACCGGCCAGCACGCCACCCACGGCGCGTCGACGGAGGACCAGGGTGGCTACCGGCAGGGCGGGAACGGCCTGCGAATTGAGGGCAGCGGCATGTGTCATGCCGGGCGCTCTTGCGTGGTGTCACGGCCCAGGACGAGAAGCGAGGCGGCCAGGACGGATGTCATCAAGGTATTGGCCGGGATGTGCCCGTTGAAGTCCACCAGGCCGTGAAAGGCGATGCCGGCCAGGCCCGCGGTGACTCCCACGGCGAGGATGCGGTCGGCGGGCTGCGCCGACCGCCGGATGGCTCGTCGTGCAACGACCCCCACACCGACAAGCACGAGAGCGCCGGCCAGCACACCGAGAAGACCGGTCTCCGAGAACCACTGCAGGTAGTCCTGGTGGGCCTCGGTGTAAGTGTTGCGGATGCTGGCGGGGCGGTAACGAGGAAAGGTCAGCGGGAAGGTGCCCAGGCCGGTGCCGAAGAGCGGATAGTCCGAGGCCATCCGGAAGGTGGCGGCCCAGACGGTGGGACGACCGGTAGAGGCGGTCAGCTCGACCGGAATGTCGTCGGACATGGTCCCGAGGCGGCCGGGGCCGCGCACGGCCAGTGGGACCGCCGCGAGCAGGAGCAGGCCGCAGGCCCAGGCCAGCGCACCCCGCGAGCGGCCGAAACGCCGGCGTGAGCGGGCCAGGCCGTGCGCCGCGGCCGTGGCCGCCAGCGCCAGCAGGCCGAAGGTGACCCCGGCCCGCGAGAACGACAGGCCCAGGCCGGCCGCCATCACCGCGACCGCCAGGCCGAGCAGGATGATGCGGTGATGGTCGCCGTCGGCCAGCCGCAGGAGGCGCTGCCGCCAGGTCGATGCAGGGTCGGCGTGTGTCAGACGTCCCAGGCCAGCCAGCAGAAACGCGAGCCCGACGGGGAGCAACATGACCAGGAGGCCGGCGAAGTGATTCCTGTTGATGTAGGTGCCGGTTGCCGAGTCGAGGTAGTAGCGCTTCTGGTAGCGGAAGATGTGGTTGCTGCCGGAGAGAAACTCCAGCACGCCGTAGAACGACTCCGCCACACCCAGGCCGACCACGGCGAGCAGCAGATGTCGCACCCGGCGGCGGTCGAAGAGGAGCACCACGAGCAGCGCGGCGGCGGTGCAGGCGCCGAGCCACAGCAGGGCCGCAGTGGTCAGCGAGACATCCTGGGACAGTGTGAGCCAGCGTGGGGTGCCGGCCTGATTGGCCCGGTAAAAGGCCGCGGTGGCCGGCGAGATCCATGCCACGAGTCGTGCGGGGATCGGCACGATCTGCACGAGGCCGGGGACGGCCAGCAGGCCGCCGGCCAGGGCGACGAGGCCCGTGCCCGCGGGCAAGGGGGTCGGTGTTCGCACGAACCGCAGGAAGGTCACGGCGGCCAGCAGGCCGACAGCAGAGGCGATGAGAGAGGTGGTCCAGCCGAGCACGGCACCGAACGGCAACGGGGCAAGGACGACGATGGCCACCAGCGCCCATCGCGAACCTGTGTCCATCACGCGTCCTGGTCTCATCCGGTGCGTCCGCCTGCGCCGCTGGCGCCGGGCCGGTCATCCTCTGCCTGAAGCTCGCTCTCGTGATGGGTGTAGTAGCCGTACCGGTAGCCGTAGCGATACGAGTAGTAGTCGTTACCGCCCAGGTCGAGATTGTTGAGCACGGCGCCGAGCACCCGCGCGTTGGCGCCCTTGAGCTTGTCCATGGCCACGGCGACCGACTGGCGCGCGGTCTGACCGCCCTGCACCACGAGGAGCACGCCGTCGGCCAGGGCGGATACGATCACGGGATCGGACACGGCGAGCACCGGCGGTGTGTCGACCACGATGTGATCGAAGGCGCCGTGCTCATGGGCCTCGTGCAGCAGGGTGCGGAAGTTCTTCGAGGCCAGCAGCTCCGCCGGGTTGGGGGGGATGGGGCCGGAGGTGATGGCGCTGAGGCCGGCAATCCTGGTGGTGTGCACGATGTCAGCCCAGGCGAGGGTGCCCGCCAGCCAGCTCGACAGCCCGGTCTTGCGTGGCAGGTCGAGGATCTTGTGCACGCGGGGCTTGCGCATGTCGGCGTCGACGATGAGCACCTTCTTGCCGACCTGCGTCAGGGAGACGGCGACGTTGAGCGTGGTCACCGTCTTGCCCTCCCGGGGCTGGCTGGAGGTGACCATGATCACCCGCGGCGGCTGGTCGGGGCTGGACAGCAGCAGCGTGGTGCGCAGGTCCCGGTACGCCTCGGCATGGTTGCTCTTCGGCGCGTCGTGAGTGACCAGCTCCACGCCGATGGCCCGGCCGCCCGAGTCCAGCGCCACGACCTTGCCGTGGCCGCGCCGCCGCATGGCCGGGATCATGCCCAGGGCCGAGAGGCCGAGGCCCTGCTCCAGATCGTCCGCACCCTTGACCGAGTTGTCGAGGTATTCGAAGAAGAAGGCCAGGCCCACACCCAGTGCGACGCCGACGAACAGGGAGAGCAGGATGTTGAGCTTCTTGTTGGGGCGGTACGGGTTGGCTGGGATCTCTGCCGCCTGCGCCAGCCAGACGTTGCCGGCCTTGATGTCGTCGACGCGGTTCAGCACGCCGGTCTCATCGCGGCGCTTGATCAGGCCGGCGCGCATCTCCTTCTTGGCATCCAGGTTCGCCTTGAGGTTCTCGTACTCGGCAAAGCTCTGCTCCATCTCCCGGAGCCGACTCTTCTGGCCCTCCTCGAGGCCGGCCAGGCGCTGCTCTTCATTGAGGGCGGTGCGGTAGGCGGTCTCGGCACCGCCGACCACCTGTTCGCGGATGCGGGCGATCTCGTCGTCGAGCTGCGTGCCCACGACATCCATCTGGGACTTCAGGGCGAGCATGTCGGGGTAGTCCGGCTTGAAGAGACCCGTCTTTTCCGCATACTGCCGCTGCAGGTCGGTGAGCCTCCCCTTGAGTTCCTTGATGACCGGGCTGTTGAGGACCACCTCGAGGCTCTCCGGATCGGCGTCCCTGAGTGATTCAAAGGACGCTTGACGCCGGGCGCGGCTGACGCGCGCCTGGGTGGCAGCCCGCGTGAGTTCCTCGAGAGTGGAGAGGGCCAGGGTCTTGCGGTTGCCCAGGTCCAGGATGGAGTTGTGGGTGCCGAAGTCGCGAAGCTGCTCATCCAGCAGCTTGATGTCCTCGTCGAGTGTGGTGACCTCGGAGTCGAGCTTCTTGCCGGCCAGGCCGGTGGTGCGGCTCTTCACGGCGGCGTTGAAGATCTTGTACTCGTCGGCGATGGCGTTGGCGACGTCCCGGGCCAGCGTCGGGTCGGTGGAGACGAAGGAGATCTCGACGAGGTGGGAGTTTCTCACCGGCCGGACGTCGGTGCTGTCCGCGACGACGTTGACCCAGTGTTGAAACGGGTCAGTCGCGGTCGCCTCGTCGATGCCGGCGCCGGGTAGTAGGCCCCGCACCCAGGCAAGGCCCTGCGCCAGATGGCCCGGCCGGGCGGCCTCGACCATGGCCGGCGCATTCGGCAGGTCGAGCCGCTCGATCACCTGGCGCAGCACGTCGCGGCTCTCGATGAGCTTGTACTGGGTCTGGTAGAAGTCGATGTAGGCCTGGGTCGAGGAATCACGGGTATACATGTCGCGGAAGTCGACGATGTCGGGGGTGTGCCGTTCGATCTGCATCACCGCGGTGGACTTGTACGTCGGTGTGATGAGGAAGGAGCCGACGGTGACGGTGGTGAACAGCACGGTCACCGAGGTGATCACCACCCAGCGGCGCTTGCGCAGGATGTGCCAGTACTCCGTCAGATGCATCTCGCGCTGGGGGCGCTCGTCCATCAGGTCTGTCTCCTAGAAGTACGTCTCGCGCACCACGACCACGTCGCCGTCGGCAAGCACCGGGTCTGTGGCCTGGCCGTGCATGACCTTCTTCAGGTCGACGGAGATGGTCGCCTGCCCGTCGTCGGTCTGCCGCAGGATCTCGACCTTCTTGCGCGCCGCCCGGGCGGTCAGCCCGCCTGCCTTGGTGATGGCCTGCAGCAGCGTCAGCGGCTTGCTGGCGGTGGTCTCGTACTCGCCCGGCTTGCCCACGGCGCCGTTGACGTAGATGCGCACCGGCAGGTCCACCGGGATGTGAACCAGGTCGCCCGGGTCGATCTCGGTGTTGAGGTCGGTCTGGTGCCTGTAGAGCAGCGCTTCCAGGTCGACCTGGATGGTTTCGGGCTCCGTGGTGTGGCTCACGCCATGCCGGGTGATGAGGGCGAAGGGGCCGGCCTCGTCGGTCAGGCCGCCGGCGCTGGAGATCATGTCCAGCAACGTGCGGCGCCCCAGCATCGGGTAGCGGCCGGGCTTGTGCACCGCGCCGATGATGGAGACCATCTTGGAGCCGTATTCCTTCACGAACACCGACACCTGGGGGTTGTTGACGTAGCGGGCCTCCAGGCGATGCGCCAGGGAGTTCTCCAGGGCGGCGGGGCTGAGCCCGGCGACCTGGACGGCGCCGATGAGCGGCAGGGTGATGTGGCCGGAATCGGAGACGCGCACCGTGCGGGACAGGTCCTCCACGCCGGCGACGCTGATCTCGAGCAGATCCTCGGCGCCGAGGAGGTCCTCGTGGTCGGAGACGGCCGTCTCCTGCAGGCGGCCGAGCACCGGGGACGGCAGGCTCGGGCTCGCGGCGGCCTGCCGGGCCTCGGCCAGGGTCAGCACCGGCGTCTGGGCGCACGCAGGACCCCAGGCAGTGGCCAGGCCGAGGCCGCAGAAGGTGAGAAGCAGCTTGTTCATGGTAGATCGGCCCCCCATCAGAACGTGTAGGTGGCGTTGCCCACCACCCGGATGTTGTCGAAGTTCTCCTCGACGAAGTTCGAGGTGCGTTCCCGGAACTGCACGCGCAGGCCGATGCGGGGCGCGCCGGACATGGCGTAGGAGCCGCCCAGCCAGGTGGTGTGCAGCGAGTCCCGCCGCCTACCGGTGAAGCCCCCCGAGGTGGCCACCTCCGGGTAGATGTTGCGGCCGAAGCTCCCCCCGGCCTCGAGACGGAAACGCGTCGAGATCGATGTGTACATCGTCAGGTCGGTGAGCTGCGCAACGTAATAAAGGTTGTTGCCGAAGATCGAGACGTTCAGGTCCCGGTTCGCCTTGACGATGAAGCGCAGGCGCGAGCCCACCGTCTTGCTCAGCGTGGCAGCGGCCACCAGGCCGTTGTAGTCGGCCCGCTGCGAGGAGTCGGGCGTCAGATCGAGCAGGCCGACGTGGATCTCTCCCTGCACGAAGGCGGTGTCGTCGAAGATGAGGCCCGGCACGATGCGCAGGCCGGTGGAGTCGCGGCCCAGTGTGGCGTCGTCGAACAGGTGTTCCTCGTAGCCGATGTCCAGCGCCAGTGAGGTCTTCGGCAGGATGTGAACGCGCCCGCCGACGGTGGCGAGGACGTCATCGCGGCTGAGATCCGAAAGCCTGACTCCCGCCTGAAGGTCGTCGCTGTAGTCCAGGTTGTTGGCATCGACGCGGGCGGTGAGAGCGGCGTTGTCGGTGCGCGACCAGGTCATGGCGCCATACGCATGCCGCTGCTGCAGGCGGGTGCGCTCGGTGATCTCATCGTTGGGGCGAATCTTCGCCGTGTTGAAGCCGACCCCGCCCTCGTAGAGGAAGTCCGAGAACAGTGTCTGCCAGCCGATCTTCGTGTCGCTGTCCAGGTGGTTCTGCGACGGGGTGGAGACGAAGCGCACGATGTCGATCGATTCGGACAGGTCGAGCCGGCCGCGATGGCCGAACAGCATCACGGCGTCGATGGCGGGGGCCACCGTGTAGGTGTAGTCACCCACCTCCTTGTCGTTGGAAAAGAAGACGTTACTGTCGTATCCCAGGTTCTTCAGGGCCACGTCTGGCCTCACGTGAAAGGCGCCGATCTGCAGGTAGCCGTCCTCGCTGGACGGCGGTTCCGGCAGATCGGCTGCAGGCGCGGTTGCGGGCAACACGAGCAGCGCCGCCACCGCGACGCCGGCCGCGGTGGGAGGCACGCTCATCAGGGGACAGAGGGAGAGGCGTTGTTGTTGCTGTCATTGTTCGATGCCGCTGCCGCGATGAGACCGGCGCCGCCGATGATGATGGCGATCAGGCCGCCCTTCTTCTTCTTGCTCATCTTCGTTCCCGGTGTGGATGAGGGCGGTGCGTCGGGCTGCGGCTTCACCGTGAACGAGATCGACGCCGTCTCGCTGTCGCCGAGACGCACCGAGCGGTCGAGCTGGTAAATGCCGTCAGGCACCTCGACCTCGAAGGTGTAGGTGCCGGCGGGCACGTCGGTGAACTCGTACCGCCCGCCCACATCGGTCGGGGCGCTGACCAGCACCTCTCCGGTGGTCTTGTTGGTGATGCGGACGGTGGCGCTCTGCAGGGCGGTGGTGCCGTCGGCCTGGAAGATCCGTCCACTGAGCGTCACCTGGTCGGCACCGGCCAGTGTGAGCGGCAGGCCGGAGAGTGAGACGATGAGAAGCGCGGCGAGAACTCGCCACATCTGGGGGGGCGTGCGAGTCACGAGAAAACCTCCTCCGCATCGTGCGGAAACAGGATGAACCATCTCGGGGAAATGCCCCGGATTCATCGCGGCGCCATTATTGGTTTTTTCGGATCGTCCCGTCAAGTACCCACGCGGCGGCCATCTGCAAGCAGGTCAACGATCTGCAACGCGCTGGGGGTAGGGGAAATCCCGTAGTTGCGCGGCAGGCCGCGCGGGTCGGGGCCTGCGAGAGTGGGGCCGCACGCGGTGCCGGCGATCCGGCCGGCCGGGGACCACGCCGGGCGTGTGGTAGCATGGCGCCGCTCCAGACAGCCAGGCATGACACCGGAGAGGGGGGAGCATCCTCGCGGGGTGAACTCGCGCACCGGCAAGGGTGCGCACGGGGTGACCGGTGAAGAAGAAGCTGGAAGCGATCATTGTCGAGATGGTGGAGTGCGGTATTCAGCTCGATCTTGCCGCCAAGGACTTCGAGCGCAAGTACCTGAAGATCGCACTGGATGTGAACGAGGGCAACCGCATGGCCACCGCGCGGGCGCTGGGTATCCATCGCAACACCCTCACCAACAAGCTCGGCAAGCACCGCCTGCGCTGATTGCTGCGGTGGATCCGCACGACGGGCCGGTTGCGGGTGCCAGCGCCCGGCCGGTGCCGCGCGCAACCCGGGCCACGGCCACGGCCACGGATCGCGGCGGGATGCGTGGCACCCAGCCCCTCTGTGCCGCGCGCCACCGGAGCCAGGTCACCCCCCGGAGTGCCGGGAACCCCATGCCGTGTGCCGGCTGCCGTGTTGAGCCCACCGGCGAAGCGTGCTGTAGGCCGATTCGTGCACGGATAGCATGACTTGGCGTGCGATCCGGGAGAATGGTCCGATAAAATGCGAAAATCGACCATTATTTCGTGCAGATCCTGCACTTTTCCATTGACACCTCGGCGGGCTGACCCTACACTTCCGGCCTGCCCGGGCGCCGCGGCGGCCGGGCGTGTTCCAGACAGACAGCGTGAGGGCTGATTCCCGGCCAGGGGCCGGTGCCGGGAGTCGTGTTGCATGCCGGCCCA
This sequence comes from Acidobacteriota bacterium, assembly GCA_046757965.1. Lineage (GTDB taxonomy): Bacteria > Acidobacteriota > Polarisedimenticolia > SMYD01 > SMYD01 > JBHHZI01. The sequence goes on along the minus strand of JBHHZI010000011.1, from coordinate 11,728 downwards.
TCTCCTTGGACGGGGGGCGTGATGGCGTTGACCGCGAACCAGATCCTGAAGACCTGTGAGCGTGACAAGGTGCAGTTCCTGCGCCTGCAGTTCACCGACATCCTGGGCATGGCCAAGAACGTGGAGGTGCCGCGGCGCCAGTTCGAGAAGGCGCTCGACGGCCAGGTGCTGTTCGACGGCTCGTCCATCGAGGGGTTCGTCCGCATCGAGGAATCGGACATGCTGCTGGTGCCGGACCTGGCCACCTTCCGCGTCTTTCCCTGGAACGACGGGCCGGGGCGGGTCGCCCGGGTGATCTGCGATATCCACCACCCCAGCGGCCAGGAGTTTCCCGGTTGCCCGCGCCTGACGCTGCAGCGGGCCACGGCCAAGGCCAAGAAGAAGGGGCTGGAGATGATGGCCGGGCCGGAGGCGGAGTTCTTCCTCCTGCAGCTCAATGCGGCGGGTCAGCCGTCTCTGGAGACCCATGATGCGGCCGGCTACTTCGACATGGCGCCGGTGGATCGCGGCGAGGATTGCCGGCAGCGCATCATCCAGGCCCTGGAGGCCATGGGCTTCGAGGTCGAGGCGGGCCATCACGAGGTGGCGCCCGGGCAGCACGAGATCGATTTCCGCTACGGCGACGCGGTCTCCACGGCGGACAACATCTCCACCTTCCGGCTGGTGGTGAAGAAGGTGGCCGCGGACATGGGGCTGCACGCCACCTTCATGCCAAAGCCCTTGTTCGGGCAGAACGGCTCCGGGATGCACACCCACCAGTCGCTGTTCAGGAAGGGCAAGAACGTGTTCTTCGACGCGCGCGCGCCGATGAAGCTGTCGAAGACCGCCCTGCACTACATCGGCGGCCTGCTGCGCCATGCCAGGGCCATGGTGGCGGTGACCAACCCCACGGTCAATTCATACAAGCGCCTGGTGCCCGGCTACGAGGCGCCGACCATGGTGGCCTGGTCGGAGAAGAACCGCTCCCCGATGATCCGGGTGCCGGACCGGCGGGGTGATGCCACCCGGTGCGAGCTGCGCATGCCGGACCCGAGCTGCAACCCGTACCTGGCGCTGGCCGTGATGCTGACCGCCGGCCTCGACGGCATGGCGAACAAGGCCGACCCCGGCCCGCCGGTGACCAAGAACGTCTACCGGATGAGCCAGCGCGAGCGGCGCCGCCTGAAGATCGAGGAGCTGCCCGGCAACCTGAACGCCGCCGTGCAGGAGCTGAAGAAGTCGAAGCTGCTGCAAGAGGCCCTTGGCGAGCACATCGCGACCCACTACATCGCCGCCAAGGAGGCCGTCTGGCACGACTACATCGCCCAGGTGCATACCTGGGAGCACGAGCGCTACCTGACGCGCTACTGAACGGACCGCACCTCCTCACGGAGCAGGGAGCATGGTCGGGGTCGCTGTCCGACACGGCCGTGCAGAGGTGAGGTGACCGGCGGCAGTGGGAGTCAGCGCTGCGAGGTCTGGGCCCGGCCGCCGTCCACCGAGAGGGTGGCGCCGGTGATCCAGGCGGCGCGCTCCGAGGCCAGGAAGAGGATGGCCTCCGCCACCTCGTCGGCCTGGCCGACCCGCCCCAGCGGATGGGTCTCCTTGCCACGCTCCAGGAAGGCGGCGTAGGCCGCCTCGTCCATGCCGCCGGCGCGATGCAGGTTGGTCACCACGACGCCGGGGTTGACGGCATTGACCCGGATGCGGTCCGGCCCCAGCTCCACCGCGAGACAGCGGGTGATCTGGTCGACCGCCGCCTTCGAGGCACAGTACGCCAGGATGCCGGGGTAGGGGCGCAGGCCGGCCACCGACGAGACGTTGACGATGTTGCCGGTGGTGGTGCGCAGGTGCGGGATGGCCTCGCGGCTGATGCTGAACAGGGCGCGCACGTTGACGTCGAACATCCTCGTGAAGTCCTCGTCGGAGGTCTCCACCGCCGGTTGCGAGGCGATGATGCCCGCCGCGTTGACGACGATGTCGAGCCGGCCGAGGGAAGCCAGGGCCTGGTCGAGGATGCGGGCGGCGGCGCCGGCGTCGGTCACGTCGATGGGCAGCGAGCTGAGGCGGGACGCTCCCTGCTTCTGGCAGTCGTTGACGGTCTCGCGCAGGCGGTCGACGTCGCGGCCCACCAGGGCGAGATTGGCCCCGCACGCCGCGAAGGCCAGCGCCGTGGCCTTGCCGATTCCCGACGAGGCGCCGGTGACCAGCACGCTCCGGTCGGCGAATTCCTGCTGTCCCATCAGGCCCCTCCCGGCCGGTCGAGGATGTCGCGCACGGCCGCGGCCGCGGCCTCGACGGCGGTCTCCTGTGTGTGGCGCCGGCGGCGGTCCGTCACCTCGACGGTGCCGCCGGCCAGACCCCGGCCCAGGACCACCCGCGCCGGGATGCCGATCAGTTCCGAGTCCTTGAACTTGACGCCGGGGCGTTCCCGGCGATCGTCGATGAGCACCTCGATGCCGGCACTCTCCAGCTCGCCGGTGAGGCGCCCGGCCGCCTCCTGCTGAGCCGCATCGGCCGGCGCCAGCAGCACCACCAGGCAGCCGAACGGCGCGATGGCCGGCGGCAGGACGATGCCGGCCTCGTCGGCGTAGAGTTCCACGGCGGAGGCGAGGATGCGCTCCACGCCGATGCCGTAGGAACCCATCACGATGGGCACCGCCTTGCCGTGCTCGTCGAGCACCGTGGCGCCCATGGAGGCGGAGTACTTGGTGCCCAGCTTGAAGATGTGGCCGATCTCGATGCTGCGAAACACCTCCAGCTTCGCCCCGCACCGCACGCAGGCCTCGCCCTCCTGCACGGTGCGCAGGTCGGCCCATGCCGCCTCGAAGTCGCGCCCGGGCGTGACCCCGGCCAGGTGCACGTCGTTGACGTTGGCGCCGCAGGCCATGTTGGTCCGGCCGCGCAGCGCCTCATCGGCCAGCAGCCGCACGCCCGCCGGGGCGCCGACGGGACCGAGGCTGCCGGCATCGGCCCCCATCAGCGCCGCGATCTCCTCGGCGGCGGCGGGACGGACCTCGGCGTCGCTCAGGGCGGCGGAGAGCTTGGTCTCGTTGAGGGCGTGGTCGCCGCGCAGCAGCGCCAGCACCGGCTCGTCGCCGGCCACATAGACCAGTGTCTTGATCTGGCGGGACGCCGGCCAGTCGAGAAAGGCGGCGATCTCGGCGATGGTCTTGCGGCCCGGCGTGTCCACGCGGGCCGGTGTGTCACCGGCGGCCGGCGGGTCCTCCACCGGGGCCAGCCGGCTGTCGGCCTTCTCCAGGTTGGCGGCGTGGTCGCAGGCCGTGCAGGCCGCCACGTCATCCTCGCCGGCCGGCGAGCGCACCATGAACTCCTGGCTGGACGAGCCGCCCATCGCCCCCGAGTGCGCCTCGACGGCGACGAACTGCAGCCCGCAGCGGGAGAAGATGCGGTGATAGGCCTCGGCATGCTTGTCGTAGGAGATATCCAGCCCGGCCGCATCGATATCGAACGAGTAGGCATCCTTCATGGTGAACTGACGCACGCGCAGCAGACCGGATCTGGCGCGTGGCTCGTCCCGGAACTTGGGCTGGAGCTGGTACCAGATCTGGGGCAACTGCCGGTACGAGCGCAGCTCATCCCGGGCAATGGCGGTGAACACCTCCTCGTGGGTGACGCCGAGCACCATGTCGCGGTGGCCGCGGTCCTGCAGGCGGAACATGATGTCGCCCATGACGTCGTAGCGCCCGGTCTCGCGCCAGAGGTCGGCCGGGTGCAGGGCGGGCAGGTAGAATTCCTGGCCGCCGATGCGGTTCATCTCCTCCCGCACGATGGCCGAGATGCGGGTCACGCAGCGCTGGGCCAGGGGCAGGAGGGAGTAGAGGCCGGCGGCGAGCTGCCGGATGTATCCGGCCCGCAGCAGCAGGCGATGAGAGGTCGTCTCGACCTCCGCCGGATCTTCCCGCAGAGTGGGGAAAAAAGACGTATTCCACCGGATCGCCATGGCGGGGAACGGTACCGGGGCCCCCATGGGGTGTCAAGGAAACCGATCCGGGCGATGCGGGAGCAGAGGACGGCCTGGATGAACGCGTTCCGGGCCTCTCGTGTCGCGACATGCCGCCCAGAGAACCCGGGAGCACTGCGTAAGGGAGCACCCTGATGACGGGAGCTCATCCGGCCTCTATGTTCTCCGCAGAGCCCTTCATGAATATGAATCTGTTGACATGACTGATCGTGACCAGAGTCGCTCGAAGCTGCCGCCGGCAACCATTCTGCTGGTGGAGGATGAGGAGGTCGTGCGCGATTTTCTCAGCAGTATTCTCGAGCTGGACGGTCACTCCGTCGAGGCGGTGCCGCACGGCGGAGCGGCCCTCGCCTTCCTGTCCCGTCACGACGTCGACCTGGTGCTGGCCGACTGCCTGATGCCGGTCATGGATGGGTGCCAGCTTCATTCCGTGCTTCGCCAGCGCCACGATCCGCTGGCGGACAGGATGGTGTTGATCTCCGGCGACATGGAGCGCGACCCGGTGCGCACCTACCTGCGCAAGCATTCGGTCGTCACCCTCCAGAAGCCGTTCGGGGCCGCCGAGCTGCGCGCAGTGCTGGCGCGTGTCATCGCGCGCTAGCGCCCGGCGCCGTCGAGCGGCTCGGCAGATCCTCGCCGGCCCGGGCTGTGTGGCTCTCCGGCGGCTCTCGCCCCGGGCGGTGCGCGGTCGGGCGGCGCGCAGAAAAAACGCCGCCTGGCAGGCGGCGCTCTTCCCGGCGGATCGGTCGTGGTGTCAGTCGAGCCAGACGCGCACCGACTCGCGGTGGTCCGATTCGACCTCGACCAGGGTCATGGGGCCGTGGTCGAGCAGCGCGGCGACCACGTCGGCCGGTTTCTGATCGGGCTCGACGAGCAGGTCCATCAGTTGCTCGGGAATGCGGATCTCGACATGGGTGGGGCCGTCGCTCTGGTCGTCGGCCTGCACGCTGACCCGAAAGAGGCCGTCCTCGCGCCAGGCGCGGATGTGGGCGTCGTCGGCCTCGAGGGTGAAGAACTCCTTGATGTCCGCATCGCGCACCTGCCGCCAGAACGCCTTCAGGTCGATGCCCTGGTCCGCGAACTCACCCAGGAGATGGTCCGACGTGAAGTCCTCGATGTCGATGGAGTTGACCATCGCCTCCAGCAGGGCGACCGGAAATTCCATCTTGACCTTGGGGGAGTCGCTGTCCTCCTCCTGGACCTCGACGTGAAAGGTGGACACATCGTGACCGCGGGCCAGAAGGATCGGCATGCCCAGGGTGAGGATGGCGGCGGTGGCGGCAGCCGCGGGAACCAGTTTGTCGAGCTTTCTCATTGCAGCCTCCGTTCAGGTCGGCCTCGCCGCCTGCGCTCGTTGAACGGGGCCGGTGCCGCCATGGTTCAGCCGGCGGCGCGGAAAACATCGAGCAGGGGGGACAGGCGGGCGATCCACAGACCGGCAAGGACCGCCAGGGTGGCTCCGGTCACCACCAGGCGGCGCCGGGAGGCCGCCGCCAGCAGGGGCCGCCAGCTCCGGGTCAGGAGGAGGCCTGCGGCCGCCATCAGGAACGGCATGAGCGGCAGCCGGAAGCGGGTCATCCCGAAGGTCACCGCGTGGACGGCCAGGTGGTAGGCGAGCAGCAGCAGGATGAGCTGCTGCCCCGGGCGCGCCGGGCCGAGACCCAGACCGAGCACGCCCAGCACCACGACCGCCACGTACGGCAGGACCACCACCAGGGTCAGGATGCGCAGGGCGGTGGCGCCGAAGGCGTGGGGATAGTGGCCCAGAACGGCATGGCGCAGGACGAACGAGGACGGATTGAGCAGATCCGCCAGCTTCACCGGCACGCGTCGCAGCATGAGCCAAGGATGAGTGGCGATGAAGGCGAGCCCGTGGCGCAGTTCGCAGCCGTCGCGGTCGGCGGGATTGGCCTCGTCACAGCGCGGCCGCCCGTCGCGAATCCGCCGCCGGTCGTTGAAGCCCAGGTCCCAGTTGGAGGGCGGTGAGACGTTGGTGCCGATGTAGAGGTTGTGCCCGACGGTCGTGTCGATCAGCACCAGGCGGTGATACTGCACGGCGTTGCGGACGGTCCAGGGCGCCACCACCGCGGCGGTGGCCACCAGCAGCAGGGGAGCCAGCAGCGGCCGATGGCGGAAGCGCCACGCCAGCCAGGCCGCCGCCACCGGCGCGAAGAAGAAGGCGATGCCTCGCACCAGCGCGGCCAGGCCGATGCACAGGCCGGCGGCGATGACCTGGCGCGGGGCGGGCGCGTGATCGCGCACCAGGAACAGCAGGCCGCAGCTAAACAGAAAGATATAGAGCGTCTCGGGCCACAACAGATGAGTGAAGCCGACCAGGTTGGGGTAGAACGCGAACAGGGCCGCCGCGGCCAGCCCGGCCCTGCTGTCGGCCAGGCGGCGACCGAGGGCGTAGACGACCCCCACCGTGACGGTGGAGAGGAGGACCTGGACCATGCGGGGGGACGTCAGCGAGTCGCCGAACAGGGACAGGCAGGCGGCGAGGAAGGCGATGAATCCCGGCGGCCAGAGGAACCCGTCGTAGAGCTGGATGCCCTGGCCGGAGCGCAGGCCATCCGCCAGCGTCAGGTACTCGCACTGGTCATGGGTGCAGGGCATGTTGGCCACCGCCCAGACCAGGATGGCCTTGAGAACGAACGAGCCGGCGGCGATGGCCACCAGCAGGGCGCGACTACTGGATCCAGCCCTCGTCGTCCTCGGTCTTGTCGGCGTCGGAGGTGTCGATCTCGTCGGTGAAGAGCCCCCGGGCATCATCGGCGGCCCGCTCGAAGGTCAGCGGATTGACGTCGACGACCTCGAGTTCGATGGCGCACCCGGGACACTCCAGCACATCTCCGATGATGAGGCGGCCCCGAGTGGCGATCTCGGACCCACACTCCGCGCATTCCAGCACAACAGCCCTCCAGCCTGTCCGTCCCCGTGCGGCAGAGTCTCTTGTACCACGAGATGCCGATGCCGACAAGACGAAAGACCCGTGTTCGATCAGCCGGCGGGGCTCACGGGCAGGCCCGGGCCGGGACGGGCCGCGCCAGACCGCTCGCATCCACCCCGAAACTCCCCTCGCCGGCGCCGTTCGCCCCGGTGACCAGGTAGAAGTGGTCGAGGCCGTCGCCGGGGTCGGCAAAGAGCGAGGCGTCGCGCACCGACAGCAGGCAGCCTCCGGCCACCGGTGCCGGGTCGAACGGCCCGGCACGCAGCGCCGGCAGCAAGCCGGAGTAGACGTGATAGCGGGTGGCCCCGGCGGCCGGCGCCCAGGTCAGGTCGAGGGCGCCGCCCACCTGCTCGGCCGCCAGCGGCAGGACCTCCGCCGGCGGGCCGGTGACCACCGGGAAGAGGATCTCCACGCCGCCCAGGGCGGCGCGCGCCTCGCCCCCGGCGGTGACCACCAGATCGCGCGGTCCCGGCGCGGCGGTGGGGTCGACATCGACGACGACGACGACGGCGGGCAGGGAGGCAACGGTGCCGAACAGGGTCTGGGTCACGCTCACGCCGGTGCCGGAGACGGCGAGCGGGGTGCCGGTGGCCGGCAGGCCGGGCCCGGCGATGCCGATGGCGACGGCGGTCTCGCCGCGGCGCAGGAAGGTGCCGCTGTTGGTGAAGGAACCGGCGCGGCCGATGAGCAGGATGTCCATGGCGGCCGGGCCGGGCAGGGCCGCCAGGTCCTGCGTGGTGGTCACGCCGCGCCCCACGGCGACGCTGACCGGCGTGACGCCGTGGAATGACCGGTCGAGCCCCACGTAGATGCCGCCGAGATTGGCCTCGGAGAACAGCGAGAAGCCGGCCGGGTCACTGGCCGCCTGGGCGGAGAGCGAGTAGCTGCCGGCGGGCAGGCCGTCGATGCGGAAGCGGCCGTCGGCCTGGGTCATGGCATGCCCGGCCAGCGCACCGTTTCCGTCGCGGACCCAGACCAGGCCGCCGAAGACCGGGCTGCCCTTGTCGAGCAGGCCGGTGAGGCTGCCGCGATTGGCGGCGCTGTTGCCGCCGGGATAGGCGGCGATGGCGCCGGCGATGTCATCCGCCGACAGCGTCCGGCCCCGCGACACGCCGGCGCCGGTGCGCGGGAACATGCTGGCGGCGGCCACGGGGGAGTGGCCCAGGCCGAGGGCATGGCCGATCTCGTGGGTGGCGACGGCCTCGATGTCGAAGCGGTTCGGAAAGGTGGCGGGGTCGGTGGTCCACTGGTGATCCACGCCGTTGAAGACCAGGTTGGCGTCGACGATCTCTCCCGCCTCGGGACCGTCGGTGACGCGAAAGGTGAAGGTGATGGCGAGCGCCCCGGCCACGTCCACGTCATCGAACGTGGAGGGCGTTCCCTGGTCGATGACGGTGCTGGTCTCGACCCAGAACACCGGCAGTTCCTCGTCGAACACCGTGGTCGTGTTGGTGGTGTCCGGCCCGCGGGTGAAGGCGATGGCCGACCCGCTGATGCCCGACCAGGTCTCGAAGGCTCGCTCCACCGCCGCCAGGTCCGAGCCGTCGGTCACGTCGTCGGAGCCGGCACCCTGCAGGCGGAACATCACCGTGCCGTGGCTCACGTTGGCGAGGGTGGTGCCGGTGCCGGAGAGGTCCCAGGCGATCGGCACGCCGCTGGTGGCCGACGCGGTGGCGCGCACGTAGGCGCGGGTGGGAGCGGCGAGGGTGCAGCACAGCCCGACAACGGCGAGCCCGGCCCGCAGCCGCCGCGTCATGGCCCGCCGCCGGAGACGGTCCTCGGCCGCCCGCGCAGGGCCTGCCGCATGCCCTCCAGATCGTCCGGGAGCGGGCGCTTGCCGGCGCCGATGAGCTGCGCGCCGTTCAGCCGCCGGCTCAGGGGCTGCTGGCCGCCGGCGCCGGCCGGCCCGACCTGGAAGGTGCCCTGCACCAGACCGACCGGGATGAACTGCCGCCCGCGTCCCTGCTTGACGAAGACGACGGTCTCCTCGCCCGGGATGAACCGCGGCCGGCCCGGGTAGTCCAGGGCGATGCCGCCCACCGTGCCGCCGGGCGTGGTCACCTGCAGGCGGGTGCGCGCCCCGACCGAGCCGTCGAGAACCTCGAGGACCGACAGCTCGACGATGGTGACCGGCAGCGTGCCCGCATCGTTCCACGTCACCTGCGTGGAGACCACCCGGGCGTGCACCACGGCATCGGCGCGGCCGGCGAGGGCGTCGAGGTCGAGCGGAGCCAGCAGCGTGGCGACGCCGGGCGCCGGCCAGAGGAGGGTCGCGGCACCAGCCAGGCCGGCGAGCAGCCAGCGCCCGACCCTGGGGATATATTTCAAATCAGACATATACATATATGACAGAACTCTATATGCATATGTACAGGATCATCCTCCCGGCCGCAATGACGAAACGGGCAGAACCGGGCAACGCCCGGCGGTCCCGTCCGGCGCGCTCTCCCCTCGAGGGCCCGGAGGCGCAGATGCCGTGGTTCCGGCGGGGGCCCGGAGGCGCAGATTCGGTGGTTCCAGCGGGCCCGGAGGCGCAAAGCCCGGGATTCTACCGGGCGAACGGCCCGGGCATCACGCCGACGGCGCCACGGACAGGCGGATCTGGAGCGTTTCCTCGCCGCCGCCGGACACCTGCACCCTCGAGAACGCCGCTTCCAGGGCCGCCCGCAGCGGGTCCGGGTCGGGAAGCAGGTCGTCGACGGCCACGCCGGCGGGCAGCAAGAGGTGGACCTCCAGGGCGGCGTCGAGGGGCGAGACGTGGATGTCGAGCGGCCCGGCGCCGCCCGCCGCCGCCAGCGTGGCGACCACCCGGGTCAGCAGATCGCCCAGCGACGGCAGCAGCGCCTCCACCGCCGTCTCATCCGGTCCGTCCGCCCGGGGCCCGGCCTCCCGGACCAGCCGGAGGCCGACCGGCACAAAGCTGGGGTCGGCCGGCAGGCGGAGGGTCAACTCGTGGGGCATCAGGTCTCCCGTCGGTGCATCAGGCGGGGGAGGACGAGGTCATCGACCCCCGTCGCCCGCGGCGGCCGTCGTCTCGGTCTTGGTCTCGGTCTCGGTGATGGCGACCTGGTCGATGGTCAGCGGTTCCAGGGGACGGTAGTACGGCGGCTCGTTCTTCTCGGTGGTGGGGACGGCGGCCAGTTTCTCGAGCACGTCGAAGCCGTCGGTGATCTGGCCGAAGACCGTGAAGTGACCGTCCCGCTCGGGCCGGGGCGCCAGGCAGATGTAGAACTGGCTGCTGGCACTGTTCGGGTCGGCGGTGCGCACCATGCCGACCGTCCCGGTCAGGTGCTTGCGGTTGTTGAACTCGGCGGGGATGCGAAAACCCGAGCCGCCGCTGCCGTCGCCATTGGGGTCGCCGCCGATGAGCAGATCACCGGCGCGCACGTAGTGAAACGTCAGGCCGTCGTAGAACCCCTGCCGGGAAAGATCGACGAAGTTGCGCACGGTGATCGGGGCCACGTCGTTGTACAGGTCCAGGGTCAGGTCTCCCTGCGTGGTGTGGATCACGGCCTGATACGACGCATCCTCGTCGAACGCCTGGATGATGTTGAGCTTCACCTGGTTGGAATGGGCGTCCTTGCCGTCGTAGGTCAGCTCGTACTGCCCGATGTCGGCGAGGGCGGGAAAGAACGGATCGAGGTCGAGCACCGTGCCGAAGTAGGCTTCCGGCTCGAGACGGCGCGGCCGGCGGTCGGGGTGGGCGCTGCCGACATGCTTCGGCCGCATCGTCTTGCCGTCGGGGCCGGTGAGCCGGAACCCCGCGGCGAGCGGGTCGGCGAGCGGGTTGTCGACCGTGTCATCTCCCTCGTTGTGGGCAGAGATGCGCACCTGGACCGGGTCGCCGGCATCGTAGTGCAGGCCGCGGATCTCGAGCACGATCCGGGGTGAGCCGGCCTCCTCGGCGCTGCCGGCCGTCTCGGCCTTGCCGGCGTCATCTTCCGGGGCGAGCGGCCCGGCCATGCCGGCGACGGGCAGCATCAAGAAGGCCGCGCCGGCAGCCAGCCGGCGGAGCGAGCGGGTTGACCACATGGTTCCTCCTGAGGGGTCGCCCGCGAGCGGTCGGGCAAACAGCAGATGCTAGACGATCGATCCGAACGTTTCCAAGTATAGCTTCCCGGCCGCGGCGCCGGCGTCCGGGCCACCACGGCAACTTGCACCCGGGCGGCGCCGGCCGCAACCAGCAGCCCGGCGCAGCGACGCAGCGTGGTCCCGGTGGTCCTCACATCATCGACGAGCAGCACGCACCGCCCGGCGCAGCGGCGGGCGGCCCGCCGGCGCAGGCCGAAACGCGGCCCGGCCCGTTCCCGAGGCCGGACACGCCGTGCCGGCCGCCCGGCCCGCGGCGGGGCCGCATCGAGGCGCGCCAGCAGTCGCACCGGCCGGCCCCGGCCCAGGTTCCGGGCCAGGTTCCGGGCCAGTTCCGCCGCCGCGTCAAAGCCGCGCTCGCCGATGCGGCCGCGACTCGAGGGGACCGCGGTGATGAGGTCGACGTCCCGGCCGGCCCCGCGGGCGCGCACGGCGGCGGCCAGGATGCGGGCCAGCGGCCCGGCAAGACGCACGCGCCCTCCCTCCGGCCCGAACTTGTACAGCACCATCAGATCCCGCGTGGCCGCCGTGTAGGTCAGGGCGGTGATCAGCCACGACCAGGGCGGCGGCCGGTGAGGACAGGTGCCACAGGCGGCCTCGCCGCACGACGGACAGGCGCCCGGGGCGGGGTGATCGACCTGCACCGATCCCCAGCAGGGCAGGCAGACGCCGGCGGTGCGCGGCCGGCCCGGCAGCCCCCCCCCCCCGCCGACCCGCCCCCAAAC
>JBHHZI010000010.1:0-35820 GCA_046757965.1 Acidobacteriota bacterium | reverse complement strand
GACGGCCCGTCCAGCAGGCGGATGAACTGCTCGAGGACCGCCTCTCTTCCATGGCGAGAGCGGAGCACCGGCACGGCCCGCTCCGCCGCGCGGCGCCACCCTGGCGGGTCGCGAAGCAGCTCTGCCAGCGCGGTGGCGAGGCCCTCCGCATCGCCGATCGCACACACCCGTCCCGCACCGCAGGGTTCGACGAGACCCCGGACGTCGCCGACGTCCGTGGTGACGACGGGACAGCCGCGGGCCAGCGCTTCGAGCACCACGTTGGGGCTGCCCTCGCTGGCCGAGGTCAGGAGCAGCGCATCGGCGGCATCGATGAGATCCCGGGTGTCGTCCCGCTCTCCCATCCAGTGCGCTCGCATCGAGTCGCCGGCGAGACCGGGCGGGGGCACCGCCAGCCCGGGACCCACGACCCAGGCCCGGCAGACCGGAACGGCACGCTGGAGGTGTGACAGCGTGCGGCACAGGGTCGGGATGTCCTTGGCGCGCGCATCGCGGCCGATGTAGAGAACGACCCGATCATCGCGCGACACGCCCAGCGCGGCGCGCGTGGCCTGCCGGCGGGACGGCGCCTCGAAGACCTCGTCGGGGACCAGGTTGGGCAACAACCCGACGGAGCCGGGCGGCAGGCGCAGCGCCGCCGACGCGTAGCGGCGGCCGGCCTCCGAGTTCGCCGCCACGACGTCGGTGGTCCGGAACGTCCAGCCGATCAGTGCCCGCTTGACGCGGGACAGGTGACTGGCGCCCCGGCGGACGAGTGCGATGGAGCGCGGTGGCCGGGAGCGACCGACGAGCGCCAGGCGGGTGTAGGCCGCCGCGAACTCGCCAAAGCTACAGACCACGGCGGGTGAGCGGCCGCGAAGCCAGCTCCGGAGGCGCTGCAGGCGACGCAGGTCCCAGCTTGCCTGCCGGGGAAAAAGCGCCACATCGATCTTGCAGGCGCGCAGGGCCTCTCCGTGCGGCCGATCGCGCGTGCTCAGACACGCGACCGAGACGTGCCGCCCCCGCTCGGCGAGGGCCCGGGCCAGCAGGAAGAGCTGCCGCTCGCTGCCTCCCGGCCCGAGCTGGCCCGTGATGAGGACGACCTCGCCCCGGCGAGACACATCGGGCACACAGACCCTGCTCTCTTCGCCGGCCACCGGGCTACTCGACGTAGCCGAGGGCCCGGAGCTGGCGCAGTGTCTGCTCGTCCACCGCCACACCGGGACGGTTCGCGCTCTCCGACCCGCTGGTGCGGGCGACCCAGGCCAGCACCTGATCCCGCAGGGCGGCCGTCGCCTCGGGCTGCCGGCGGGACAGGTCGACGCTCTCGCCCGGATCGTGGACCAGGTCGTACATCCACCGGGTCCCGCCTGCGAGGGAGTAGATGAACTTGGAGGAGGGGGTCCGCAACGAGACCTGCTCGCCCCATTCGGAGATCGCCAGCCGTGCCGGGGAGATCGGGCCGGCGAGGTCCGCACCCTCGATCCCGGCAGGCGGGGTCAGGCCGGCTGCCGACGCCAGGGTCGGCAGCAGATCGAGCAGCGACACCTGCGCATCGATGGTCCGGGACCCACAGGACGGTCCCGGACAGGGAAACTTGATGATCAGGGGCACGTGCACGAGCACGTCATACAGCCCGGTGCCGTGAGCGAGGTGACCATGCTCGAGGAACTCCTCGCCGTGATCGGCCGTGAAGACGATCAGGCTGCTGTCATACAGGTCCCGGGCCCGCAGCTCCTCCAGCAACCGGCCGATCTGTTCGTCGACGAACTGGATCTCCTCGTCGTAGGCATCGCTCATGTGGGCGACCAGGTCCGGTGCGAGGTGCAGGTCCCCGCGCCGGCCGGCCGCCTGGGCCGCATCCATGAACCCGGCGGTGTTGTAGTCGATCTCCGGCGGTGGGCCGGCGAAGTGCCCGGCGAACGGCGGTGGCGGCAGGTAGGGCCAGTGGACGTCGATGTAGTGCAGATAGCCGAAGAACGGACCGCGATGGCGGTCGACCCAGGCGAGAAACCGCCGGTGGATCTCCGGTGCACTGGTGAAGGTGACGTCGTTCTTCAGCCCCCAGATGTAGCGGTCGAACCCCTGGGCGAATCCGAGCCGCTCGGTGAGATGATGGTTATGTCCCACGGCCACCGTGCTGTAACCCCCGCTGGCCAGGACCTCCGAGAGCGTGGTCAGACGCGGATCGAGGACGTCCACCCGGACCTCACCGGCGGCGCCGGCATGGTTCCAGGAGGCGCTGTCGATGCCCGCCTGCCGCGGATACCGGGACGTGAACAGCGACGCGATGGCAGGCTTGGTCCACGATGCCGTCGAGGCCGCCTGGGTGAACAGCCAGCCGTCGCGGGCCAGGGCGTCGATGTGCGGGCTGGTGTCGCGCGCGTAACCGTAGGCGCCGAGCCGATCCACACGCAGGGTGTCGACAAGCAGGATGATGATGTCGGGACGATCGCCCGCGGCAGGCGCCGGCACGGCGAGAGGAAGAAGGTGCGCCACGACCAGCAGGGCGATGGCCAGCACTCCCGGCCCCCTGCCGGTCACGAGGCGCGGCAGGGGCGGGAATCGGAGTCGTGCGAGGACGTCGGTGGCGCGCACCAGAGCCCACCAGGTGCCGGCCGCGGCCGCGGCCAGGGCGGCGCTGGCCGCGAGGCTGGTCAGCTCGAGAATCCCTGGCAGGAACTCGCGGTTGATGAACAGGCCGGCCCGGGCGCCGACCGCCACGACCGGCACGGCGATGACGGCGCCGCGCAGGCCGCGCCACCGGTCAGCGAGCAGCCAGCGGCACACCGGCCAGAGGACGAGAACTGCTGCCAGGCCCGCCGCGGTCAGGGCGAGACCGGTGAGGCCGGCGCTGGAGACGCGGCGGTCGAGGGTGCGCGCCGCCAGGTGCCACAGCCCCTGCGGGAGATAGCGATTCGCGACAACGGCGTGTAGCGCGGTGCCCCAGCCCGTCACGGCGCCGGCGAGCAGCCCTGCCAGCAGGAGGCGCGCAGCGGTCGCTGCCGGGTGCGCCGGGACATGGGATCGGCCCTCCGCCCGTGGCCTCATGCCGGCGCCTTGCGTGTGTCCGGCGCGCCGCCCCGGCCCGGCGCGCCGGGGGGCGACAGCGGGGCGTTGAGCGTCATGCCGCAGAGTATCCAGAAGAACGCCATGATGTTGGAGTTGCGGAAGCGGGTGCCGGTCAGGTCGAGGACCAGGAGGGCGACGGTGGCCGCCATCAGGCCGATGGCCAGGCTCTGGTCCACCGGATCCGCCGACCGGGAGAAGATCTGTGACGCCCCGGTGAAGATGACGAACAGCAGAGCCGCATAGAATCCCAGCCCGATCAAACCCTCCTCGATGCCGATCTCGATGACCGAGCTGTGTGCCGAGCGGGCCTTCTCGTCGATGCGCTTCTGGTAGATGGTGAAACCGAAGCGGCCGAAGCCCACGCCGAAGACGGGGTGCTCCACGAGCAGCGGCAAGAAGTTCTTCCACTGCACGATGCGGCTGGCGGCCTCGTCGACGGTGACGTTCTCCTCGGTCAGGAACCGCGGGTCGTACTCTCCCTCGAAGCCGCTCTGGAACCGACTGGTGGCGACGTCCGGCAGCCACAGGTACAGGGCGCCGGCAACGATCAGCAGAGGAATCAGCAGCTTCCTGGCGCGAGCGACGCTGATGAACAGGGCGGCGGCCATGAAGGCCAGCCACGCGCCGCGGGACAGCGTGTAGACGAGATTGATCAGGACGAGAGCGGCGCCGCCGCCGACGAGCAGTTTCCCGGTGCGCGTCAGCGGGTAGGCGACCAGCAGGGAGAGGAAGAAGAACGAGTAGAGGACGAGAAACCCCGCGTAGAGATTCGGCTGGATGACGATCAACGAGATCGCCCGGTTGCTCGCGATGTTCAGCGAAGGATTCATGAAGATATCGCGCATCGAGTAGGCGGCGTTGAACACCGTGACCGCCAGGATGGTGGAAAGAACGAACAGCTTCTCTCGCCTGTCGGTGATCCACCGGTAGGCGAGAACAGCGAGCAGGGAGTAGGCAAACCAGTTCTTCACCCGCGACATCAGATCGATGAATCCCATGCCGTGGATCAGCGATGAGTGCGCGGCGGAGGCGACCACCGTCAGGAAAAGGCCGGCGAGGGGCAGGAGGACCGGATTGGGCCGGTCCGGGGCGGGAGCCCGGGAGTCGGCGTGCTGCGACGCGCGCATGGCGGAGGCGAGGAACAGCAGCAGGAACGCGGTCTGGAGGTTGGCACCGCGCAGGAAGTAGGAACTGTTGGGAACGAGGACCTGCAACGGCATGAGAAAGCAGAAGAACGCCACGGCCAGGTAAAAGCAGCGCATCGAGAGGTAGAGGAAGACCGCGCCCAGACCGGCGGCGAGCACGAACTTGGTTGCCGGGTACGGGAGCAGGATCCCGATGATCAGGGATGCCGCGCAGGACGCGATGGCGATCCGGTCGGGACGCGTCAAGAAGGAAGGATGCGCGACGGCCTGGGAAGCGACGCTCATCTGAGTCGAGACCTTACCATGGGGGACCCGACCGCCGGATGATGGCCGGTTGCCGCGGCCGGCCGTGCGGCATCCTTCGGGCGAGCCCTTCTCACCCGGCGCGGCCGGCGAGCGTGTCCTGGATCATGCGCTCCGCCCGGTCGGCAAGGTCGCGCCGCCTGTAGTGGGCCAGGACATGCTCGCGGCCGCGGCGCCCCATCGCGTTGCGCTCGCTGCCAGGAAGGTCCCGGACGGTCCGGATGGCGCCGGCCAGCGCCTCGGCATCGCCCGGTGGCACGCAGATCCCGGCCCCGGCCTGCTCGATCAGATCGGCCATCTCCCCGCGCGCCGCCGCGATCACGGGGCGGCCCGCGGCCAGGTAGTCGAAGATCTTGTTCGCCAGGACCATGCGGTGAAAGGGGTGGTCCCACGTGCACACCAGACAGACATCTGCAGCCAGCATCTCGGAGACAGCCTGTCGCTTCGGCATGACCCCGGCGAACCGCACTCTCGACAGACCGTTCTCCCGCGCCATCCTCTCCAGTTCCGGGCGCTGATCGCCGTCGCCGACCAGCACGAACTCGATATCTTCCTCGCGGTCGAGAAGGCAGGCGGCGTCGAGGATCGGCCGGTTGCCGTTCCACATGCCGATGGCTCCGACGTAGATGCAGACCAGCGGCGCGCCCGGGGCCCGTCCCGGACCGGCCGGGGCGCCATCGTGGACGTCCCGGTCCGCGAGGAGATCATCGACGCCGTTGGGGATCAGGGCGGTGGCCGAGGCGCGCTTGCCCTGCTCGATGATGCCGGTCCGGATGCCCCGGGTCACCGCCACGACACGGTCGGCACGCCGGTACAGGAAGCGTTCGAAGCGGCGCGCGGCGGCGATCACCAGCGGGTTCGTCAGGATCCCGGCGACGACCGCGGATTCCGGCCACAGGTCCCGCACCTCGAAGATGAACGGGCAGTGCCAGCGCGTCGAGCCGAGAACCCCCGGCAGGCCCACGGTCAGCGGGGTCGACGAGGCATAGACGATGTCGGGCCGGTCCGTCCTGAACAGCGCCGCAACGGACGACAGCACGGCGAAGGCGGAGAAGTTGAGCAGACGTCCGATGAGAGAGCGGCGGATCGATGTGGTGGCGGCGCACCGGATCAGGTCGATGCCCTCGATGGTCTCGCGGGTGAACAGCCGGCCCCGGAACCGGGGCGCCACCGTGGAGGTCTTGTGGTTCACGGTGCCGGTGATGACCGTGACCCGATGGCCGAGCTCGACCCAGCGGCGGGCAAAGTGGTACGCGCGCCCCCCGCCGGCCTCGTCGGGGAGATTGAAGTACTGGACGATGTAGACGATATGCAGCGGCTGCCTCATCGCGGGCCCCGGAGGAGGCGGCGAGCCATGATGCCTGCTCTCTGGCGTTCCTCCACGGTGAAGAATCGCAGCACGAAGAGAGCGGCAGGGACGCCGACGACCCAGAGGGCGGCCTTGGCCGTCACCGTCACCCCCGGCCCTCCCCAGTCCACGACCCGCCCCAGCGCCGCGGCGCCGATCATCACACCGGCGATGATGCCGATGCGCCGGATCTCGTAGGAGATCGGGTAGAGGCGTCGGGAGATCCAGAGAGTCAGACCCGCCTGCGTCGCGTACGCGCCCAGGGTGGCGACGGCCGCTCCGCGGATCCCGTAGAACGGGATCAGCAGGATGTTGAGGCCGACGCTCACGGCTGCCGACGTGCCGGTCGCGACCATGTAGTACTGGGTCTTTTCCTTGAGATGGATCCCGACGTTCCCGAAGACGTTCACGCCCATGAAGATGTAGGTGACGACGGCGATGGGGATGATGCTCATCGACGGGTTGAACCGGGGATGGACCATGAGGCGGTAGATCTCCGGAGAGAACAGCACGATGCCCACGCCGGCAAAACCGATGGTGGCGAGGTAATAGGTCATGGCCCGTGAATACAGGCGGGGTGCGCCTTCATCGCGTTCACTGCCGTACAGAAACACCGGCCACGCCGTCTGGATGGCGGTGTTGAGCAACAGGATGATCTCTCCGAAGCGATTCCCGAGGGAGAACTGACCCACCTGGTCGACCGAGGCCAGGGTCGAGAGAAAGTAACGGTTCGAGTAGCGGAAGACGAGAAGCAGGAGGTCGCCCATCACGAACGGGAGGCCGAACGCGAGCAGTTTCCGCACCATGGGGGCGGAGAAGCGGGGGCGGATGTGGCGCAGGAAGAGCACCGAGAGCAGCGCCGTGAAGAGCACCGCCGAGATGGCCTGGCCGGTCAGGACGCCGAGAACGCGCTGGTTGCGGGCCACGACGAAGTACACGATGAGAGTGATGGTCACCAGGGTGCGACTCATGGCCAGCATGGAGTATCGGCCCGTCCAGCGCCGCGCCCGGATGATCACCAGCGGCGCCTTGCGAAACAGGTTCAGGTAGTTGATGCCGGTGACCAGGATGATGAGCGTGGCGAAGGACGCATTCCCGAGCGTGAAGCGGGCCAGCGGGCGCGCGAATGCCACGATGGCGGCCACGACGAGCGACATCGCCAGCGCCAGGGTGAGAAAGGTGGACAGGACCTCTTCCTGGCCGCCCTCGCGCTGCGATTCCTTGAAGTAGTACCGGAACACGGCGCGATGCTGGCCGAGGCCGATGACCACGCCGATGGCGGCGCCCCACATGTTGACCAGCGCGAGGACCCCGTAGTCTCCCGGCGTGAGAAACCGGGTATACAGCGGGATCAGCAGGAAGCCGATGCCCTTGGTGCCCAGCGTCCCGAGCCCGTAAACGACCGTGTCCTTGCAGAGTTCCTTGATGCGCTGGAGATTCATCGACGGAAGGCGAGCGGTGGGAGCCGGGCCGGAAGGCAGCCCACCGGGCGGCGGGCGAGTCTAGCATCGCTCCGCCCGGCGCAGAACCGGTGCCTGGCGCGCCACCGAACCCCGACGCCGATCTTCCGGACGTGCGCCCTCCGCGCCCGGCGGGATTCCCGTTCGAGGTGCCCTTGACGCCAGGCGGTGCCGGGTGCGTCAATGAGGGTTCTGTCAACTGCGACCCGAGGGCGGCGATGGGGCGGCAGCATCCAGGTCGGGTGCCCGGTGGCCGCCGGGCCAGCGGAGGAATCGTGACACGATCCGTCCTGAGTCAGATCTTCCTGGTGCTGGGGGTCCTGGCAGTTCCCTCCGGCGTGATGGCCCGCCCCCAGGGCGGCGGGCAACTCGTCGAGCAGAATGCCCCGGCACCGAACTACGTCATCGGCAAGGAAGACGTTCTCCAGGTCTCGGTGTTCGGCGAACCTGAACTCTCCGTCAGCCGGGTGCCGGTCCGCCCGGATGGCCGGATCTCGCTGCCGCTCATCGGTGATGTGTTCGTCGAGGGCCAGGCGCCCGAGGACCTGGCCAGGCAGATCGCGCGATTCTACACGGAGCATGTGGTGGCGCCGTCGGTCAGCGTGATCGTCGTCGAGGTGAACAGCTTCAAGGTGTTCATCACGGGCAACGTGCAGCGCCCGGGTGTGTTCAAGCTGGGCAGAGAGACCACACTTCTGCAGGCACTGGCCCTGGCCGGCGGCTTCACCAGCTTCGCCAACTCGAAGAAGATCGTTCTCATCCGCGAGACGGCCGGCAAGAGCCAGCGCATCCAGATCAACTACGGGATGATCCTCTCCGGCGAGAACCTCGAGATGAACCTGCGGCTCAAGCCGGGCGACACGGTGGTCGTTCCCTGAGCAGGCCTCAGAGGCGCGAGCGCCCGGCCTCCTCCACGGGCTCGGGGTCACGGTGCTTCTTCCAGGTCGGGTGGGTCAGACCGAACTTCTTGACCTTGTAGTTGATGGCCCGGCTGGAGATGCTCAGCAGCGCCGCGGCCTCCTTCTGGACCCAGTTGCTCATCTTCAGCGCCTCGATGAGCACCCGTTTCTCGATCTCCTCGAGATCCATGCCCTGCGGGGGCAGGTGAAACTGCGGCTCGGCAGCGCCGTGAGTCGACATGGACTGGCCGAGCAGCGCCACATCGTCGAACGAGACCGTGTTCGCCTCGGTCATGAGAACCGCGCGTTCCATGGTGTTCTCCAGCTCGCGGATGTTTCCGGGCCAGTTGTAGCGCCGCAGGACGCGCAGCGCCTCCACCGAGATGCCGCTGACATTCTTCTTGAGTTCTCGCGCGTACCGTTCGACGAAGTGGCCCGCCAGCGCCTCGATGTCCTCCTTGCGCTCCCGCAGGGGCGGCACGGTGATGGTCACGACGTTGAGGCGGTAGAACAGATCCTCGCGGAAGGTGCGCTGCCTGATCGATTCGGCCAGGTCCTGGTTGGTGGCGGCCACCAGGCGGACATCCACCTTGATGGTGCGCGTGCCGCCCACGCGCTCGAATTCCTGCTCCTGGAGCGCCCGCAACACCTTGGCCTGGATGCCCAGGCTCATGTCGGCGATCTCGTCCAGAAACAGGGTGCCGGAATGGGCGAGCTCGAACCGTCCGATGCGCTGTCGGTCGGCGCCGGTGAAGGCGCCCTTCTCATGGCCGAACAGCTCGCTCTCCAGCAGGTTCTCCGGGATGGCGGCACAGTTGGTCTTCACGAAGCTGCCCCCGGCGCGCAGGGAGTTGCGATGGATGGCCTCGGCGACCAGTTCCTTGCCCGTGCCGGTTTCTCCCTGGATCAGGACGGCGGCGTTGGATGGGGCTGCCTTCTGCACGGTCCGGAGGATGTCGCGAATGACCCGGCTCGTCCCGATGATGTTGTCGCAGGTCAAGTCCTCGTTGAGACGGTCCTCGAGGTAGCGGACCTTGCCACAGAGTTGCAGGTGGTCCAGGGCCTTGGCCACCTTGAACTCCAGATCCTCCAGGTTGAACGGCTTCTGGATGTAGTCGAAGGCGCCTTCCTTCATCATCTCCACGGCATGATCCACCGAGCCGTAGGCGGTGATCATGATGACCACCGCGTCTTCGTCCACCCGTCGCGCGCTGCGCAGGACCTCCAGGCCGTCCTGCTCGGGCATCCGGTAGTCGGAGATCACCAGGTCGAAGTTCTGGCCCTCCAGGATGTCGATGGCCTCACGTCCATTGGCGGCGGCCACCACGTCGTACCCCGAATCCGTGAATGCCGTGACGATGCCGTCACGGATCGGTTCCTCATCCTCGGCAACAAGAATCCTGCGCTTCATGAAGCGTGTCTCCTGTGGGAACGGCGATCGGGGTCGCCACGGTGCGGGGCAGGCGGATACAGAAGGCGGCACCTTCGCCGTCCGTGCTGACGACGTCGAGGATCCCGCCATGGGCGTCGACGACCTTCCGGCACCAGGCCAGTCCGAGTCCGGAACCCTTGGGCTTGGTGGAGAAGAACGGCGCGAATATCTTGTCCACCAGATCGCCGGAGATGCCCGGTCCCGAGTCGGCAAACCGGACCCGGCAGTCGCTGGGCGTGGTCTGGATGGAGATCTCCAGGACGCCGCCGGCTGAAGCCATGGCCTCGACGGCGTTGCGCACCAGGTTCACGAACGCCTCCCGGAGCCGTGCGGCGTCGGCCTGGATGGTCACCGCCTCATCCGGGAAGCGGCGGACGACTCGCGTCTTGCCTTCACCGTTCTCCCCGGCCGCGGCGTCCTGGATCGCGAGGTCGACCATGTGGGCGAGATTCACCGACGTGGTCTTGAGGTCCAGGGGCCGGACATACTCGAGCGCCCGGTTCACGGTGGTGGAGAGGCGACGGATCTGCTCCTGCAACGTGGTGGCGAGCTTGGCCTCCTTCCCCTCGGGCGGCAGCCGCCGGCGCAGGAGCGTGGTCGACAGATCGAGCGAGGCCAGCGGATTGCGGATCTCGTGGGCCAGCGACGCCGCCATGGCACCCAGCTCGGCCAGCCGCTGCGCCAGGCGGGCCTGGGCCTCCCGGTGCTCGATGGGGGTCAGATCCTTGAAGAAGAGGGCGGCTCCCCGCGGCGCGCCAGACTCGGTGCGAACCCGCGACAGGGTGTAGCCGATGGTGCGGTCTCGCCCGTCGCGCGTGCGGATGGCGGCCTCCGCCCGGTCCGGGAGCGTGTTGAGGCGCGGCGCCTCGCGGAGAAGGTGGGCCAGATGCGGGTGGTGAGCCAGGGCCAGGGCCAGCGGCGTGCCGAGGGCGACCTCGTCGTCGAGATCGAGTATCTGCCGGGCCTGCTGATTGATGAACCGGATGGTCTGATGCTCGTCGCCGATGAGGAGGCCGCAGCGCATCGAGCGGAGGAGGTCGAGGGCGAACCCGTCGTCGTCGAGTGCCGCCTCGCTGGTGCGCGAATCTGTTCGTGGCGATACCATTGATTCCCCCGGAATCCCCCGATCGGTTGCATTTACGAAAATGTAAAACTGAATATGCGAATACCTAGATATTACAAGTCTGAATTTAAGGACTGCGTATCCAAAGTCAAGATCCCTGGCCAAGCAGCCCGCCAGAGGCCCATCTCGCCATGATCCGGCCACCTTCCGATCCCGTCACCCGGTCCTTCGTCCGCGTCGGGCTGGCCGTTGGCCTGGTCGAGAATCTCGTCATGGTGCGGGCCTACGACCTGGCTTTCACCGGTCCGCTGGACGCGGTCCTGTTCCTGGTGGCCTTCACCGCGGCCGCCGGACTGATGTGGGGGCTGGCGGGCGGGGTCGCGAGCCTCCTGCTCCGGCGGGTGGTGAAGGCGCCTCGCGGAGGGGGTCGGTCCCGGCTGGCGGTGGCGGCCTTCCTCTGGGTGGTGGTCTGCGGCCATGGAGTCCTGATCGCCGGAATGCTCGTGCGGGACGTGGCGGACACGCCGGCGAGGCAGGTGGCGGCGGCCGCGCTGGCGCTGGCCGGCAGCGCGCTGGTTGTCTGGCTGGGCCTCCCGGCACGGCAGCCGGCCCGCCGGCGGTTGCCGGCGCCGATCCTGGTGATGCTGGCGGCGCTGCTCATCACCGCCTGGGGCATGCGCCTGGCCGGCCGGGAGACGTCAGTTGCGGTGCCGGAGCGCCTGGCAGTGCCGCGGCACCCGGTGGTCGCGGGCCCGGCCGGGCGCGGCGTCGAGGGTCCGCGCCTGCCAGGGGGAACCAACGTGGTGCTCATCGTCCTGGACACGCTCCGGGCCGATCATCTTTCCCTGGCGGGGTATCCCCGGAGCACATCGCCGATCACCGATGCACTCGCCGCGTCGGGAGTGCACTTCACGCAGGTCATCACCCAGGCGACGCGGACCAGCCCGAACATGGCGTCGATGCTCACCGGAACGACGCCGTATTCCCACGGGATCATCCGCTCCCGGTCGGTCCTCGACGACCGTCTTCTCACCTGGGCGGAGATCCTGGCGGCGGCGGGCTACCAGAACCTGGCCGTCGTCGCCAATCCCAACATGGGCAGGCGCTTCGGGTTCACCCAGGGTATCGACGACGTCACCGAACTGTTCGATGGCCCGCCGGGGAGTGACGCCGCGGCGGTCTACTCGCGGGCCATGGATCGCCTGGACGCCGGCATCGAGTCGCCGTTCTTCCTCTGGTTGCATCCCATCGACCCCCACGCCCCGTACGCGCCGCCGGCCCCGTATGACACCTTCTTCGCCGGCGATCCTCTCCACCCCGACCGGCAGGGCATCGATCTCGAGTTCACCGCACTGGCCCGTGACGGGGGCATCCATCCCGGTGCGCGGCTGGGAGACCTGACGAGATGGGGTGACTTCATCGCCCGGTACGACGGCGAGATTCGCTACGCGGACCTGTGGCTGGGAAAGTTCCTCGCGGCGCTCGACCGTCTTCATCTGCGGGAGAACACGCTCATCGTCTTCACGTCCGACCACGGCGAGAGTCTCGGCGAACACCGCTATTTCTTCGCGCACGGGACCTACACCTATGATGCCACCGCCCGGGTGCCGCTGGTGTTGAGCCATCCGGACCTGCCGTCGAATCGCACCGTGACGGACCTGGTGCGCACCGTCGACATCCTGCCGTCGGTCCTGGAGATGCTGGGCGTGCCGGTGCCGCCGGTGATCGAGGGCGAGAGCTTCCTGCCGATGATCGATGCGCCGGAGGCGGCGCGACCCGGGCGCGTGGCGCCGATCAGCTCCGGGACCAGCGGCTACGTCACGCTGGCGGCACGAGATGCGTACCACAAGGTGATCCTCACGCCGCAGCGCTGGGGGCGGTTCGACGGCCTGCTCACCGCGAAGCTCTCGATCTGGCCGGGGGCGCCCGACTCGATCTACCGGCACCGCTCCTACCGCACCGAGCTGTATGATCTCGGGGCCGATCCCGACGAGACGATCAACCTGGCCGGGCAGGAGGGGACCGCCGGCGCGCATCTGGCGCTGGCCCTCACCGGCTGGATGGATAGCGCCCGAAGTGGGTATGACGCGGTCCGACCGACCCTCGAGGATCTCGACCCCGCCCTGCGGGAGCGGCTCCGGTCCCTGGGGTACATCGAGTAGACCGCGGGTCGTACCAAAAGGCGCCGCCGCTTACGATCTCGTAACGCCTGCGGCCGGCCAGCTCGTCCCGGCCTCGCCGGCGACGCTCCAAGCTACTGCGAACAGACGGTTTTCGATCCCGTCTGCCCGGCTCCGGTGGGCGGCAACCTGGCACGGTGGGTGCAAGGGCATGCACTGCTTCCCGTCTCGCTCGGGAACCGCCGGATTGGAGATGTTGATGAGCAAGCGCATGTCTTCGTCGTTGTGCGCCCGCCCCGGCCACCGCCGGCGGTGCCGGTCCGCGGGGCTGTCGACCCTCGCCGCGCTGCTCCTGGCGGTCGCGTCCCCCCACGCAGGTACGATGTCCGTGGCCTGGGACCCGGTCCCGGCCCCTGATCTGGGGGGCTACCGCGTGTTCGTCGGGTCGGCGCCGGAGACGGGAGATATCGCCGTCCTCGACGTCGGGGCCATCACCAGCGTGGATCTGGTCGGCCTGCCGGACTGCGTGACACTGTTCGTGGCGGTCAAGGCGGTCGATCTCTCCGGCAACGAGAGCGTGGCCTTCTCGAACTCCATCAGCGGCATGACCCAGCCCGAGGTCACCTCCATCGACCCGTCCGTTCTGCAGCAGGGTGCGGAGATGGTGACGCTCCATCTCACCGGAGCGAGCTTCTCGTCCCTCATGAGTCGCTCCGACGTGATCTTCGACGAGACCGAGATCCGAGTTCTCGATCTGAACTGGCTGGGCTGCAACGACGTCGAGGTGCAGGTGGCGGTCGGCCCGTTCGTCGCCAGTCCGGGCGATCCCGGGTACAACGGCGACGGGACCACCGTGGAGATCGTCGATCCCGCGCAGCAAGGGGTGCACGCGGTCCAGGCCGTGGCACCCGACGGCGGCGGCGACCGCATCGCCGGGAGCGCGAGCTGTGGAGCCGCGAACCTGGCGACCTGCGGGTCCTCCACGGTGCTGCAGGTGGACTGGCTGGATCGGCGCAGCGATGCGGACCTCTCGGGGCGTGTCGACGGCTTCGATCTGGCGCGCATCGCACGGGCCAACGGCAGCACCCGGTGCACCGCGGCCGATGCCAGCGCCAATCTCTGCGATCCGACCGTGCAACCGTTCTATGACGCCGGGGTGGATCTCAACGGGGACAAGCAGGTCGACGGCACCGACCTGAGCTTCCTGTCCAGTCTGTTCGGCGAGGTGTTCTAGCCTGCCGGGTGGGGCGACCGGTCTGCTCGTCGCCGGGCTCGGCAGGCCGGCCGGACGAGGAACGGGGCGTCCCCGGGTGTCACGCGGCGACCGGTATGCCCCGGGCGCCGCTGGCGTCCGCGGAGACGATGCGGACGGGCACGAGGCGGTTCGCGCGGGCGCTCCCGGCCGGCAGCAGCACCTCGAAGAAATTCCCGGTCAGAGAACGGATGCGGCCGTCAGGACGGGCGTCCTCCAGGGTGATGACCTCCACCGTGCGGCCGATGTGCCGTCTGCGAAAACGGGTCCCCTTGCGGGCCGCGAGTTTCCGCAGGCGCGTGGCTCGCTCCCGGATCACGGCCGGGTCGACCGGGTCCGGCAGGTCCGCCGCATCGGTTCCCGGGCGTGCGGAGTACGAGAACACGTGGAGATAGGCCAGGGGTGACTCCTCGACGAGAGTTTCCGTGAGTGAGAAGTCCGCCTCGCTCTCACTGGGGAATCCGACGATGACGTCGGCGCCGAGGCCGATCCCGGGCAGGGCGCGCTCCAGTCTCGCCAGCAGATCCCGGTAGAAACCCCGCCGGTAGTTGCGACGCATCCGGGCCAGGATCGAGTCGGAACCGCTCTGCAACGGGATCTGGAGGTGCGGTGCCATGCGGGGTTCGCCGGCCAGCCATTCGATGAGAGGGTCGTCGACGGTGCGCGGCTCCAGCGAGTTCAGGCGCAGGCGGCCGAGACCCGGCACGCTCACCAGACGCTGCAGAAGATCCAGCAGCCGCGGCGCGCCGGGGAGATCCCGTCCCCAGTCGCCGGTGTTCACTCCCGTCAGCACGACCTCGACGAATCCGGCGCCGATCAGCCGGGCGAGGGATGCCTCGATCTCGGCTGCCGGGATGCTGCGCGACCTGCCGCGCACCGAGGGGATGATGCAGTAGGCGCAGGCGAGGTCGCAGCCGTCCTGCACCTTCAGGTAGGCGCGGGTGCGCCCGGGAATCGTCGGCACGATGTGGTAGGGCGTCGCGCCCGCGTCGATGTCACCCGGGAAGGCGGCCATCGCCGCCCGGATCACCGGCCGTGGGTCGCACCCGGGGCTGACCACATCGACGCCATCGAGAGCCGACAGCGATCGCGGGTCACGGCTCGCGGTGCATCCCATGGCGATGAGCCGCGCATCCGGGTTGGCCCGCCGGAGCCGGCGCAGCGCGTGCCGGCCGTCGGCGTCCGCACGACTCGTGACGGTGCAGGTGTTGACCACCATCAGGTCGGCCTGCGCCGGCGTCGACACCGGCTGCATGCCGCGCGCGTCGAGTTCGGCCGCGAGCCGGGCCGTGTCGGCCTGGTTGAGCTTGCAGCCGAGGGTCTGCAGGAAGTAGCGGCGCGGCACCGGTCGACACTCAGGAACCGGTCGCCGGTGAATCATCCGCGAGCCCGACCGCGAGCCGGGCGCGCCGTGACTTCTCCTCGACCCCGTCGGCCATGCGACGGCGGTAGGCGACGAGACGCGCGTGAAGCGCGGTGTCGTCGAGAGCCAGGATCGACACCGCCAGCAGCGCGGCGTTGCGGGCGCCGGCCTCGCCGATGGCCAGCGTGCCCACCGGGATGCCCGCCGGCATCTGCACCGTGCTCAGCAGGGCATCGAGACCTCCCAGCGGCGTCGAGGGGATCGGAACGCCCAGGACCGGCCGGGTGGTGAGAGAAGCGACCGTGCCGGCAAGATGGGCGGCGCCACCGGCGCCGACCAGGAAGACACGCACCCCGGATTCGACCGCCGTCCGGACGATGTCCCGCGTGCGCTCGGGTGTGCGATGCGCGGACGTCACGTGAAGGTCGGCACCGACGTCGAGCACCGACAGGACGTCCACCGCCGGCCGGACCACCGGCAGGTCGGAGTCCGAGCCGATCAGAACCGCCACTCGGGGTGGGGCAGGGCTGTCGTGCCTCATGGTCGGGTGCCCTCCAGACTCTCCCGGCGTCATGCCGGTCCCCCCGCCGCGCGCCGGGCGGGTCCGCCGGCGAGCGGGTCAGGTGCCGGTCGCCAGCGCCATCGAGCCACCGCCCGCGATGTCCGAGCGGAAGTGCATGCCGTCGAAGGTGATCTGCGCAAGAGCCTGATAGGCCCGGGCGGCCGCGGCGGCGCGGTTGTCGCCGTGGGCCACCACGGTCAGCACGCGGCCGCCGTTGGTGAGAAACGTGCGCTTCGGTGCCTTGCGGGTGCCACTGTGGAAGATCTGGATGCTGGCGTCATCCGCCAGGTCGGCCAGCCCCTTGATCTTCTGCCCGGTGACCGGCGGGCCGGGATATCCTTCCGAGCAGGCCACCACGCCGACGGAGACACCGTCTTTCCAGTCCATCTCGCCGGGCGCCAGGCTGCCCTCCGCGATGGACGCCATCTCGGTGAGCAGATCCGAGGTCAGCAGGGGAAGAAGCACCTGTGCCTCCGGATCCCCGAACCGGGCGTTGTATTCCAGCACCAGCGGTCCGTCGGCGGTCATCATGAGGCCGACGTAGAGCACGCCCCTGTACGGGCGCCCCTCCGCGGCGAGACCGCGAAGCGTGGGGCGCAGGATCTGATCCTCGATCTGGAGGAGCATCTCCTCCTCGATGTCATCCACCGGGGAGTAGGCTCCCATGCCGCCGGTGTTGGGGCCGGTGTCGCGATCACCGACCCGCTTGTAGTCCCGGCAGGTGGGCAGCAGCTTCAGATCAAAACCGTCCGTCAAGGCGAACAGCGAGACCTCGCGTCCGCTCAGTCGCTCCTCGATCACGATGCGGCGGCCCGCCTCGCCGAAGGCACCCTTCTCCATGATCTCGTTGACGGCGTCGAGAGCCCCGTCACGGTCGTCACACAGCATCACGCCCTTGCCGGCGGCGAGACCGTCGGCCTTGACCACGAGTGGGGCGTCCGGGCAGTGGCGGAGGTAGTCCTTGGCTGCCCGGGCGGCGGCAAAGGTCTCGAACGATGCCGTCGGAATATCGTGGCGCGCCATGAACTCCTTGGCGAACACCTTCGACGTCTCGATCTCGGCGGCGGCCCTGGACGGCCCGAAGACCCGGTGTCCCTCCTGCTCGAGACGATCGGTCAGGCCGAGGGTGAGTGGCTTCTCGGGCCCGACGATGGTCAGGTCGACCCCGTTGCGCCGCACCCAGGCGAGAACGGCGCCCACGTCGGTGACATCAAGGCCGGGGAGGACCGCATCCTGCTTGATGCCGGCGTTGCCCGGAGCGCACCAGAGGCGCTCGATGTCCGGATTCTTGCGGATGGACCGGACCAGGGCATGTTCGCGGCCGCCGCCGCCGATCACCAGCACCTTCACGAATCGCCTCCCTCATGAGCAGAACTGCATTGTTTCAGACCTCCGGACGTGGCGTCAAGCAAACGGCGTCTCATGGACGCAGGCGCCCGTGAGACCTCCCCGTGTCGAGAACGGTCCGATCCGCCACCGCGCGGGGCGGCCGGCGCCGGGAGGTCACCGGCCGCGGTAGAACGACAGCAGGGTGTCGAGCAAGGCCTCGGCGATCAGATCTCGATGCTTCGGCGAGGCGAGATCGGCGGCATCGTGTCGATTGGCGATGTTGGCCACCTCGAAGAGCACCTTGATGGGAACCTGATTTCCGCGCAGCACCGCCGGCACCCAGGAGCGTCCGCGGCGCACGACGTGGTCGCGCACCGGCTGCGCGGCGTGAATCGGCAGGCCGTGCCGGCGGAAGGCGTCGAGCGCGGAGCTGGCGAACTGGCGCGAGAGGCCCTCGGAGCGCAGGCGCTGGGACCGCGTGAAGGAAACGTATGGCTTCTCCCGGACCTCGCGGTACTTCCGGTAGCGTGTGCCGGTGGCGCCGTAGCGCGCCCGCCGGAAGCGCTCGCCGGGCACGTAGATCATGGCGCCGCGCATCGACCGGTGCAGGGCGTCCGCATGGATCGAGATGAAGACGATGCGCTGATCGTCGCCCCCCTTCCTGACCTGGCGGCGGTAGATCGAGTTGGCAAGGAACGCGCGCAGGTTCACTCCCACGGCTCGCGACCGGGAATCCGTCGTGATCAGGGGCGGGTGGGAGAGCACCATCTCGTCGCGGTCCGTGCGCGTGAACCGGCCGTTGTGGGGGCGGTCCTTCTGGCTCCTGTCCCTCAATGTCATCTCCACCCGGGCCGCGGTCTTCACCTCGAGCTTCTGCTTCAGGCGGATGGCGATGTCATAGACCACATCGTCTTCCCACACGCCGTTCTGGCTGGTCCCGACGTCGATGCCCCCGTGTCCCGGATCGAGGATCACGACGATGTCGGCAAGGTCCTTGCTCTCCACCGTGGACTGGTACTGAGCCGCCAGAAGGCGGTTCATCTCCAGGTCGACGCGTCGCGGGTCGTTCGGTGGCAGGAAGCGCACCGCGAGCAGGTCCAGCGGAATCTTGACGAGAAAGCCGCTGGGGATGTCCGTCACCCTGTCGATCCCGGAACGGGCCGCGATCCGCTTGACGGTCTTCTCCACATCGTCCGGATCGACACGATCCGTGAAACGGACCACGATGGCGGAGTAGAGCGCCTCCCCCTTGCGTAGCCGGTAGCCCGCGTAGTCGCCCTCCCTGTCCTGCCCGTAGATGAGGGCCGAGTCAGTCGGCGTGACGGCCTCCCGGAACGGCTCGGAGAGCAGCGCCGGGGGGATCCGGATCTCCTGTCCCGGCTGCAGGGACGGATCCTGCAGGTGATTGGCGGCCAGGATGGCCCGGAAATTCTCGCCGTCACCGGTCAGCCAGAACGCCAGCCGGTAGAGACTCTCCTCCTCGATGGGGAGGCGGGCGGTGCCCACCCGGTGCACCCAGCCGTTCGACCCCAGGACATCCTCGGGGAACAGCGCCGCGATGCCGAGAAAACGGAAGGAATCGTTCAGCAGCGCGTACGGAACCCGGTAGTACCGGCCGCGCCGCGGGTCACCTCCGCCATTGAGATCTCGAATCGCCTCCCAGTCGTCGGCGGACGTGGCGAAGCGGGCGGCCATCTGACTCCAGCCGTCCCCAGGCGCCGCCTTCACCTCGAAGAACAGGTCGCCCGCGTCGTTCACCGCCAGCCGCACCGCCGGGTGAATCTCCAGGACCTGGTCCGCGCCGGGGACGCCGCCGAGGGCGCCGAGCAGGACCATGACCGCGGTGGCGAGCCGGCGCCACGATGGCGGACACCTCGCGACAGGCATCACCCATTCACGCCGGGCTGTCCGTTCCGCACCGGCAGAACCGCCTCCACGCTCCGCGCGAGATCGAGCAGACGGGGCTCGTCGAATCGATCGGCGATGATCTGGAGGCCCACCGGGAGTCCCTCGCTGGTCCCGCACGGCAGGGAGACGGCGGGCAGCCCGGCCAGGCTCCCGGGCACGGTGAAGATGTCGGACATGTACATCGACACAGGGTCGGCGACCTTGTCGCCGAGGCGGAAGGCCACGGTGGGTGTCGTGGGCGTCACGATGGCTTCCACCGCCTCGAAGGCGTCGTGAAAATCCTTCCGGATCACGGTGCGCACCTTCTGCGCCCGGAGATAGGTCGCGTCGTGGTATCCGGCTGACAGGGCATACGTCCCCAGGATGATGCGGCGCTTCACCTCGGTCCCGAAGCCGGCACTGCGCGTCTGCTCGTACATGGCGAGAAGACCCTCGTCCGGATCGCCGCGCCGCTGTCCGAAGCGGACGCCATCGAACCGGGCGAGGTTGGACGAGGCTTCGGCCGTGGCGATGAGATAGTACGCGGAGATCGCGGCCGCGGTGGTGGGGAGTGAGATCTCCCGGACGGTGCCGCCCGCCCCCTCGATGGCGGCCACGGCACGGCTCAGCGCCCCGGCCACGCCCTCGTCCAGGTCCGCGCCCATGTACTCCCGGGGCAGACCGAACACCCGGCCAGCCAGTGCCGTCCCCGCACCGCCGAGTGAAGGCATCGGTCGGGTCGCGGCGGTGGCATCGTTCGGGTCGGGTCCGGCGATCGCTTCCAGCAGGATGGCGGCGTCATCGACGTCGCGGGCCAGGGAGCCGATCTGGTCGAGGGAGGAGGCGAAGGCCACCAGGCCGTATCGCGAGACCCGCCCGTAGGTCGGCTTCAACCCCACCACCCCGCAGAAGGCGGCGGGCTGGCGAATCGATCCGCCGGTGTCGCTGCCGAGGGCCGCGGGAACCTCGCCGACCGCCACCGCGGCGGCGGACCCGCCGGAGGAGCCGCCTGGAACCCGCCGGGCGTCGATCGGGTTTCGCGTGGCATGGAAGGCGGAATTCTCGCACGAGGATCCCATGGCGAATTCATCGAGATTGGTCTTGCCGATCAGGATCGCCCCGGCCTGGCGCAGCCGGGACACGGCGGTCGCGTCGTACGGCGGTCGATAGCCCTCCAGCAGACGGGACGCACAGGTCGTGGGCTGCCCCGCCGTGCAGATGTTGTCCTTGACCGCGATGGGGATGCCGGCGAGCGGCGGAGCGGCATCGGCGGGGCCTTTCACGTCGTGAGCGTCGGTGGCCTGCAGGGCGCCGTCCGCATCGACATGCAGGAAGGCGCCGAGGTCGGAGTCCAGCGATGCGATGCGGGCGAGATGGGCCTCGACCAGTTCCCGGGAGGAGAATCGACGCCCGTCCAGGCCCTGCCGCATCCGCCGGAGACTCAAACCGGTCAGCCCGGCGGTCATCAGCCCAGCACGCGGGGGACGCGGAACTGGCCGGCGTCCTGGTCCGGCGCGGCCGCCAGGGCATCATCACGGGACAGGCCCGGGCGGGCCGTGTCGCCGCGCCCGCTCTCCTCGACGTCGAGCACCTGCGCCGTGGGACGGACCCCTTCGGCGACCACCTGCGCAAGCGCCGTAAAATGCGCCAGGATCGCGGCCATCTCGTGACGCAGCCGCTCCACATCCTCCTCATCGAGGCGCAGCCGGGCCAGGCGGGCGATCTGGAGCACATCGGCCGCTGTCAGATCTGACGGCGCCGCTCCGGACGGTTTGCTTCCGGTACTCACATCGATTCCTCTCGCCGCGCTCGCGTCACAGAGCACCGGCGCCCCACACTAGCGAACGACGGCGCGGCAGTTCAAGACGGGGGACAGGACCGCAGCCGCTGCCCTGTCCCCACCGGGTTGAATCGGTTATGCTCGTTCCCCGTCTCACGGGACAGGGGCCGGGCGTCTCGTGCGTGGCCGATCGCCCGGCGGCCCCGGCTTCGCCCGCGCTGATTCTGAGGTCATGCGTCCGCTGGCGCGCAAGATTTTCCTGACACAGGGTCTGGTGGTCCTGCTGGTCTTCGGGATCAGCCTGTTTGCCTACCTGTCTCTCGGCGAGGCGCGCACGCGCGCCGAGCGCCTGCGGGCCGAGTACGACATCGGTATCGCCCACCGGGCCCTGCTGGCGGAGCTGCGGGATCTGTCCCGCAGCCGGGCGTTCTATTTTCTAGAGTAGAGCAACCACGGTGAGCAGACAGCGGCGGTGGAGGCGACGTTATACGACAGCCTGCAACGGGTCGCCGACGATGTGGAGACACTCGCCAACCCGTCCGGCGAGCGGGAAAACATCGCGGCCCTGGTCAGTGGGCTGCGGGACCACGTGGCCGCGTATCGTGCCGCCACGCGACGGCAGGAACTTGCGCTGCTGCGCGGCGACACGGAGGCGTTCGAGCGGGCCGAGGCCGACGCGAAGGCATCGCGAGAGGCGATGCTCGGCCTGACGCGTGTCTCGCTGGAGAAGGGCGAGGGGCTGGTGACCGACGAGATCGACGCGCTGCGCGTGGCGACGCAGGGCACGGCGGCCATGTCCCTGTTCTTCAGCGCGCTGGCCATCGCCATCGGCCTGGTCGCCGGCTATGGCCTCACCCGGACGATTCACCGGCCGGTGAAGGAACTGCGCGTGGCGACCGAGGCGCTCTCGCGCGGCGAGTTCGATCTCCGGGTTCCGGCCCATCGACGGGATGAGCTCGGCGATCTGGCCCGGGCGTTCAACGAGATGGCGGCCCGCCTTCATGAGCTCGACGAGATGAAGAGCCACTTCGTCTCGGTGGTCAGCCACGAGCTGAAGACGCCGCTGACATCGATGCGAGACGCCGTCGAGCTCCTGGCGGAAGGAGTGGCCGGTGATCTGACACCCCGCCAGAAGCGGTTGCTGGCCATCACCCGCGAGGGGATGGAGCGGCTGGTCTCGTACGTCGAGGGCATCCTCGACCTGACCCGGTTCGAGGCGGGGCAGGTCCGCCTGGTGCGCGAGCCGGTGTCCCTCAACACCGTGGTCGGCGAGCAGGCGGACCTGGTCCGGAAGTCCTGCTGGGAACGCGACATCGAGCTGAACATCGATCTGGATGACGACCTTCCCCTGGTCGAGGGGGACCGCCTGCGCCTGGGGCAGGTCGTGGCCAACCTGCTCAGCAACGCCGTGCAGTTCACGCCACCCGGCGGACGGATCACCGTCTCGGGTCTCGTCCGGCCGTGGCAGGATGACATCGGGGTCTGTCTGGAGGTCCGGGACACCGGTCCTGGCATCGATCCGCGCGACCGGGCCCACATCTTCGAGCGCTTCTTCCAGGGGGCCGGCGCCGGGGGCCAGCACGTTCAGGGAGCCGGGATCGGTCTGGCGGTGGTCAAGAACCTGGTGGAGGCCCATGACGGCGTGGTCGAGGTGGTGAGTCGCCCGAGGCAGGGGACGGTCTTCCGCGTGATCTTTCCGGGCGCCCGGCGCTCGCACCCGGCCTTCGCCGGTGGGGAACAGGTGGCCGTGCGATGAGCCCGCGCTCGATCCGCCATGTCCTCGCGGCGGCCTGCCTGCCCTTGATCCTGTCCTGTCCGTCTGTTCGCCGGTCCGGTCCGCCAGCCATGCCGGCGCGGGTGCCGGCGGAAGAGCAGCCTGCGGCGCCGGCGTCATCTCCGGCCCCGGCCGGGCTCTCGCGGTCGGGGCTGGCCGCCGGGCGGCTTCTCCTCCGCCTGGGGTGGCGCGGCGCGGCGGACGATCTTCTCGAGGAGGCGGCCCGCGCAGCCGCCGAGGAAGGGAATGGGTCGGTGCACGGGCAGGTTCTCACCCTGCGTGCCGTGGTGGCCTGGGAGGCGGCCCGGACGGATCAGGCGCTCGACCTCCTGCGGGCGGCCGCGTCCGTCGACCCGGCCGGGTCGGCGACTCCCGGCGCTCTCCTGGCGCTCGACCTGATGCGACGGGTGGTCGAGTCGGAAGCCACGGTCGACGATCTGCGCGGGCAGCTGGTGCATGCGCAACAGCGCCAGGTGGCGCGAGATGATGAGATCGCCGGCCTGGAGAACGAGCTGGCGGCATTGCAACGCCAGCTTCACGAGCTGAAACAGGTTCACCTGCAGATCGAATCGGAGAAGGATGATGACCCTTCGTAGCGGCATGCCCCGGAGGGACCGTGGCTGAGCAGCGGATCCTGGTGGTTGACGACGACCCCAACATTCTCGAGGTGCTCGAGACCCGCCTGGAGGCCCATGGATACACGGTCGATACCGCCGCCGGAGGGGAGCAGGCGGTCAGGCGCCTGCGTGCCTGCCGGCCGGATCTGGTCATCACCGACCTCAAGATGCCCGGCATGGACGGGCTGGCCCTCGTGGAGCGCATGCAGGACATCGATGCGACCATTCCCACCATCTTCCTGACCGCGCACGGCTCGATTCCCGACGCCGTGCGGGCGATGAAGCTCGGTGCGAAGGATTTCCTGGTCAAGCCGTACAGCGGAACCGATCTGATGGACATGGTTCGCGGCGCGCTGGCGGGGCCGCAAGGTGCGGCGCAGGGTGCCGTCGGCGCCGGTGGGGGCTGGGACGAGAACGAGGAGATCGTCGGCAACAGCGCGCCGATCCGACGTGTTCTGGATCTGATGGCCCGGGTGGGGCCGTCGCCGTCCGGTGTGCTGATCACCGGAGAGTCCGGGACCGGGAAGGAACTCGTCGCCCGGACGCTCCACCGGTGCAGTCCGCGGGCGGCGGCGCCCTACGTGGTCATCGATTGCGGGGCTCTGCCGGACGCGCTCCTGGAAAGCGAACTGTTCGGACACCGCAAGGGAGCCTTCACATCGGCGACACAGGACAAGAAGGGCCTGCTCGAGGTGGCGGACACGGGCACGGTGTTTCTCGACGAGATCGGCAACATCTCCAGGCCGCTCCAGTCCCGCCTGCTTCGTTTCCTGCAGAACGGGGAGGTGCGGCGGATCGGCGACGTCACGCCGCGCCGGGTCGATGTGCGCGTGCTGGCGGCGAGTAACCGGGATCTGGTCCAGGCCACCGAGGAGGGCCTGTTCCGGACAGATCTCTTCTACCGGCTGAAGGTGGTCACCGTCCACCTGCCGCCCCTGCGTGAACGGGCGGAGGACATTCCGGTGCTGGCCGAGATATTCCTGGCGTCGAGTTCCCGCGCGCTGGGCCGCCCGCCTGCCCGGCTGTCCGGCGAGGCCCTCGAGGCGCTGTGTGGGCACACATGGCCCGGCAACGTCCGCGAGCTCAAGCATGTCATCGAGGCATCGGTGACCCTGGCGGCGGAACCGGTGCTGACGGTGCGGGAACTGCGCGATGCGGGGTTCCCGTGGGGCGCCGCCGAGGCGAAGGGCCGTGACGAGGATGACGGTCTCACCGCACTGGCGCGGGCCGAGAAGGAACAGATCCTGGCCGCCCTGCGTGACCACGAGTGGGTCCAGAAGCGGGCGGCCGAGGCGCTCGGGATCAGCGGGCGCGTGATTCACTACAAGATCCGCAAGTACGGGATCCGGATTCCGCCCCGGCCGTGACGCCATCCCTCGTCGCCCGCCGGCCGCCGTGGCGCCCCGGCCGCCGGTTACGATCAGGGCCGGTGACTCCGGCGGCCCTGATCGCCCTGGTGGTGTGGCCGGTGGCGCCGTCGCCGGCGCTGGATCCGGTCGAGGATCCGGTGCGCGCGCCGGCGCGGATCGCCCTGTCCGTGGAGTTTCTCGGCGTGGACGCGGGCACGCGAAGTCTCGCGCGGCACCGGGAGGTCCTGACCGTTGGAATGCGCGTGTCGGTGGACCAGGGGGTGTCGCGCCAGACGCCGGCGGGACCGGTGGACAGCGAGTGCCACCTGATTCTCGACACCGACGGGCTGCCGGAGGGCGCGATCTCCGTGCGTCTGCGGTCGCGGGTCAGCGAGCCAGGTGGCGCGGGCTGGGAACGGGACCGGCATCTCATCCTCGCGCCCGGCACCAGCGCGCTGGTCGAGATCGTTCCCGCCGAGGCCGGCGGGGAACGCGTGGTGGTGTCGGTGACGGCGCGACCCGCGGGGGACGAAGCCGTGACTGTGGAACCGCAGATCGTCGAGATAGATGCCGCCGTGTATGTCGTTGACGGCGACGCGGAGTCGCTGCTGCGCCGGTACCGGTTGCGCACGGTGACCGACCGCCCGGCAACGTTCTCGTTCGACCATCCGGTGCCGTCCTTCCTGCCCGGGCAGGTGGATCATGTCCGGTTCACGGTGAGCATCACGCCCCGGTTCGCCCGGCAGAACCGGCTCCCGATCGTTGTCGAGGTGGAAGGCGAGCTGCCCGGTCAGCCCGATCCGCTGCCGGTGCACCGGTCCGAGACCACCGCCCTGTGGGCGGGACAGCCGTGGCGGGTGCCGATCTCGGGCGACGCATCGCCGGGGCTGCGGCTGGGTATCTCGGCGGTCTGGCGGGCGGCAGCGCCGGGTGTCCGCGGCCGGTTTTGATCCGGCGGCCACCCATCATTTATAGTCCGGGGCAGTTCGCGGCGGCGCGAGAGCGCGGAACCCACGCCGCACGGGGCCGGTGACACCTCTTGGAAGTGATTCTCATCTCGATCGCGGTGCCCTTCGTGGGCCTCCCTGTCCAGTGCCGGCCGGTGCGCCGGCGCGGAGAACCGGTGTCATGAATCCACGTATCGAGTCCGGTCCAGAGGATGTCTCCCCCTCCAGGAGCGCTCCGGTGGCCCGGCCGCGACGCCAGCGCCGGCGGGTGACGGCCTTCGTGCTCGGCGGGACGGCCGGCGTCATTCTTCTGCTCGGCGTTCTCAACGTGTATGCGCGCATCGGCCAGGTCACGCCATTCGTCGGTGTGGTCTGGCAGGATGGGGCCGCCGGCGTCACGGTGGCCGCGGTCGACCCCCGGGGGCCGGCGGCGGCGGCGGGCGTGGAGGCGGGGGACAGGCTCCGTTCGATCGACGGCCGGCCCGCCACCACCGCCAGCGATGCCGGACGGGCGGTGTGGCGGACCGGAGTGGATGAGCCGCTCGATGTCGAGATCGAGCGGCGTGGGACGGTGAGCACGGTCCAGGTCCGACCCCAGCCTCGCGAGGACGGCGAGCCGCTCTATCCGTACCTGCTGACCGTCGGGCTGTTCTTCCTGGCCAGCGCGGTCTACGTTCT
This sequence comes from Acidobacteriota bacterium, assembly GCA_046757965.1. Classification (GTDB taxonomy): domain Bacteria; phylum Acidobacteriota; class Polarisedimenticolia; order SMYD01; family SMYD01; genus JBHHZI01. The sequence continues at coordinate 9,461 of JBHHZI010000010.1, read as the reverse complement.
CTACCGGCTCGGCACGGTGGCCGTCACCGGGCACTACTGGGTGCTGTCCCTGGCGGCGTTCTGCCTGCTGGCCTTCTCCCATACCGGGCGAGGAGGCACGCTCGATGGCGTGTTCTACCTCCTCGATACGGCGGGCCGGGTGCTGTTCCCGGCGCTGCTGGTCCACTTTGTCCTGGTCTTCCCGGGCGCGCGCCGGCCGTCGCGGTGGGTATCGCTGGCGCTCTACGCCCCGGCCGTGAGCCTCGCCGCTGCCACGGTGTGGCGCCTGGCGCGGATGCGGACGGGGCCTCAGACGCCGGATGTCGCGAGCGCTCTCGATTCTCTCGCCCTGCTGTACATGGCGTCCTACCTGACCGCCTCGCTGGTGGTCGTCGCGGTGCGGTCGGCGCGCGAGACGACTCTCTCGGTCCGGAGACAACTGCGCTGGTCCGCGTGGGGGATCGGCATCGGTCTGACCCCGTTCATCGTCTTCTACCTGATTCCGCGGGCCCTTCTCGTGCAGACGCCGCCGGTCGCCGGCCTGTCCGTCCTTCCCCTCATCGTCCTGCCCCTGGCGTTCTGCACCGCGATCCTGAAGTACCGGCTTGCGGATCTCGGTCTGTACGTGCGCGGCGGTGTCACCGTTCTGACCCTGACATTCTTCTCCCTCGCCGTGTTCGTGCTGCTGAATCTCGTCCTTCGCGAGACCCTCGGCGGGCCGGGTATCGACCGGCGGATCTTCACCGTGCTGGCCGGGGTGCTCGTCTTCTTCCTGTACCCGCGGCTGTCGCATGCGGTGGGGACCGTGGTGGACCGCGCCTTCTACCAGGGGCGCTACGACTACCGGCGCACCCTGATGCAGTTTGCCCGGGAACTCAACTCGGAGCGGGAACTGGGCTCGTTGCTGCCGAAGTTTCACGAGCGGATCCGCCGGACATTGCCGGTCCGGGAGTCGGTGCTGCTGTTCCCGACCGAGGCGTCCGGAGAGCTGCGACTGTCCACCGGGCCGGGCGGTCGGGAGCCGTCCGCGGACGCACGGCTCGACACCGACCATCCGCTCGCGCGGCGTCTCGAGCTCGAGGAGAGCATCGTGGTCGACCGTGACGAGTTCCATGCCCTGCCGTGGGAGATGCGGCGGCTGGGACTGACCGCCTTCTTTCCCATGCGGGTCAAGGGGAGGATGGTTGCGGTGCTGGGCGTGGGCATGAAGGATGACGAGGAACTCAACACGGAAGACCGCCAGCTCCTGGAGACGCTGGCAGCTCATGCCGCGGCGGCCATGGAGGGAGCCCGGCTGCTCGAGGAGAACCGGGAGCAGATGCGCGAGGTGGAGCTGCTCAAGAACCACAACGAGAGCATCGTGGAGTCCACACGCGTGGGCATCCTGGTTCTTGACGAGGACCAGCGCGTGCGCGGCTGGAATCGCGCCATGGAGGACCTGTTCGGCAAGTCGCGGGACGAGATGATCGGCCACACGCTCGAGGCCTTCCCCTTGCCGCTCGCCGCGCTGCTTCGCGAGGCCCCCGGCCGCGGGCGCCGGACTCTCCGGTACAATCACGTCGGCCGGGCCGGCCGGGCCCGCACACTCAACGTCGCCATCTCGGACCTGCAGGGGCACGAGCAGGGGCACGGCAAGGTGGTGACCTTCGATGACCTGACGGATCAGCTCCGTCTCGAGCAGCAACTCGTGCAGAGTGAGCGCCTGGCGTCGGTCGGCCTTCTGGCTTCGGGAGTGGCCCACGAGGTGAACACGCCGTTGACCGGCATCTCATCGTACGCCCAGATGATGCTCGATGACGGGGGTGTGCCCCACCGGGTCCGGGATGTCCTCGAGCGGATCCGCAAGCAGTCCTGGCGTGCGTCGCACATCGTCAACAGTCTGCTCAATCTGGCCCGGGCGGGAGGCGCCGACGAGGAGGTCGTGGATCTCAACGAGGTCGTCGAGGAGACGCTCGCCCTCTTCGGCCCCCAGCTCAAGGGCCGCCAGGTCGACCTCCGCTTCGCGGCGGCGGCGCCGAAGGCGGCGCTGCTGCGCGGTCAGAAGGGCCGCCTCCAGCAGGTCGTCCTGAACCTCCTGATGAACGCCCGCGACGCCATGCCCGGGGGCGGGACCATCCGGGCGAGTGCCCGGAGTGTCGATGGCGAGGTGGTTCTCGAGGTGACGGACACGGGCGAGGGAATCCCGGCGGAGATCCTCGGGAGGATCTACGACCCGTTCTTCACCACCAAGGGGCCCGGGAAGGGGACCGGTCTGGGACTGTCCATCACTCATGGCATCGTTCGCGATCATGGAGGAGCCATCCACGTGCATTCGACTCCTGGCGAGGGCACCCGGTTCGCCGTGCATTTCCCGGCCCTGAAGAACGCAGCGGTTTCCGCATGAGCGCTGCCTCCGACGCCGCGACACAGCGAGACCCGATCCGGATCCTCGTGGTCGACGACGAGCCGGTCGTCCAGGATGTCCTGGGCCGGTTGCTCTCCCGGGCGGGCTACGAGGCGCTGTTCGCCCGGACGGCCGAGGAGGGGCTGGCCCTCGTCGATTCGGATGAACCGGACCTGATCATCCTTGACGTGATGCTCCCGGACCGCGACGGTCTCGAGTTGCTCGAGGCGATCAAGCGCCTCAACGGGGAGCGGCCGGTGATCATGATGACGGCCTACGGTTCGGTGGAGAACGCCGTCGCGGCCATGAAGCACGGGGCCTACCACTACCTCACGAAGCCGTTCTCCAACGACGAGGTGATCCTGGTGATCGAGAAGGCGCTGGATGCCCGGCGCCTTCGGGAGGAGAACCGGTTCCTTCGCTCCTTGCTCTCCGGGGATGAAACCTTCGAGAGCATCGTCGGCAAGAGCCGTGCCATGCGTGATGTCTTCCGGCTCGTCGATCAGGTGGCGTCGTCGCGGTCCACGGTTCTGATCCTGGGTGAGAGTGGCACCGGCAAGGAACTGGTGGCCCGGGCCATTCACAACCGGAGCCCGAGGAAGAGCGAGGCGTTCGTCAGTGTGAATTCCGGCAGCATTCCGCCGGATCTGATGGAGTCGAACCTCTTCGGACATGTCAAGGGCGCGTTCACCGGTGCTGTCCAGGCGGCGGATGGTCTGTTCTCGGCTGCCGGCGGCGGGACGCTCTTCTTCGACGAGATCGGAACGGTACGACTCGACCTGCAGGCCAAACTGCTGCGAGTCATCCAGGAACGCAGCTTCATGCCGGTCGGGTCGACCCGCAGTGTGACGGTCGATGTGCGCATTCTCGCGGCGACCAACGTGGACCTGCGAACCCTGGTCGAACGCGGCGAGTTCCGGGAGGATCTGTATTACCGCCTCAACGTCCTGCGTGTCGAGATACCACCCCTGCGCGAGCGGCGCGAGGACGTCCAGCTGCTCGCCGATCATTTCATGAAGAAGTACGCTCTGGAGAACGACCGGACGATCAGCGGGTTCGAACCGGAGGCGATGGCGGCCCTCCTCGATCACCCGTGGCCCGGGAACGTGCGCCAGCTCGAGAATGCGGTCACCCAGGGTGTGGTGCTCTCGTCCGGGCCGCGCATCGCCCTGACCGATCTGCCGGCCGAGATCCGCGAGGACCGCCGGCCGGCGGTGGAGCCCGTGCTGCCCCACGGCATCTCGCTGAGCGAGGCCCTCGCCGACACCGAGCGGCGCCTGATCCGGGGGGCTCTACGGCAATCCGGCGGTGTCCAGCGCCGGGCGGCGGAGGCCCTCCGGATCAAGCCCACGACCCTCAACGAGAAGATGAAGCGGCTGGGCCTGAAGGGAAGCCCCTGATTCCGGGGCGGATCCGGCCCCCGTGGGTGGGAATCGTGGCCTGCTGCGCCGGCTCCGCACACTCGGGCCGGTCGCCTTGCAACGGCCCGCCGACGTGCCGATAATACAGATGCAGGAGCAGCACCCGGCGGAACGACAAATATCTTGACGCGCTCCGGGGCCCCGCGTACGATACATGGCCTGGACCGAGGAGCCTCGAGAACGGTTTCTGGCCGGATTCTTCCGGTTGGCCATGGGGGAATGGTCGATCGGTCATGGAATACGGCGCAGGGTGTCCGGCAGGCGGCAAGACGAAACGTGCGGCAGGGAAGGAGGTCGTAAGATGCGTGCTTCACAGCTTTTCCTGGCGTCGTTTTTGATCCTCGCGGCCGGTGTGATGCCGAGCGTCGCGGAGGAGAGCGAGGCCGCGACCGGCGCGATCGAGGGAATCATCACCGATCCGTCCCAGGTTCCCCTGCCTGGCGCAACCGTCGAGATATCGAGTCCGTCCCTTGGCGTGTCCGAGGCGGCGTTGAGCGACGGGGACGGGCGATACCGTATCGAGGGGTTGCCGCCGGCCACCGACTACGTGCTCAAGGTCGGCTACACCGGGGGTGGCTACGCCACCGTGACCCAGGACCGGATCGTCGTCCGGGCGGACAGCACCACCGCCGAGTCGGTGCAGCTCTTCGAGGACCAGACCATCGAGGTCATCGTCTCGGCAAAGAGAAACCAGGACCGCATCGTGGACATCAAGGAGGTTGGTCAGGTCACCGAGTTCACCTCCGAGTTCATCGAGGGGTTGCCGCTTCTGGGGCGCAACTACCAGGACATCCTCACCCTCGCCGCCGGTGTCGTCGACCCGGACAATGACGGCAATCCCAACGTGCTCGGGGCGCGGGCCGAGAACTTCAACACCGTGGTCGACGGTGTGTCGAATCAGGACCCGGTGGGCGGCGGCTTCCTGTCGAATCTCAACAGTGACGCCATCGCGGAGGTCGAGGTGATCCAGACCGGCGCCGATGCGTCGTTCCGGCGCGCCTCGGGCGGGTTCGCCAACATCATCACCAAGTCCGGCAGCAACGAGTTCGAGGGCACCTTCAACCTGACATTCCGTTCCAGCCTGCTCGACGGCAATGGCGCGACCGGCAACGATCAGTCGGATTTCCGCGTGTTCCGGCCGGCGATCACACTGTCCGGCGCTCTCAAGAAGGACAAGCTCTGGTACTTCCTGACCGAGGAGAACTTCAACGATCAGACCCCGATCAACACGCTGTCGGGAAAGAACACGCTGATCCAGGAACTCACGGGAGACCGCTTCCTGGCCAAGCTCACCTGGGCGGTCACGGCGTCGAACAAGCTCACGTCCCAGGTGCGAGGCGACCCGCTGACGTTCACCAACCTGGGTGTGAACTCGCTCATCGCCCAGGAAGCGGGCTTCACCCAGGAACAGGGCGGACCGTTCTACAACGTGCAGCTCGATACGGTGTTCTCCCCGACCGTCCTGCTGAAATCGCTCGTCGCCTTCCAGGACACGAAGATCGACATCATCCCGACCACCCCTCAGGATCCGTCCGACAATCGCAAGTTCGTCAGCGCGGGCTTCGACATCGATCAGGACACCGGCTCCATCATCGGGTCCTTCTTCCTCAATTTCAAGGACAAGCGGCAGCGGCTCACCTGGACCGAGGACCTGACGTTCTTCGTGGATGACTTCTTCGGCCGTCACGACATCGGCGCCGGCCTGTCCTTCGAACAGGAGCACTTCGAGCGAGATCTGTTCCAGGGCCTTGTCCGGACATTCCAGCGTGAGGTGACGGTGTTCGGCGCCGGCACGGATCTCAACGAAGGAGGGCAGAAGTTCCGGGTCAACGAGAACCTGGCCGTGCCGTCGAATCCGGAGGCCGTGGCCGCCGGTCTTGGCGGCTTCAGTCACCTGGAGTCGGATTCCGACAGCTACGGGGTCTATATCACCGATACGTGGTTGCCCCGCGACAACATCTCCATCACCGCCGGGCTGCGGTTCGACCGGGAGGAGGTGTTCGCCGACGGTTTCGAGAAGTTCGACCCGCGAGCCGAGTTCAACGAGTTCTCCCGATTCCTCGCCGACTGCCGGTCGCCGACCGGTACGCAGACCAAGCCGGAGAGAGCCGAGCAACTGATCGCCGAGCTGTTCCCTGCCGAGTTCGCCGCGTTCAAGGCGGGGGGGCAGAGCTTCGGCGGAAAGTTCCCCTGTTCCCAGGCCCAGGGATTCTTCTTCACCTTCCCGAAGCAGTCGTTCACCGACGATTGCAAGGTCGGGGAGAACGGGTCGCTGTGTACCTCCACGCTGAGCAATTTCTTCCCCACCCTGGCCATCGTGGGGAACCGTCCGGCGGACGAGGTCCGCGTCGAGAACAACAACCTCTCGCCGCGGTTCAACGTCTCGTGGGATCCCTGGTCCACCGGCAAGACCCGGTTCTTCGGCACCTACGGCCGCTTCTTCGACCGGACCAACCTGGCCACGGTGGTCGCGGAGCAGGGCCCGGATACCCGCACCCGGGACTTTTCCTTCACCACGGCGCAGGATACCGCCGGCATCGCGCAGGATTCGGGCCAGTCCAGCTCGGATCCGACCATCAATCTCGTGGACCGCAATCTGCGCACGCAGTTCAACGAGGAGTGGACGGTCGGCTTCGAGCGCGAGATCGCGCCGGAGACCAAGATCCGGATCACCTATGTCTCCCGCAAGTTCCGCGACCAGTTGCAGGATTCCGACCTCAATCACTTCATCCGCGACGTGGGTCCGGAGTTCTTCGCTCCGGTCCGCCGCCAGGTGGCGGGTCGCGCGCGAGTCGTCGGGTTCGTGCCGGTGGGCGGTGACGCATTTTGCTTTGCAGACCCGAGGGATGCCGTCGAGGGCCTGGTGCCGACCAAGAACGTCTCCAATCCGGACATCTCGGCGACCGGACCCGTCGGCCAGCCGGATGGCATTCCGGATGATTGTTTCGGATTCTTCTCGGGAGGGCAGGCAGGGGCAGACGGGGTGCGGGACCTGTTCCGCCGCAACGTGTTCTTCAACAACGTGCTGTTCCTCTCCAACCAGAACATCTCCGACTTCCAGGGCTTCACCGTGGAGTTCACGAGACGGATGAAGCGCAACTGGCAGTTGCAGGCGAGCTGGACGCACTCCCGGTCCGTCGGTGCGGCGGACAGCTTCAATGATGAATCAGGAAACGATCCCTCCCTGGTCGCGGACGAATTCGGGTTCACCGGGTTCGACATCCGCAACGCGGTGACGGTCAACGTGACCACCATCCTGCCCTGGGGAGACATCCAGCTCGGCAGCGTGATGCAGTACTTCAGCGGGACGCCGTTCTCGATTCGCGACCGGGAGTTCTCGGCGGACAATCTCGGCCAGGGGACCCTGCGGACGATCTTTCCGACGGGGAGGAGAAACGATCAGCGAAACGATCCTCACCTGCGGATCGACCTGCAAGCGGAGAAGGCGTTCCTGATCAAGAAGTACAACGCGACGGCCACGTTCGTCATCCAGAATCTTCTTGCCGATGACTTTCTCACCGTCTCGAACTTTGTCGATAACAGATTGGTGGCGAACCGCGACTTCGGTCGCCAGTATGAGGCGCGATTCAAGATCAATTTCTGACGTCAATCCAGTCGATCCTGGCACGAGGGGAGGATGGTGCAGACCGTCCTCCCCTTGTTCCGTCCGGTGCCTGCCGCGCTGCTCGCCGGGGCCGGCTCCGGAGCGTCACGGCGGAGAATGGTAGACTCCGCCAGCCCGCCCATGATTCGCTTCCACAACACGCTGACCGGAAAGATCGAGGTCTTCGAACCGCTCGTTCCCGGTCGAGTGGGTCTGTATACCTGTGGCCCCACCGTCTACTCCTACGCCCACATCGGTAATTTCCGGACGTTCGTGTGGGAAGACTTCCTCCGCCGGTTCATCGAAGCCCGCGGATTCCTGCTCGACCACGTCATGAACCTCACGGATGTGGACGACAAGATCATCCAGGCCTGCATGGAGCGCGGGGAGGAGCTTTCTGCCTTCACCGCGCCGTTCGTGGAGGCGTTCTTCGAGGACCTGGACGCGCTCTCCATCCGTCGTGCCCATCACTATCCACGGGCCACCGAGCACGTGCCGGAGATGGTGGCGCTCATCGAGCGGTTACGGCAACGGGGGCTGGCCTACGAGATCGACGGGTCGTTCTATTACCGGATCGCGAGTTTTCCTGACTACGGCTGCCTGAGCGGCAAGAACATCGACGACCTGAGAACCGGCGCCTCCGGTCGTGTGGAGTCCGATGAGTACGACGCCAAGGATGACGTCCGCGACTTCGCGCTGTGGAAGGCGGTCCGTCCGGGCGAACCCAGCTGGGATGGGCCGAGCGGACCGGGCCGGCCGGGGTGGCACGTCGAGTGCTCGGCGATGAGCATGAAGTATCTGGGAGAGTCGTTCGATATCCACACCGGGGGAGTGGATAACATCTTTCCGCACCACGAGAACGAGATCGCGCAGAGCCAGGGGGCCACCGGTCGCCCCCTGGCCTGCTACTGGCTCCATGCGGCCCATCTGGTGGTCGATGGCGAGAAGATGTCGAAGTCGAAGGGGAACTTCTTCACCCTGCGTGATCTGGTCTCCCGGGGGATCTCGACCCGGACGTTGAGATACTTCCTGCTGTCGGCGCACTATCGCCGTGTGCTCGACCTCACCGACGAGGCGCTGGCAGGCGCCGAGCAGGCCCTGCGGCGCCTGGATGATCTCGACGAGCGCCTGGCCACGGCCTGTGGGTCCGACGTCGAGGACGACGGACTGGTGTCGGCCCTCACCCGGTACCGGCAGCGATTCGAGGCCAGCCTCGACGAGGACCTGAACGCTTCCGGTGCTCTGGGGGCGCTGTTCGAGGCGGTCCGGGAACTCAACGGCGCGCTTGACGCCGGCAGGGCCGGTCATCGGGCTCTGCAGGAAGGGCGCGAGCTGCTGGCCGCCTTCCACGATATCTTCGGTGTGAACGGGCCGGTTGCCGCGTCGTTGCCGCCCGAGATCGACTCGCTCATCCGGGAGCGCGAAGCTGCCCGCCGGAAGCGGGACTTCGCGGCCGCCGATCGTCTGCGCGATGACCTGCTGGCCGCCGGCTACAGCATCGAGGATACGGCGGCAGGCCCGCGGTGGCGCCGGGTGGAAAAACCGTCGTGACGGCAGGGCAGACCGGGCTGGAGGGAGAGGACGCGGCGGCGCGGTATCTCGAGGACAAGGGCTGGACCATCCGGGATCGCCGCTTTCGCGCCAGGACCGGGGAGATCGACCTGGTCGCCGAGCGCGCCGGCGAGGTCGTCTTCGCCGAGGTCAAGACACGACGGCGCGGCGCCGTCGACGATGGCCGTGGGGCGGTCACGGCGGGCAAGCGGCGCCGGCTGGCCAGGGCGGCCGCCCTCTACATCGCCCGTCACGGTCTGGCCGAGAATCGCTGCCGGTTCGATGTTCTCACCGTGTCCGTCGGGCCGGGTGGGCGCCTCGACATCACCCATCTCGAGGGAGCGTTCGATGCCGGGTGAGAACATCGCTCCGGCCGTGAGTCCCGGCGGCTCGATCGCGTTCCCGGCCGGGATGGGTTGACAGGAGGCCCCTGCATCATCTATTAGATCGGCTTCAACATCGATCGGCGCGGGAATAACTCAGTGGTAGAGTGTCACCTTGCCAAGGTGAAAGTCGCGGGTTC
>JBHHZI010000009.1:0-37215 GCA_046757965.1 Acidobacteriota bacterium | reverse complement strand
GTGTCCGAGAACCTCTCCACCGGTGAGCACCGGCCGCAACCCCACCCGGCCGGCGGCGCCGAGGGCGAAGCGGGACTGGCCGCCGAAGAAGCGCACCGTGGCGCGCTGCCGCTCCAGGCGAAGGTCGAGACCGCGCAGCGCGTAGGCATCGGTGAGACGGCGACTCGTGGGCTGCGGTTGCAGCGCCTCGAAGACGAAGTCGCCGCCGTCGAAGGCCAGCGTTCCCCGGCCCGCCGGGATGGCGGTCCCCGCCACGCCGAAGTAGCCCGGCGCCTGGGGACCACCGCTGAACCAGCCGGTGAATTCCCCCAGGCCGGGCAGCGTCTGGTTGCCGAGAAAGCGATACGTGGTGGACGCGGCCGAGCCGAACAGCGGCGCGTCGAACGTCCGGATCGACAGACCCAGGTCGAAGAAGCCGGGATCATCTACCGCCGTGCTGACCGCCGGCGAGGTGTTGCCGGGCACAGGTCCGCCCAGAGCGCCCCCCGGAGCGCTCGCGGCGAGAACTGCAATGAAACCGATCAGCGGTCGGCGGCCGGCAACGTGGCCGCAGCGTCGAACGAGTGCCGGTCCGACGTGGTCAGGCGCAGCTTCAGTGCAAGCTCTCCATCCGGAACAGGCCCGAACTGCTGTTCCCATCGTCGCTTCTGGCCCGGCAGGACGGGCTCCCTTCCCTCGTTGAACTCGAACGTCTCCTCGAACCGGCGGTCCGTGGACAGGACATGGACATACCCCGCCGGCCGGATGTTGCGTTCCCCCTGGTTGACCACTGCCAGATGGAGAAGAACCGTGTCCGGGTGATCCGGGACACGTTCCCACTCCAGCGTCTCGATCCGCAGATCGGCCGGCGTGGCCTTGATGTTCTCGACGTAGATCGGCACACCCATGCGCGCCACGACCTGGACCTGATTCGCCCCGGGCACGGCCTCGGGCCGGGAGGACAGGTAGAGCATGGAACGCATCTGGGTGAAGTCCGCCGGCGTGGCGACCGAATACCGGAAGAAGACCTGCTGGTTCGGGACGACGCGCACCTCCATCGGCGACACGCGCAGGTTGCGCACCAGGCTCTTCGGCTCCGTGCCCGGCGGTTGCTCCGTCACGTCGCCGTTCTCGGTCACCCCGAAGTCGGCAAAGTCCACCGACACGATGACCACTTCGTCGCCGGTGTTGGTGTAGGCAACGGTATCGACCAGCTTCGAGCCGGCCGGCACGATCTTCTCGACGAACGGCGGCACGATGGCCAGCGACATCCCGGCCCGCGGCGGGGCCACGATGGTGCCGAAAAGGGCGAGCAGAGCCCCATAAGGGGCCCTGCTCGCACGAGAGCGCAGGCTCATCAGCTACCGGCGGCGGTCAGCACCACGGTCCACGTGTTCGTACCCGCCACATCGACATCGAGCACGGAGAGCTGAAGGTCCAGCGTTCCGGCAACAGAGTTTCCGCCGTTTCTGACGTCCACGGTGTGAACCAGATTGCCGCCGGCGCAGGCGCCGATGCCGCCGTCCCCGGCGGTGGAGAATGGCAGCAGTCCACACGACACCGAGCCTGCCGGCAGGCCAGCGGCCGGGATCTGCAGGCTCAGGCGGTCGGCGACGCCCCAGGTGATGGTCGACGCCGTCGAGGCGTTGAAGACCCGCACGGTCCGGGCCGGGGCGCTGCTGGCGGTCCATGTGGTGGCGCCGGTGGCGGTGTAGACCGCCCCGTCGTTGGCCCCGTTGCGCGCGCCGGTGACACCGGTGGAGGACGTCGTCCCGTTCGCGTCCACATCGCCGAAATCGAACGTCGTGTCGGCGATATTGAACGTAAAGACACCCAGGTTCCGTGCCGATACGGTGATGGTATCGCTGACGACCTGGGCCCGCGTCTCACCGGGGGCCATCAGCAAAGCAGCGGGCAGGGCAGCAACAAGCAGCAGTTTCCTTCTCATGCGGTCTCTCCCTCTCTTGGCGGATGATCTTGGTTGCACCACGTTCACGAGCGTTCCAGAACGACATCGAATCGACAGGTGTAGCGACCGGTCGCATCATCAGGCCCGAGCGCCAGGTTCAGGTCGACGATCACCAGGCGGCCGGCCGGCCCGGTGGCGGGGCCTTGCGCCACCGCCGTGCCGGCGGCGCGAAACGGCTGGAAGCGGCCGGAGAGCTGGCTGCGCCACGCCAGGCGCGACACCGGCACCGGCTCGCCACCCCGGTCGATGTTCTGCAGCGGCGTGGCCGGCACCAGACGCAGCACCCAGTCTCCGGCGGCGAAGACACGCACGCGCAGACCACCGGGCAGGTCCCGGGGCTCACCCGGGATCACCTCGCCGAAGGAAGGCGGGGTGGATTCGATCTGCACGCGGTCTTCCTGCGGCAGTGCCAGACCGCGATCGGCCGGGCGGCGAGGGTGTGCCGTTGCCGCACGGAAGCCGAGACCACGAACCGCGACGGCGGACCCGGTCCGCGTGACGTGCGAGGCGCGGCCGGCCGGAGCGCGCCGGCTGGCCTCATCCGCATGCGTGATGCCCCCGAGAAGCAACAGGACGACACCGGCGGTGCGCACACCCCACCACCGGCCGTTCCCTCGCGCTGCACCCGGAGGAACGGGTCTGTTCAAACGCATTGTCCTCACCTGCCCGGCCCGCTCATCCCGCCCAGACGGGCAAACGACCCACGGCGTGAGTTGACTTCTGTCAGGGAACGGTCAGTCCCGGTCCCGAGACACCCTTACGACGGCAAGATGGGGCCTGAAGCAGCGGATGTCCAACCGACGCCTCAGGCCGCCCAGCCGGCGCGGATCAGACGGACCCGGATCGGGCTGGCCCGGAGCGGTTTTCCCCGTATATTGGGAGGCGCTTGCCGACGCGAACCGCTCGACCCGGTTGCCCCCCTCGTCGCGAGAGGGGGAGCCATGACAGCCAGCCGATACTCACCCTGGTCGCATCCGCTCGACGAGACACCCCCTGCGCACTGCCGGGCCATGGTGCGGTGCCGGCGTCGAACCGCCGCCTCGCTCTTGCCGGCGGTCGGCCTCGTGATCCTGTCGCTGCACGGGGCACCTGCCACCGCAGAAGCGGCGGGTACCGCCGGCATCACGGTGGGCGCCACGGTTCGATCGTACGCTCGCATCGAGACCGCGCGGCTCCCGTCCGATCTGACCCTCGTCCAGGCCGACGTCGACCGTGGCTGGATCGACCTTCCCCACGCCGCTCATCTGCGCGTGCGCACCAACAGCCCGCAGGGCTACGAGCTGGTGCTGACCACACGAGACGGACCGGTGTGGCTGGTCGAGGTCAGCAGCGTCTCCGGCTCGGCCACCTTCGCCCCGCCGGGAGGGGTCATCGTCCGCCCGGCCGCTGGCTTTCGCCGGGAGGAACTCGACCTCGACTTTCGCCTGCACCTGGCAGAAGGCACGAGACCCGGACGCTACGCCTGGCCCATCGCGCTCTCCGTCCGCCCCCGCGGGCTGCGCCCCAGCTCTGCTCGGGGCCCCACGCGTCCAGCCTCCCCACCCCGATGATCACGACCTCGTAGGAGACGAACCGGCTTCTCGTGGATTCCCGGGCCGTCGCGTCTCGAGATGTGCCGGATCCATCCCATGGCTTGCGAACCCTGCCGGCCCATGGCTTGCGAACCCTGCCGGGCGTTGCTTGCGGCCGTGACCCCCGCCCGCTATTCTGCGCGACGGGAGAAGACCCCGGGCAACTGCTCATGCGTCTTGCCACCTGGAACATCAATGGCCTGCGGGCCCGCAAGGACTACTTCCTGCGCTGGGTCGGGGAGCGTCGCCCCGATGTCATCGCCCTGCAGGAACTCAAGGTGGCGGACGAGAGCTTCCCGCACGAGATCATCGAGGCGGCGGGCTACACGGCGGCCACCCACGGTCAGAAGGCCTGGAACGGCGTCGCCATCGTCAGCCGCACATCGGTGGAAGTGACGCAGACCGGTCTGCCGGGCCAGGAAGAGTTCGGCGCCCGCCTGCTCACCGCAACGGTGGAAGATCTCTCCTTCACCACGGTTTACTGTCCCAACGGCAAGAGTCTGCAGCACGACGATTTCCCCCGCAAGCTCACCTGGTTCGACGATCTGATCCGCCATCTGCGCAACCGCCACGCACCGGATGATCCGGTTATGGTCTGCGGCGATTTCAACATCTGCCCGGCGGCCATCGATAGCTGGGACGAGGCCCGCCTCGGCGGGCAGATCTTTCACACCGACGAGGAGAGGGCCCGGCTGGCGGCTCTCTTCGACTGGGGCCTGCACGACCTCTTCCGCGACGTCCACCCTGACGTGCAGGCGTTTTCCTGGTGGGACTATCGCGGCGGCGCCTTTCACCGCAAGATGGGGCTCCGAATCGATCTCATCCTCGCCACGGATGCCGTGGCACGACGGGTGCGGCATGTGGAGATCGATCGGGACTATCGCAAGAAGATCGAAGGACTCACCCCTTCCGATCACGCCCCGGTGATCGTGGATCTGGACTGACGCTTCCGGGCCGGCGGATGATGCGATCATGATCGATGCGCTGGTGGCCTGGATCGATGCCCTGGGCGCCACCGCCGGGACGTTCGTCGTCTCGATTCTCGGCCTCTACATCGTGGTCAATCCGGCCGCGGTGGCGTCGGTCTTCCTCGGCCTGACCAAGGAACTGCCCGCCGGACGGCGCCGGGGCATCGCCCTGCGCGCCACCGTCATCGCCGCCGTCATCCTGACGATGTTCGCTCTTGCTGGAACCACCTTGCTCGCCAAGCTGCAGGTCACCGCCGCTGCCCTGCAGATCGCCGGGGGTATCTTCATCTTCGGGCTGGCATATGCGCTGGCTCGTGGCAAGGAGCGGGAGTTCTTCGGTGCCTACCCCGAGGCCGGCCCGGAGGCATCGGTGGCGCGCATCGCCATGTGCCCGCTGGCAGTGCCGATGATGGCCGGGCCGGCATCGATCACCCTGGTAATGACCTCGTCGGCCAAGGCGGGGAACGACCCGTACGCCTGGGCCGCCCTGCTGACCGCCATCGCCGTCACCTGCCTCCTCTGCCTGCTCTCCATGTGGCGCTGGATCCGTCTGGAGGAGAAGCACGGCCGGGGCTTCTCCCTGGTGATCACCCGCATCATGGGCCTGGTGCTCGCGGTCATCGCCGTGCAGTTCATCCTCGACGGCATCGGTCAGGTCCTCCCCCGCCTCCTCGCCCTGTCCCGCGCCTCCGGTCCCGGCATTTCCTGAATTGTCGGGCCAAGCGGGCAACGCCCGGCACGCCGCCCATCAAGACGTGGATCGAACGACCATAACGACCCCGCCTTTCTGCCACTTGACGGAATCTTCCGTCCGCCTGGCCTTTTTCAATGAGCGCGGCACCATCGTGTCGGCGATCCGGACGGGCCATGATGCGCTCGTTGCTGCCACAGCCCACCCGAGTTCGCCGGCGGGCAGTCCTTGACCTGGCCAGCTTGCCCGCGTCCAGGAGCCTGAACTATCCTGGGGCCAGATTTCAGGTGGTTCGGTCCGGTGTCCCGGCTGGTCGGGTCCACGTCAGGGGTTGCATGAGAGGTGACACGTCCAGGCGGGTGATCGGGAGCGCGGTGGCGCTCATCCTGATCTGGGGTGTGCTGGTCGGGTCGTTCGCTCACCATGACGCTGCTTTGCTCACCGGGCCGCCGGATGTGGCCATCGGGGCGCCGGCGCCCACCGGACCAGGCCTCGCCTCACCCATCTGCCTGGCCTGCCTGCTGACCTCGACGGCTCATGCCACCCTCGAGGCCTCCCCGGCTGCGCCGCATCCCCATCTCGTCACCACCGTCGTGCCGGCCGCCTGCTGCGTGCGCTCGACGCTGCGGGCCCTGCGCCTCTCCACTCGCGGCCCTCCCCGCGTCTGAGACCTCTCCCTCCGGCGGTTTGTCCGTTCCGGATGACCGCCGGTGATCTTTTCTGTTTCACCGGAGGAATCTCATGCGCGCAATCTGCGCCACCGCTCTCATCGCCGTGCTCTCCGTCGGCAGCCTCACCGCCGGGGAGAGCGACACCAGATCATCGTCTTCACCGCCGCAACCCGCCGGGGACCAGACAGGAACGGAGGAGTCCGCTCCTGCGGACACGACGGACCCGCCCGTCTCCGGGGACACCGATCCTGCAGCCGCAACCGGGCCCCGACCTGAAAAGCATCCCGACCCCGACCTCGAGGCACTGCGGGCCCAGGTCCAGAGCCTCATCGAGCAGCAAAAAGCCATCACGGACCAGCTCCAGACACTGCAGGCGAAGCTCGAAGCCTCCGAGCAGACCCGCCGCAAGGAAGCGCTCCGCGAGGCGGCCCGGGCGGCGGCCTCGGCCGCCGGCACGCCGGAGAGCAAGGGCATCGACGCGACGACGGAGTATCGCTCCGGCACGCGGATGCAACCCCAGCTCAACCCCGAGATCTCGGTCACCGGCGACCTCCTGGCCATCGCCGATGAGCGCGACACCGACCGCTTCTCCAACCGCGAGTGGGAGATCAATATCCGGTCGGATCTCGATCCGTTCTCGCAGCTCAACTTCACCGTGTCGTTCCCCGAGGACGAGGGCGCCGAGATCGAGGAAGGCTACATCACCTGGTCCAACCTGCCCGGCCGGCTCGGCCTGAGCCTCGGCAAGCGACGGCAGCAGTTCGGCGTGCTGAACCGGTTTCACCAGCATGCGCTGCCCCAGGTGGATGCGCCGCTCGTCATCCAGGCGAGCTTCGGCGAAGAGGGTCTGGACAGCACCGGCCTGTTCCTCGACTGGAGCCTGCCGTCGCTGTGGGCCGATTCCACCGAGTTCAGCCTGGAGATCACCAACGGCGACAACGAGGTCGCCTTCGGCGGGCCATCATTCGATCGGCTGGCCTACCTGGGGCGCTTCAAGAGCTTCTGGGACGTCGGCACCAGCAGCTACTTCGAGTTCGCCCTCGATGGGGTGTTCGGCCCGGCCGACCCGATGGGAGATCAGGACCACGACATCTACGGCGTGGACAGCACCTACTTCTGGGCCCCGCAGGGGCGCACCGCCGATCGGTCACTCACCGTGCGCGGCCTGCTGGTGCGCTCCTCCCGGCAGTTCGACACCGGGCCCAATCTGCGCGTCTGGGGCGGTTATCTCTACGGAGAGTTCAGGATCAACCGGCGATTCATTGCCGGCCTGCGCTTCGACCGGGCCGACGACCAGCTCATCTTCGGCAAGCATGAATGGGGGTATTCGCCCTATCTGACCATCTGGGAATCCGAGTTTGTGCGCCTGCGTTCCCAGTTCAACTACCGCCGGGACAGCGTTCTCGGGCTGGACCGCAGCCTGCTGCTGCAGGTGACCCTGGCGGCCGGCCCCCACAAGCACGCGGAGTACTGATGATGAAGAAGACACTCGTCCCCCTGTTGCTGCTGGCGGCCGGGCTGCCGGCCCCGTCGCACGGCGCGGTGAAGGTGGTCACCACACTCGCCGGTTATGCCTCCGTCGCCCGGGAAATCGGCGGCGACCGGATCACCGCCCGGTCCATTGCCCCGCCGCAGGAAGACCCGCACTTCATCAAGCCCAAGCCGTCGTATGCGCTGATGCTGCGCGACGCCGACCTGTTCATCTCCACGGGTCTGGACCTGGAGCTGTGGGCTCCCGTTCTGGTCAACAAGGCGGGCAACCGCCGCATCATCGACGGAGCCACCGGTTTTGTCTCAGCCTCCCATGGTCTGACTCTGCTCGGCAAGCCGGCAACACTCTCCCGCCTGGGCGGCGACATCCATATCTACGGCAATCCCCACATCATGACCTCGCCGATCAATGCCAAGACCGTCGCCGCCAACATCGCCACCGGTCTGTGCAAGGTGGACCCCTCGGGATGCGACATCTACACCGCGCACCTGGCCGATTTTCAGGCCCGCATCAATCGCCGTCTCTACGGAGACGAGCTGGTCGACCTGATCGGTGCCGACACGCTGGACGCACTGGCCATGAAGGGCACACTGATCCCGTTCCTGAAGGAGCAGGGCGCCCTGGACAGTCTCGGCGGCTGGCTGGCCCGCGGCATGCCGTTTCGTGGCCGGAAGATCATCTGCTACCACAAGAACTGGGTCTATTTCGCCACGCTGTTCGGCCTGGACATCCGCAACTATGTCGAGCCCAAGCCGGGCATTCCGCCCACAGCCCGCCATGTGGCGGAACTGATCCGCCAGATCCCGGAGGAGAAGATCCCCGTCGTGCTGGCAGCCAACTACTTCGAGCGGCGCAAGCCGGAACTGATCGCCCAGCGCACCGGGATCACCGCTGTCATCGTCCCGATGCTCGTCGGCGGTGAGGACGGCGTCGATACCTACTTCGACCTGGTGGACACCTGGGTGCAGCGGTTGCGGGCGGCCTATCTCGCCGCCGGTCCGGCGGGCGACGGCGAGAGCGTCACGCCATGATGGAGATGCTGACCTTCATGGCCGCGCCGTTTGCCGCCTGCTTCGTGCTGGTCGGCATTCATGCCTACTTCGGCATTCACATCATCCAGCGGCGGGTGCTGTTCGTCGACCTGGCGGTGGCCCAGTTCGCCGCCCTCGGCGCCGTGGTCGGCTTCGTGGCGGGCTATCACCCGGGAGAGACACCCTCGACCCTGTTCAGCATGGCGTTTGCGATTCTCGCCGCCGCCGTCTTCTCCCTCACCCGGGTGCGCCACGAGCGCATTCCCCAGGAGGCGGTGATCGGCATCACCTTTGTCGTCGCCTCGGCGGCCGCCCTCCTGCTCGCCGACCGCGCCCCCGAGGGCGCCGAGCACATCAAGGAATCGCTCGCCGGCAGCCTGCTCTGGGTGACCTGGCCCACGGTCATCAAGGATCTGTTCATCTACTCGGGTGTGGGGCTGTTTCACTGGCTGCTGCGCCGGCGCTTTCTCCTCATCAGCTTCGACCCCGCCGAGGCGTTTGCGCGCGGCTGGCGGGTGCGGCTGTGGGATTTTCTCTTCTACCTGACGTTCGGCATCATCATCACCTTCTCGGTGGAGATCGGCGGCGTCCTGATGGTGTTCAGCTACCTGGTGATCCCCGCCTGCATCGCCATCCTGCTGGCGCGATCCATGCAGGTGCGTCTCGTTCTCGGCTGGGCGGTGGGCTGGGTCGGCTCGGCCCTCGGGCTCATCGCCTCCTATCAATGGGATTTCCCCACCGGCCCGGCCATCGTGGTCACCCTGGGTCTGATGCTGCTGGCGACCTGGGCCTTCAGCCTCAGGAAGGCAACCGCGCCGGCGTGATAGCGTCTGCGGCCGTGTGAGCACCTGACCGGGGCGCCGTCTCCTCCCCGGGGCGCCGTCTGCGCTCACCACCCTAGGGAATCTTGCTGAAGAGCGCCCATCGCTGGATGCGACGAGCCGGGCTGGGCACGGTGGGTCTCGGCCTGCTCGCCTTCCTCATCTTCCGGGGACTGCGCCTGCCGCCGGCCGACTGGTCGGAGGCGCTGATGGCATCGGTCTGCCGCGTGGCGGTCGTCCTGTTCGCCCTCGAGTTCGCCCTCCACGGCGCGGTGGAGCGCTCGCGGTCCCGTTCGCTCCGTCCGCTCCTCCCCGACGCCGCCCTCGTCGCCGTCTCGCTGGCCCTGCTCCTCGCCTGGCACCGACCGGGAGGCGCCTTCGCCCTGGTGGCCGTCCGCCAGGTCCTGGCCGGTGCCTCCACCGTGGCGGAGTCCGCTTTTCTGAAGCCGTGGATGCGCGCCCTGGAGGCGAGGCCGGCCCAGCTCGTGGTGGTCTCCTTCTTCGTCGCCATCGCCCTCGGCACCGCCTTGCTGTCCTTGCCGGTGGCCAGCACGGTCTCCCTGCACGCGACTTTCGTCGATGCCCTGTTCACCGCCACCTCGGCGGTGTGTGTCACCGGCCTCGTCGTGCGTTCCACGCCCCATGACTGGAGCCTGTTCGGGCAGGTGGTCATCCTCTGCCTGATCCAGATCGGGGGCCTCGGCATCATGGCGCTGTCGGTGTCGATCGTGACGCTGCTGGGGCGCCGCCTGCGAGCCCGATCCCGCGCCGCCCTGGTGACGGCGCTGGACGCGTCGACGGTCGAGAACCTGATGTCAGGGCTGAGGTATCTCGTCGGGCTGACACTGGCCTTCGAGACCGTGGGACTGGTCGTGCTGACGCTGCGCTTCCGTCTCGACCAGACCGACTGGTTCTCCTCGGTCTGGCTGGGGCTGTTTCACTCGATCTCGGCGTGGAACAACGCCGGGTTCGCTCTCTGGGACGACAGCCTGACCGCCTATGCCGCGGATCCGATCGTCCTGACCACGGTGGCCGCGCTCATCGTTGCCGGCGGTCTGGGTTTTGCGGTGGTCGGCCAGATCCTCGACCCCCGCCTGGTGCGTGGCCAGTGGCGATCCGCCGTCCGCTCCTGGAGCGCTCACACCAAGCTGGTCCTCACCACCACCGGCCTGCTGCTGGCCGGCGGCACCCTGCTCATCCTGTTTGTCGAGTTCGACGCGGGTCTGCGCGACCTGTCGCCGGGTGCGAAGATCGCGGCGGCGGCGTTCCACTCGGTCAGCGCCCGCACCGCCGGCTTCAACACCGTCGACCTCGCCCATTTCACCCCGCTGGGCCTGCTCATCGTCGGCGTGCTGATGTTCGTCGGCGCCAGCCCGGGATCCACCGGCGGGGGCATCAAGACGAGCACCGCAGCCGTGCTGGTCCTCTCCATCCGTTCGTTGCTCCTGAACCGCGACGACGTGGTGATGTTCCGGCGCCGGGTGCCGGCCGTGGTCGTCCTGCGCGCCACCGCCATCGCGGTCATCGCGGTGGGGGTCGTGCTGCTCTTCTTCGGACTGATGCTGGCTGCCGAACCGGCCCAGCCGTTCTCCGCCCTGCTCTTCGAGACGATCTCCGCCGTCGGCACCGTGGGACTGTCCACCGGCATCACACCCTCGCTGGGTGCGACCGCGAAGCTCATCCTGACACTCTTGATGTTCATCGGCCGGACCGGGCCGCTCACCCTGGCCCTGGCCATCGGCCAGCGCCGGGCGCGGGTCGACATCCATTATCCTGAGGGACAGGTGGTGGTCGGATGAGACGGTCGTCACCCAGGAGAGAGAACCGATGAAGATCTTTGCGGTGCTCGGTCTCGGAGCGTTCGGGCGAGCCGTGGCGGTTTCCCTGGCCGGGGGCGGCGCCGAGGTGATCGCCATCGATCAGGATGAAGAGATCATCGAGGGGATCAAGAACGACGTCAGTCAGGCATTGCGCATGAACTCCACCGACGAGCGGGCCATGCGCGAGGCCGGACTCGAGGAGGTGGATGTCGCCATCGTGGCCCATGGCGTGCGGCTGGAGGCCAGCATCCTGACCACGGTCATCCTGCGTCGTCTCGGCGTGCCCCAGATCATCGCCCGCTCCATCTCGGATCTGCACGAGGACGTTCTCAACGCGGTGGGCGCCGACCGCGTGGTCAGCGTCGAGCGCGAGCTGGGCGCCCAGCTTGCGGGCTCCCTCCTGGCCCCGGAGATCACCGAGCGCATCCCTCTGGCCTCCGGTCATTCCCTCGCCGAGATCATTCCGCGCGAGGAATTCATCGGCAAGGCCCTCCGCGAGATCGACGCGCGCCGTCGCTACGGCGTCAACGTGGTGGCCATCCGGCGCCGCCGGAAGGAGATCACCGAGTCCGGGGACATCGACTTCGTCGAGGAGATCGACAACACACCGGATCCCGATGCGACCATCGGCGAATACGACCGGCTCCTGGCCGTCGGCCACGACGACGCGCTGCAGGCGTTCGGATCCGGCGACAAGGAGACGTCCAACCATTGATCGGCATCTTCCACGGACCCTGGACGATGCGCGTGCGCATCGCCCTCGGCCTGGCCCTGTCGGCGACGCTGATGGTCGGCGTGATGGCCCTGGCGGTCGGCACCTACACGACCATCGTCTCCCGTCTCCAGGTGGTGACCGAGGTCGACGCGGTGGAACTGAGGCTGGTCGAGGAGATCCAGGCCAACGTATCGCAGGCCCGGATGCTGGCCCGGCTCGCCGCCTACACGGATGACCCCTCGGTGGCGCACGACGCGCAGGCGGCAGCAATGGCCGCCGCCGCGGCGTGCAAGCGTGGCCTGGCCTTCTCGGATCGGATCCGCCCCCGGCTGGCCGCCATCGGGCGGGCCCTGACCGTGTACGCCGCACGGCTGGATCGCCCGCCGCCC
Source organism: Acidobacteriota bacterium (assembly GCA_046757965.1). GTDB lineage: Bacteria > Acidobacteriota > Polarisedimenticolia > SMYD01 > SMYD01 > JBHHZI01. Next base: position 25,098 of record JBHHZI010000009.1, on the reverse strand, counting down.
GATCCGGGGGTTGGGGTCGCGGATCAGGCGCTGCCCGGCGACCTCGACGCGGCAGGGGCCGAGCTGGAAGCGGACCTGCACCGCCTCGCCGAACGGAGCTGGGACCGCCTGGAGGCGGACCGGGAACAGGTCACCAGCCTCACCCAGACCAGCCTGCGCAACCTCGTCACTCTCCTGGTCGTGGGGATCCTGCTCCAGATCGCTCTCATGATCTGGTTGCCCGCCCGCATCGCCGCGCCGTTGACCCGGCTGCGTGTCATGGTGCGCCGCATCGCCCGGGGCGATGAGGACCGGCTCCTGCCGGCCGACTTCCCCGACGATGAAACGCGCCGGCTGGCCGAGGGGCTCACAGCGGTGCTGGCCCGCACCCGCGAGGCCGACCGGCTGCAGCGGGATCGCATCCGCCTCCTGGAGGTCCGCTCCCGACATCTCCTCCGGCAACTGGATGTTCCGATTCTCGTTCTGGACCGCGACCGCCGCATCGTGCTCGCCAGCCGCGGCGTCGAGACCCTGGTGGGCGACCGTGCCGCCCGGGTGGTGGGTGAGACCGCCGCCGCGGCGCTCGGACCGGCGGTCGACGAATCGCTCTCGGCCGCAGTGGCAGCCGGCGACCCGCAGGCCATCGTGGCGACCTCCCTGCCGGATGCAGAGGGTGCCCCGCGGCCGTTCACCCTGTCGGTGGAGGTGATGCGGGACCAGGATCTCCGCACCCTCCAGTATCTGGTCGTGTTCAGGAAACCGTCAGGACCTCCGGATCGCACCGCGGCCCGACGATGACGATCGGGTTGGGCAGGACGGTCTGGATCACCTCGACCTTGCTGCCGAAGAGCAACTCCCGCGTCAGCCCCTGGCCATAGGCCCCGACCACGACCAGCGCATCGTGCGGCACGGCGTAGAGATTCTCGCGGAGATCTCCCGGGTCGAACAGTGTCCAGGTGGCCGGATCGGCCCCGGTGACCTCGAGGGCGGCGCGCATGTCGACGCGCGGGCGGCGCTCCGGCTGTGTGAAGATCCGGACCTCGGCGTCCGCCGTGCGACCCAGCCAGAGCGCGTACCGGACGGCGCGCTGGCCATGGGCCGAGCCGCCGAAGAAGCAGGCCACCCGGCGCCAGGGCTTGAAGACCGCCGACGGCAACAGCACCGGGAAGGCGGCATTCTGCGCGATCTGTCGCACGCGCGGCCCGATGTAGCCCAGACCGATGCGTGTCGACACGTTGCTGATCGATCGCGGGCAGCACATGACGGAGAAATTCGTCGGCACCTCGGGCAACGTGGGCGCCGTGAAGTCCGTCGGCTCGAAGATCTGATGGGGCACGCCGGAACCGGCGAGGATCTCCTCCGCATGCTCGGCGGCGGTCTCGGGCGCGCGGACATAGGACCGATCCAGATCGACGGTCGAGATGGCGTTGTCGAAGTACATGAGAAACTGTGGGCGGGTCGGGATGTAGACGCTCAGCTCCAGGGACGCCTGCTGGCAGTAGTGGATGGACTGGAGCAGCGTCTCCCGGCCGAAGGGCGTGTTGCGGAACACGTGAAGCATCTGGCGGTTGATGGAATTCCTCGCGTTTTTCGTCATCGGTTCTCCTGCAGGATCAGTTCTCTACGGTACTGCTCCAGGATACGAAGTTTCGGGATCATGCCCAGGCAGACGCCATGGTGCACGACCGGAAGACAGGTGAGGCCCTCGATCTCGAAGCGGTCCATCACGTCGATGAGGTCCATCCGGGGCGACAGGGGTCGGACCGAGCGGAGCATGATCTGCTCGACGAGCACCGTGGCATGGAGGGCCGGATCGAACAGATGAGAGCGCAGAACATTGGTGTCGACGAGGCCGAGATAGGCCTGCGTGTCGGGGTCCACCACCGGGTAGATGGTCTGCTGGGTCTCGAGGGTGTGTCTCACCACATCGCGCAGCGTCTGCTCCGGATGCAGCATCACCTGCTGATCTTCGACGAACTCGTCCAGGTTCATGTCGGCCAGCACCCGGGCGTCGGTGCCCGGGCGCAGCAGGGCATCCCGTTCGATCAGTTCCCGGTGATAGATCGAATGCGGCTCGAGCCGCTGGCTGAGCGTGGCGGTGAGCACGGCGACCAGCACCACCGGGAGGGCCAGGTTGTAGCTGCCGGTGATCTCCAGGATCAGCAGGATGCCGGTGAGCGGCGCCTGCAGGACACCGCTGAGCATGCCGGCCATGCCCAGCAACGCGAACAGGCTCTCGCCTCCGGCCGCCATCGGCCATCCCACCCACTGGAGAAGACGCGCGTAGAACACACCGCCGAAGCTGCCGATGACCAGACAGGGGGCGAAGATTCCCCCCGAGCCACCGGTGCCGATGGTCAGGCAGGTGGCGACGATCTTGGCGACGGTGAGCACGCCCACCATCCACAGCCCGGCCCCGGCCGTGCCGTGAATGGCATCACGCACGAACTCATACCCCTCACCCATCACCTGGGGACAGAAGATGGCCAGCACGCCGACCGCCACACCGCCGGTCGCCGCCCGCGCCACCGGTGAGCCGATGAAGCGACACGACGCTCCGCTCATCAGCCGCAGACCGCGCATCAGTGCCACCGTGCCGGCCGCGGCCAGGAGCGCCAGCCCGAGGGAGGCCGCCAGATCGCCCAGGCCGGCCTCCATGTGGCCGTGGCTGAACGGAATCTGGTTCCCCTGCAGGAGACGGCTGACCTCGGTGGCCACCACCGACGCCATGGCGATGGGCACCAGGTGAACCGGCGTCCATTCCCCGAGAATGGCCTCCAGGGTGAACGCGATGCCGGCCATCGGCGCGTTGAAGATGGCCGAGATGGCGCCGGCACCGCCGCAGCCGACGATGACGTAGCGCTGCCGGTCGTTGAGACCGAACCAGGTGGCGATGTTCGAGCCCAGGCTCGAACCACTGATGACGATCGGCGCCTCCGGGCCGGCGGACCCACCCGAGATGATGGTCAGCAAGCTGCTGATCAGCCGGGAAAACGCCGACCGCAGGCGGAGCAGTCCGCCCCGGCGCGAGATGGCATAGATGACCTCCGGCACGCCGTGGCCACCACCTTCCCGGAAGACGGTCCGTAGCACGATCACCGCCAGCCCGGCTCCGGCCATCGGCAGGAGAAAGGCCGCCGGACTCCGGCGCGCCGGCGCCAGCAGCGCCGACCCGGCCGCCAGACCGCGCGTCAGCGCCACCGCGGCACCGCCGCTGAAGGCGCCGACCAGCGAGCCCACCAGGATGAGGCGGAAGCGCTCGTCGAGATCTCGTGCAGCCCGGCCGGCAGAGAAGAAGCTCATTGTTCGATCGCTCTCGGCGTCATTCCGCTGGACACGGACGCGCGTCTCGGGCAAGGTCGCACAGGTCACCAACTTCTCGGCAGGTGCCCAGGGAGGTGATGAACCGATCGTCCCTCAGGCAACAGGAGATCTGGGACAGCAGTTCCAGATGCTGGGTCACCGTGGGGCTGAGCATGACGAACAGGGCGAAGACCTTCTGGCCATCGACGGCCGCGAAGTCGACGGCCTCGGTCAGCAGACAGGCGGTGATGACCGCCGGATAGCTGCCATCGCCGACCGGCGAGCGCGGATGCGGGATGGCGACACCGCGGCCGATGCCGGTGGAGGCCATGGCCTCCCGCCGCAGGATGCGCTCGAGGACCTGAGTTCGCGCAACTCCCGGTGGTAACGGCAGATGAGCGACGGCGCCCTCGAGAACCGTCCGCACGTCGGAACCACCGAGGCGCGACACGAGACCGCCTCGTTCGAGCGCCTCACCAAGATCGGGCGGCGGTGGCTCGACCAACGTCCCGGTCGGCCGGGCCTGGTGGATGATGAGATGGTGGTCGGCGGCCCACTTCTCCAGGCGACCCACCGCCTCGCTGAAATCGCCGGACATTACCCTGGCGGGGAGTTTCCCCTGGCGGAGCCATCGTCTGACGGTCGCTTCCGGGACGCCCAGGCGCTGTGCCGCCTCGGCCACGGTCAGAAACATGCTGTCTTCTTCATGGCGGCTCACCCACCCGCGTGAGGATGGCAAGCAGTCAGAATATCACCTCTCACATGCTCACACGGGCCGCGGATGCGGTGCAGACCGGTCCCCAAGAGAGACCGGACCCCATGGTATGCTGCGCTTTTCGACACGACTGGATGAGGGGTCCCGTGCAGGTGCTGCTGACGGTCAGACATCCGGCCACCAGCCAGAGTGATGGCGCGACAGGCCATCGCCCGGTGGGCTGTTGACCAGGGGCGTCGCCCGGTGGCCGTTGCCCGGCAGGCCGGTGAGCGGAGGCCACCGCGCGGCGACTCCGCGCCGGCATCCGGCGGTTGGAGACTTGATCATGACGCGAGCTTGCCACCTGTTCCCGAGATCTCGCCGGCGCGGCCGGCGCGCCCCGCTTTCTGCCCTCCGGCATCCGGCATGGCCGGTGACGGGTCTTCTGCTGGCGGCCCTGGCCGCCGCCTGTGCGGAAGGCGCAGGCAGCGGCAGCGAGGTGGCGCGCGCCTTCGCCGAGGACGCCACAACCCGGTTGCATCGCTTGTTCGACGAGGAATGGGAGTTTCGACTGGAGGAAGACCCCCTGCTGGCCACCTCGGTGGGACGTCACGAATATGACGACCGGTTGCCGGCGGTCTCCGCCGCCGACCAGACACGGCGGGCGACCTTCTGGCGCGACATCCTCGGCCGCCTCGGGCGCATCGACAGGACCGAGCTGACACGCACGGATCAGATCTCGGCCGACATCTTTCGCGGGCAAGTCAACGATGCCGTTGCCGACGTGGAATTCGGCGCCTGGCAGATTCCCCTCAATGCCGACTCCGGTTTCCAGACCGCCTTTGCCCGCCTGCCCGAGGAGGTCCCGCTGGCCACCGTGGCCGATTACGAGCACTACATCGCTCGCCTGCTGGCATTCCCCACACACGTCGACGCGCAGATCGCGAACATGCGCCTGGGCATGGCGCGCGGCATGACGCTGCCACGCGCGGTCATGAACGGACTCGACAGCACCGTCTCGGCTCACGTGGTGGAGGATGTGTCCGACAGTGTCTTCTTCGCCCCGTTCACCTCGTTTCCGCTCACCGTCCCCACCGCGCCGCGGGCGCGCCTGGTGAAGGAAGGACGGGAAGCCGTGATGAACGGGGCGGTGGCTGGATATCGCCGTTTTCTCGACTTTCTGGTCCACGACTACATGCCGGCCTGCCGCTCCACCATCGGGGCCTCGGACCTGCCCGACGGCCGGGCCTATTACCAGCAGCAGATCCGGCACTTCACCACCCTCGACCTGAGTCCGGAGGAGATCCACGCCATCGGGCAGCAGGAGGTGGCGCGCATTCGCGCCGAGATGGATGCGGTGATCGAGGAGGTGGGCTTCGATGGTGACTTCGCCGCCTTTCTGGCCTTCCTGCGCACCGACCCGCGGTTCTATGCGAAAACCCCGGAGGAACTCCTCAAGGACGCCGCCTGGATCGCCAAGCGGATGGACGGCAAGCTGCCCGCCCTGTTCCGCACACTGCCCCGCCTGCCCTACACCGTCGCTCCGGTGCCCGCCGCCATCGCTCCCAAGTACACGGCGGGCCGTTACGTCAACGCTCCCCAGGGCAGCACCCGGCCCGGCACCTACTGGGTCAACACCACATCCTTGGCGCAGCGCCCCCTCTACACGCTGGAGGCGCTGACGCTGCACGAGTCCGTGCCGGGCCACCACCTGCAGGTATCGCTCAACAACGAGATCGAGAACCTGCCGCCGTTTCGGCGCTTCTCCTACATCTCCGCCTTCGGTGAAGGGTGGGGCCTGTACTCCGAACGGCTCGGGCTGGAAGCGGGGTTCTACACCGACCCGTACAGCAACTTCGGCCGCCTGACCTACGAGATGTGGCGCGCCTGCCGTCTGGTGGTCGACACCGGTCTGCACGCGCTCGGCTGGAGCCGCCAGCAGGCCATCGACTTTCTCGCCGCGAACACGGCGCTGTCGCTGCACGAGATCACCACCGAGACCGACCGCTACATCTCCTGGCCGGCCCAGGCGCTGTCATACAAGCTCGGCGAGCTGAAGATCCGAGAGCTGCGCGCTCGCGCCGAGGCCACCCTGGGCGAGCGCTTCGATATCCGCTCCTTCCACGACGCCGTCCTGCTCTCCGGCGCGGTGCCTCTCACGGTCCTGGAAGAGCAAATCGAAGCCTGGATCGCCGCCCAGGAATCACCGCAGCAATAGGCGGCGTGTCAGGACTGATCGCCGGCAGCGTCCTCGCCATCGTCGTTCAGCGTGAACGTCATGACGATGTTGAACAGGACCGGTACCGGGTGCTGGCCATTCGCCGTCGTGGCCGGCCGGTAACGCCACTGGCGCACCGCCTCGACCGCCGCGCCGGCCAGCCACTCCGCCTCCTCGGTCATGCTGAGGACGACGACGTGAGAGACGCTGCCGTCCACCCCGATCACCACCTCGAGAAACACCTTGCCGGCGAGGCCGGCTTGCCGGGCGGACTTGGGATAGACCGGGATCACACTCGTCACCCGTTCGGGGTTGGTGATCCCGTCCACTCCCGCGATGCGGACGGTCCGGTCGGTCTCGAACGTTTCCCACGGCGCCTCGTCACCATGGACGCGACCGCCGTCCCGCTCCGTCGTGCCGGCCTCGGAGCCGTCTCCCGCGGCCGGGAGACGCGAGAGGGGCGTCACGGCCAGAATCATCCCGGTCTCTCCATCGGGAAGCGGCGCAAACAGGGCGACGGTTGCCGGTGACTCGACCCGGATGACGGCGTGTAGCAGCTCCTCGCCGGACGTGTCGGTCGCCTCGATCGATATCCGGTGCCAGCCGTCTCCCAGGGGCTCACCAAGAAAGGTCATGTCGACGACCTCGGTGCCGAGCGTCGTGCGAAACCGGTACGGTCCGCCGGCAGGCGCCTCGCCGCTGCGCGTCACCAGCCCGGGGGTGGTCTCGATGGTGGTTGCGCCCAGAGCCTTGCGCAACGACTCGATCTGGTCCGGCTGGCCCCAGAAACCGGTATCGTTCGACGGAATGAGGACCTCGTCCGGCCGGAACAGGGCCGAGCCAGGGAATCCCCCGGCAAGGCGTGCCCGCAGAATGCGCACGTGATACGCCGGCCGACCGATGGTGTCGGAGACGTCGAGATCGGGTGCAGCGGTCAGCGACGAACCCGCGGCCGCGATCAGCACGAGAACCGAGACCCAGGACATGACTCGACCGCCGTTCATTTGCCGCCGGCTCGCAACGACGTGCCTATCATCGAACATCGGGGTTCTCCCCTGTTGCTCGGGGCCTCCGCCGCGACGACCACGCGTCGAGGACGACGACGCCGGCGCCGGCGGGCTCGAGCATCGCCGGATCGACGGCGATGCCCCTGACGTCCAGGCGTTCGACAACCACCCGCGGTGGTCGAGACGTCACGGGGGGGTGTCCCGTTCCCTGGTCACTCTGGAGGAAGACCAGACCGGCCATCCCTGCCAGCACGGTGGCGACCGCCAGCCAGTACGCCGGGCGATATCGGCGGGGCACGCCGATCTGCAGGCGAGCCGCCAGGTCGGCCGGCGGGGCGGGGGGCGCGATCGACTCCGCCACCTGGTGGACGAGTTTCGTGAACTGCCGAGCGCTGTCTTCGTCTCTCATCGGATCTCCTCGGGCATCAGCCCCTGTCGCGGGTCTGCCCGCGAAGCACGGTCCGGGCCTGTCGAAGATGAGACCGCACCGTCGCCTCGCGTACGCCGAGGACCGTCGACACCTCGGCGGCAGAGAAGCCGCAGACCTCGATGAGTGCGAGAACCGTGCGCTGGCGATGGCTCAGAGGTCGCGTGAGACGCGCCAGTGTGAGGCGGGCGACCAGCGCATCATGGCCTGCAGCCGTGGCGACCGGCGGCCGCCGCTTCCATGAGGCCAGGAACCGTGTCAGACGCCGTCGGCCCCGGCGCCAGTTCGCCACCCGGCGGACCAGGATCGCGTGCATCCATACGGACACGCTCGCCCGGGACGGGTCGAAGCGCGCAAACGCGCGCAGGGCCGCCAGAAGCGTCTCCTGCACGACATCTGGAGCCTCGTCACTCGACACGCCCAGGGCGATGGCCGCACGGAGGAGGCGGGGCGCGTGCTCCATCCACATCTCCCCGGCCTCACCGGCTGCCAGCGGGGCCGGACAGGCCGTGGCGGGCAGAGCCGCGTCGAGACTGGGCACCTCGTCACTCATCACTCCCCTATACACCGGTCAACCGCCAGATGTGCAGCGGTACCGTGCATCGGAGTGCGGTGCCCGGGCCGCATTCCGGCGGAGGAGACCAGGACGGTCCCGGAGCCCGTTCGTCCCGCGCCGTGACACCGGAAGCTGCCGGACAATTCGCGCGCACCAGGCGCTCCGCCACCCGCGAAGACGGCTCTGCCTCGCGGTCGGGACGGTCACCGCCGTGTAGGACCAGCATCTCCCCATGTCCAGACCGGTGATCCGGTGTCCCGCACGACGCCCGCGTGTCCCTCACTTGCCGTGCAAGCACAGAACTCAGTCTGACGGGTTGCCACTGGCCGTTTCGTTTCCAGGCTCGTTGCACCGCAATCGCTGGGGACGGCGGTCGGCGTCGAGTGATGCCTGCGCCAGCGCCCTGAGGTCATCGAAATCCGCCGGCGCCACCCAGGATCGCCAGATCGTCGACTCTCGCCTCATATGGAGTCCACCGCCATCGTCCGGGGAGACCTCGATGGAGTGGATTCCCAGCGCGTTGGAGATCTGCTCGTGGCGAGGCTCCACCGGACACCAGTTCTCCGGCAGGTCCAGATCGATCCCGAGAGAATGCCGTCCCGCCGCCAGAACCACGGGCACGGTGCGGTCGTCAAGAAGACGCGGCGACGGGAACGAGGTGAGGTGTGGTGAGCGCACGTGCCGCCGCCCGTCCCGCCCGGTGATGAACCGGGGCACCTCCACCTCGCCACGGATCTCGATGCCGGGAATTCCTGCGGCCAGGTTCTCCCAGACGATCCTCGACAGGCGGGTTCCAGGTAGCACCGACTCGGCCTGGCGGCTGATGATCTGCTCGACCTTGCTCCGGGCCACGGTCCCGATCAGGGACTGCCACGACACCGCAGCCTCACCGGTGAACCGCAGGCTGAGGGTCCCGTGGATATCACCCGACGGCGCAACCTCTCCGTGCAACTCGACCGCCGCCGTCTCGGTGGTTGCCAGTTCCGGGACGTCGATGAGCCGGCTCCGGCGGCCGTCGATCAGCAGGGCGCTGCGGCCGCGATCCGACGGCGGGAGCCATTCGTTGGTTCCTCGTTCCCAGGTCGGGTCGATGAGCAGGAATCCATCGACCACCGCGTCGGTGTGCGACGGGCCGGCAAAACGCTCGGGTACCGCAAGAATCGCGTGGTTGAACTGGAACGGGTCCGGAAACTCCGGATCGACCCGTTCTCCCGTGCCACTGGAGATCAGGACCATGTGGCTGGGGATGCCGATGCTGCCGAGCATCTTCGACAGCAGATGAGCCTTGTCCTTGCAATCTCCCCAGCCCCGGTGAACGACGTCCTGCCCGGGTGAGGGCCGGAAGCCACCGATGCCGATCTCCACCGCCTCGTACCGAACCTTTTCCCTGACGTATCTCGCCAGGGCCTCGATCGAGTCGGGGGGACTGGAGTCCGCCGCGAGCAGCGAGCGCGCCTGGTTCGCCAGGACCTCGTCCTCGGCGGGCAAGTCGGTCACCAGCGTCTCGTACCAGAGGCCCACGTCCCTCCAGGTGGCCGCCTTCGACCACGACAGCCGCACACCGGGCGCCATCGCGACATAGCTGGGCCCCTGCTCGGGCACGGTGTACCCCGGGATATCGCCGCTGTGGATCGACAGACCGTTTCTCTGTCGTGCCACCTCAAAGCGTGTGGCGTCGCCTTCGACTCTCCAGCGAAGATTCTCCAGCGGCGTGGTGACGCGGACGACCAGCTCCTTCTGGGGAGTCTCGAGACCGAGCAGGACGTGCGCCGTCTCGTAGTACGGCTCCTCCACCACCGTGTAGCTGATCTCGAGCGTCTGCCCCATCTCCAGGTCCGGCAAGGGAATGACGCTGACCCACCGCGAGCTGTACAGATCGGATCCCACCGACTGGCGCCGTCGATTCTTCGAACGGCGCACCGTGCCGACCGTCCTGCCCTTCGCATTGACGTAACGGGCGCTGCAACTGACCAGCTTCTGATTCTCGTTCAGAGGAATGCCGTATGCGTTCCATTCCTCCACATCCGCGGCGGTCTCGATCTGGATCTCGAGGCGTTCCTCGACGTGGATCTCGCCGTGGTCGATCAGGATCTCCACGGAGCGCCGGTTGATCGTGGCCGCGTGGGCAGCGGCCACACCGGCCACCACGACCATCAGCATCCTGCCGGCGTTGCGCATGCCGTTCGTCAGTCTTCCCGGGCCACGAGGATCGGTTGCAGGTCGGCGTGGACGCACGCCTCGAACAGGTCACGTAGGTGCGAGTACGGTCTCCCGGTGCGCACATCCGTCTCGTTCAGCCGGAGAATCCGCCGGTATCTCAACGATCGACCCTCCATCTCGACCTCGGTGCGCAACTCGCCCACATCATTGGCGAGCTTGCCCTCCTCCGGCCACCCGTCGAGCTGCCAGCCCTCGGCCCAGTCGACGTGGACCTCGATCTCGTCCACGAACGCGAAGGGCAACCGCGCCTCGGTGGACCGCCTGTCCGCCTCCAGGACAAAGATGTTGTGTTCCATCGAGAGTGGCGCCGCCGAGGAGAGGGTCACCAGGTCCGTCGGTTGCGAGGACGCCAGACTCCAGGTGCTCGAGAACGTCCCCTGCCGTTTCCCCGTGTCGATCTCCTCGGGGCCCACATCGAGGTCCGGGTAGGCGGTCTCCAGCGACACCGGCTGGATGCCCGCGAGCGTCAACCATTCCTTCCATATCGACAACGCCGGATTATTCTTGTCCCACATCTCCTGAAGCCAGGCATGGTGACCCGTCAGCCGCAGATTTCCGGTGCCGGAGACGATCCCCTCACCATTGACATGCAGTTCCACCCGGGCCCGGCGGACCGATTCGTCGGCCGACCGGCGCGGGGTCGTCAGCCACTCCGGTGACTTCTCGTCCACGAGAATCGTCGATACACCCTCGAGGTGCGGTTCCAGCCTGGCAAATCCGTAGTACTCGTTCAGGGGATCCAGAAAGATGTGCTCCTTGCCCACCTCGGCGGTGACGAGCATGTGCCGGATCTTGGAGGAATCCGGGAAACGTTCGTCCATCACGGGGTCCAGCCGTGTGCTCATCAGCGCCACCGACGCGGGAATTCCGGATGTCGTCAGCATGTACCTCAGGAGCATCAGCTTGTCCCACGCATCCGCCTTCTTCGCCTTGATGAGCTTGTCGGGCGGACAGGCCTTCCCGCCCTTGCAGGGCGAATCGCCCAGCTCGATGCCGCGATGAACGTAGTCGTAGATCACCCTGGCCCGGTCGCGCGGGTCCTCGAACTTCCTGGCGGCGCCCTCGGCAAGCTGTTCGGTCTTGGGCGCCCACTCGCCGAACGGTTCGTAGGAGAAGCTCATCAGCCGCGCGACATACTCCCACGATCGGTCCCCGGTGATCGGAACCATGCCGCCGTACGCCACCTTCGCCCGGCGAGGCATCAGTTCCAGGCGGGCGGCAATCTCGCTGAATGGAGGACTGAACGGTTCGTCGGGAACCAGGGGAAGATCTCGCAGCGTGTAGGTCGCCCGCTTGGTCACCACGCCCTGAGATGCCTTCTCGGTGATCTCCAGTTCCGGTTCGATGGGCAGAGGATTGTAGATCTTGATGTCGTATACCGCGTACTGGTTGACCTCCACGGCGACGGTGCTCTCCATCACCGGCAGCCAGTTCTGGAAATAGAGCTGCCAGGCGTGCAGGACGTTGGGCAGGATGACGCTGTACCGGTACTCGATGATCGAGCCGACCTCGGCCTGCGGGAGGGCGAACGAGACCACGTGGTAGCGGTCCTTCGCCGAGCGCTCCTTCTTGAAGATATCGGCTCTCTTGAGCTTCCGGATCTGTCCGTCCGGCTGGATGATCCGGGCATCCAGATCCTCGATCTTCGCCCAGCTTGCAGACGGCAACGACACGGTGGCCAGTCGGAGACCCTCCGAGTTGAGGATCTTGAGTCGCCGGTACTCATGCCAGCGTGTCGGGAATCCCTTGCTCCCCTCGAACCCGAAGATGAGGATGGTCGCCCGCTTCAGGAATACCGCCGGCGCGTCCGGGTACCAGTCGAGTTCGGTCAGTTCCATCTCCGCTGGAGACGGTGCGATCCACTTGTATGGATTCCCCGCGAACACGCTCACGGGCAGGAGCACCATGGCGACCAGCAACAGGGTGCCCTGGACCCAGTGCGCCGGGAACGTCGCCCGGCTTCTCTCCTGCGTCATCCGATTCACCAGATCTCCTGTGCTGCCCGGAGTTCAGCCGGCGCCGGTGCGAAGCCATGTCAATATCACGTCGCGGGCTGTCTCGGTTCCGGCCCGAGTATTCTGCGCCTTTGTGACGTTTTGTGCAACCAGAACCACCTCGCCAGGCCGATTCCGGCTCTTTCCAGGCGGTCCGGCCGCCACGCGGTCGCCTCGCCCCCGGGAGGAACCACCGGCAGTCGACGCCCGGTGCCCATCAGCCGGGTGCCCAACCGCCGGGGCGAGGCATGACCGCTGCTCACCTCCACGGCCGATCCCTGGGCAACCCCCGCTGAGTCCCACCGGAGGATTCGTCCGTGCGGGTTGCCGGAACGGCCTGGCGGCCGCCACCGGCCAGGAAGCTGGCGGAGGTTTGCGTTTGTCACGGTTGGAGAGTAGAGTGCCTCTCGCCTCGGGCGCTACCCCACTCCCGGAGCCTGGAGGTCATCCTGCCCCGCATCGGTAATCTGCTCTGCCTCACCCCAGAGGACTCCTACATCGTCGACGAGCCGATCCGCAAGGCCGGCCTGCTGAAGCGCCTGGAGAGGCGGACCGGGCCCTTCGTGCGCAGTCCCGGGATCGGCTTCGCCTACATGGTCGGCTTCCTGCGCAAGAACGGTGTCATCGACCACACCACGCAGGTGGCGGTGCAGCACGACCGCATCGAGGGGGCGACACCCTTCGAGGAGATTCTCCAGAGCAAGGTCGACCTCAGCCGCGGGGATCACGATGTCCTGTTCATCACCTCCTACACCAACTCGGCGCGCGAAGGCTATCGGCGGGCGCGGGAAGCGCGCGCGGCGTACGCCGCCGCCGGCAAGAGACTGACGGTGGTGTTCGGTGGCGCCCATGCCTCGGCATGCACGGACGAGGGAACGCGCTTCGGCCATGTGGACGCGGTGGTGGCCGGTGAGGGGGAATGGGCGGCCGCGCAGCTGTTCGACGACATCCGCCAGGGGAGGCCTGTCCGCCCGCTCTATCAGGCCGGCTTCAGCAACATCCGGAAGCGCGGCACGCTGGCCATCGACATGAGCATCTGGGATGGTCTCAGTCCCCGTCCACAGCAGGTCCTTGCTTCCACGACGCTGGCGCGTGGCTGCAAGCTCGATTGCCACTTCTGCGCCGTGAAGATCACGAACGGCCCCACCATCCGCAACCGAGACGTCCAGGACGTGGTGGAGGAGATCAAGGCCCAGGGAGCCGCCTTCACCCGCGAGACCATCGGCCGCGCCGGGCCGGGTTTTTTCAACAGCCTGGTGAAGGCCCTGGTCAAGCTCCCCGTCATCGGCCGCCGCTACGGCGATCGACTGGCCGCCTGCATGGGCCCGGGGTTCACGGACCGGTACTTCTTCTGGGACGATAACCTTTATAACGCCCGAGGCTCGTTCCGCTCCCTGTGCGAGGCGATCCGGCCGCTGGGGCGGCCCTGGGCGGCCCAGTTGACCATGGACATCGCGGAGAGACCCGAGCTCCTCGAGCTGGCGCGTGCCAGCGGTTGCCGCGAGCTCTTCCTGGGCATCGAGTCGGTCAATCAGTCGGGCATCGATGGACTCGACAAGTGGTCGAATTCCGCCGGCAAGATGGAGGAGATGGTGCGCCGCGTCCACGATGCCGGCATCCAGGTCATGGGCGCGTTCGTCTTCGGCCTGGACGGCGACACCGCCGCGGTCTTCGATAGCACCCTCGAGTTCATCTACAAGAACAGGGTCGAGTTCATCGTTGCGAACATCATCCAGCCATATCCCGGAACGGGAACCTTCGATGACGCCGTCGCGAGCGGCAGTCTCTTGCCCTGGGCGAGTTGCCCACCAGATTCCGACGTCGCCATGGACTACAACTGGCCCCTCTTCGATGGAGCACACGTCCTGATCCGACCCGGTGGGATGAGCATTGACCAGTTACAGGAAGGCTATTACACCTTCCTGCGCGAGGCATACTCCCTGACCGGCATCGTCCGCCGTTTCGCCGGGGCGCCGAACGACCTCCCCGGAGCGGTCTCGCACTTCGCGCGCAACTACATCCTCAGCCGGTACGGGATGATCAAGACGGCGCACGCCATCCGCAGGAAGGGCTCCGCCCCGGTCGGGACAGAGCACCGGGTCCCTGGCTCGGTCCCCGCGCCACAGCCCAGCCCCACATCGCAGTAGACAGGGTCGGACGCATCCGCCAATCCGGCACGATACCGTCCCGCGAACAGCAGTAGATCCAGGCCGCCCCCTCCTCGAAGAAAACGAAGCGCTGCGTCGCTCCGACGATGATGTCGTCATGCCCGTGCCCGTTGACATCACCAGCGGTGCTGGTCCGCCTGTTTTTGTTGACTGACGCGGTGACCCGTGGGATACTGCGGCATCATCACAGAGGAGATCGTCCGCGCGTTCTTGGCGCCCGTCCCGGGAGGTCCGCATGTTCCAGTCGTCGAGCCAGCGTCCGTCCGGTGCGCAACCGCATCGGAGCGACCGGCACGTTTCTTCTTCACCCCGGAAGGGCCGATGGCTGGGCTCGTCCCCTCCGGTCTGGGTCGTTCCGGTCCTCCTGTTGGTGGCGGCCGGATCTCTGCCCACTGCGCCACGCGCGGTCACCCCGGACGCCGTTACCGATGAGATCGCCGGTGCCAGCCTGCAAACCGGCAACAGATACTCCGTCCACAACGTCGACCTGCGCACCGGCGCCGCCACGTTCCGCTTCCGGAACGGCGTCGTCTACCCCGCCACGCCGGTTGCCGGTCGCGTCATGGAGATGCTGTTCGTGGGCCATGGCCGCATCCTTCTGGATCCACCGGACGCCATCGAGGCCCACCAGCTCGATCTATTCACCGATTCCACCACGATGGATGCTCCCTTCCACGAGGCGATCCTCGTCGTCACCAGCGATGAGGATCGCGAGCGGCTCCTGGCGACGCGCGATACATCCGCCGAGAACGAGATTCGTCTCGCCCAGGCCCGCCGGCGCTGGGAGTGGTGGAAGAACAGCGGTGAGCGACGTGTCCTTGGCGTCGAACCGGCGCTGTTCCGACGAGCCATCGACGATGTCGGCGCCGAAGAGTACTTCGCCGCTCATCTGACCAGCGGCATGGTCGCCAAGCATTTCCAGGAGACGGCCGAGTTCTTCTACGCGGAGGAGCCCCAGGAGACTGAACAGGTCACCCTGGGGCGCTTCACCGCTTTCTCCGACATCGCCGACGCGGATGAAGCGCGGCGAATCCAGCGGATACTGAGCGAATCACGTCGCCATGGCCGGAACGCAGCGCTGCAATTCAACGATCTCGGCCGCCTGGAGACATGGATGAAGTTCCCGCTGAAAGGCACCGCCGGACGGCCGGGCGGCGGTCTGCCCGGGTTCGAGCCCGAGCGGTATGAGATCGATGTGGAGGTCGACAAGAAGGACCAGCACCTCACCGGAGTCACTCGCCTGCACCTGGTCGATCGGGATAGGGGCGGCCGCCGGTCCGTGCAACTCACGCTGTCTCCTGACTACACGGTCAACCGCATCGTGTCAGAAGACGGAAACGACCTGTTCTTCAACCAGGTGCAGAACAACATCATGGTCGTGCTCGACAAGCCCGCCGCCAACGGCGGCCACACCGTCGTGCAGGTGGAGTACACGGGCAACGTGCTGGCGAAGGTGAAGAAGGGCAGCTTCGTCCTCGGCGATACGTTCGGCTGGTACCCGCATGCGGGCAGTGTCGACCGCGCGGTCTACGACGTCACCTTCCGCTGGCCCTGGTGGTTGCAGCTCGTGGCCAGCGGCAAGCGTGTGGAGGGTGGCCAGGACAAGGGCATGCGCTGGGAGCGACGGCGTCTCGATTTTCCGTCTGCGGCATTCGCGTTCCAGATGGGCAAGTTCGAGCTGACCAGGGTCCAGGCCGGTCACGTCGCCGTCACATTCGCCTACGACAAGGATACCCGCAAGCTATGGGAAGCAGACATCGACGAGATCCAGAAGACCACCATCGCCTCGCTGCAGTTCTTCGAGCAGACGTTCGGTCCGTATCCGCTGGATCAAATGACAGTCGTGACCCTGCCGCAGAGCGGCTCGCAGGGATTCCTCGGTTTCATCATGCTCTCAAGCACGATGATCGATGACCGGGACCTGCTCGAGACACTGTTTCGTACGCCGGACCGCCGCGCCATCATCGCCCATGAGATTGCCCACCAGTGGTGGGGCCATCTGGTGGGCTGGCGCAGCTACAGGGATCAGTGGCTGAGTGAGGCGATGGCGGAATACTCCAGTCTGCTGTACTCGCGCGAGAAGCTCGGCGGCCGTCACCAGTTCGAGGCCGGGCCGTTCGCCGGATGGGATACGAGGATCCTGCAGACATTCAACGGGATGACCCTCGAGTCTCTCGGGCCGGTTGTGCTCGGAAACCGTCTCGCCGGCATCTCTGCCCAGGTGTACTCGGCGATCATCTACACCAAGGGCGGCCTGGTGCTGGACATGCTGTCGAGACGTTTCATCGATCCGAAGGCCTTTCCCACCATGCTCAGCTACATCGTCAAGGCGGCGCGAAACGGCCCGATCTCCACCGAGGAGTTCATCCTCGCCATCGAGAAGATGTCGGGGGCAGACCTGACGAGCTTCGCGCAGCAATACATTTACGGGACCGGCGTCCCGCTGGTCTTCTACAGTTACACGACGAAGGAAACCGCGAACGGGCAGTGGCACATCGCGGGGGAAGTCCGGCAATTCCCCTCGGCAAACCGCCGGGTCCGTGTCGTCACCACGGATGACGGCCCACAGGACGTCATCATCGAGGAGGAATCTCTCGGTCACGCCGATGGCATGGGCCTGGTACTGCCGTTCCAGGTCCAGCTTGCCGGCGACAAGCCCCGCACGGTCCATGGCCGGCTTCCCCTCCGCGGTGGACGCACACCGTTTGCGCTTGACGTCCAGGGTAAACCCGAACGCATGTGGTTCGATCGCAACGGCGAGGTCCTCGCGCTCTGTCTCGCCGAGGACCACCGCCCCAAGACCGGGCTCCTGCGCCTGGCGATCGCATTGCGGACCGTAGGCGAGTCGGCCGAGGCCGAGACGGTGTTCCGGCAGGCACTCGACGAAGAACGCATTGGCGACGTCAGGAACGCGGCCGGCGGGTTCACCTTGCGCCTCGCGAAACTTCTCACCGAGCTTCTCGGTGACGACGGCTCCGTGATGGAGACCCTCGAGCGCGAGTTGACGGAAGAGGAGCGGGCCGAGTGGCGGGCGGCTCTGAACCGCTCCACTCATATCGAGATGGCCCGCCTCTTCCTCGATGAAGACCGCCTCGCCGACGCGCGGCAAGCGCTGGACGCGGCGAAGGCGGCGGTCCCAAGGAGCGCCGGGCCCGCGAGCGGTACCGGCAGGAGCGGGAATGAATCTGAATCGTCGAAGAAGAAGGGCAGAAAGCATGGCGGTGACGACCCCGATTCACGTATCGTCATTCTCGAGGCGCGCCTGGCTCTGAAGGAGCAGCGCTACGACGATGTGAGCGATGCGCTGGGGAAGGCCGTGGAGAGCTCGCGGCAGTTCCGGACCGGCGAGGTCTACGCCCTGCTCGCCGCAGCCGCCTGTGGCGCGGACCACGTCACGGACTGTGCCGGGTACGCGGAGAAGGCTCGTGCCCGGGGCGTCACCATCTATGCCGGCCGGATGACCGCGTCAGCGCCGCGCCCGCGGACCTCCGTGCCCTGACCGCCGTCCCGCGCGAAGAGGCCCACGCAGCGGGCGACCGTCTGCGGCGGGACCTCCGGATCCCGGTTCCCGGCCGGATGGCTGGCACCAGAGTCACGATGACCTGGGGGCCGTCATCCCATCCTGGGGTAGAATGCATACTCGATGGTATCGGTCGGCGTAGTCGTGCCGGCACAGGCGATCGCCGATCGCTCCCGGAGCGAGCCTGATGCCAACCTCTGTCCTCCACCCAGGGCCGACGTGAGGAATCCCACATGATGCATGGATCCGGACGGAAGATCTCGCACTATGTTCTGGTCGAGAAGATCGGAGCGGGGGGAATGGGGGTCGTCTGGAAGGCGAAGGACACGGTGCTCGGACGTATCGTGGCGATCAAGCTCCTGCCAGCGGACGCCACTCGAGATGAGCGACGCCGCCAGATGTTCCTGCACGAGGCACGCATGGCCTCATCGCTGAGCGATGCGAGAATCGTCCAGGTGCACGACTTTGGCCGTGAAGGCGATCTGGACTTTATCGTGATGGAGTACGTGGAAGGGAAGCCCCTCGACCGGATCCTGCACGGCCGCCCTCTTCCATCGGACAAGGTCGTCCTGCTGGGCGAACAAGTGGCCCGGGGGCTGGCGCGGGCTCATCGGAAAGGGCTGCTGCATCGCGATCTGAAGCCGGCGAACATCCTGGTGACGGCCGATGGGGACGTGAAGATCGTCGATTTCGGCCTGGCAACCCTGTTCGTGAATCATCCCGCCGTCGATACCGAGCAACCGACGCGCTCCCGCGCACCACGGCCAGTTGACCTCATGCCAGAAGAGGCGCAGCCGGTTTCGATCGCCGGAACGATCGCCTACATGTCACCGGAGCAGGCCCGTGGAGAGAAACTGGACGCACGCAGCGACGTCTTCGCGCTGGGAGTCATCCTGTACGAGATGACGACGGGTGAGAGACCGTTCATCGGCGCGCCGGGCGTGGAACTCTTGCGAGAGGTCAGCACCGGACGAACGCGGCCGGTTCGAGAAACGGTTCCGACCGTTCCGTTCGAGATGGACCGCATCATTCAGAAGTGCCTCGCCCCGAACAGAACGGACCGTTATCAGACGATGGAGGACCTGGCAGTAGATCTCAAGCGCCTCGGCCGCGAGATGGAATCGGGCTCCTCGCCGTCATACCGGGACGTGCGGGAAATGCTGGAGACGCCACGCCGCCGGCGCTGGGTCTGGCCGGCGGTGCTGGTCGTGGTTGTGGGTCTCCTGGCGGTCTCCGGCTGGCAAAGAACGTGGAAACAGCCTGTCGGGGGGATGGACCAGAACACGATCCTTATCCTGCCACTGGACATGCGAGGACAGGACGGTGACAACGCGTACGCCGGCAGGGCCGTCGCCGAGGCGCTGGCCGTGGAACTGGCCCAGGTCCCGGATCTGAGGATCCTCCCTGTTCCGGATCCTGTCCCCGTGGGCGACACCGAGATCATCAAGGCAGCCCGAGCGGGTGCGGCGGGGCGACTCGTCACCGGGTCCCTGACCCGGGACGGGTCCTCAGTTCGTGCCAGTCTGACCTTCGTCGATGTTTCGGCAAACCGGATCGTGGGTGGTCTGCGCGAGGACACCCAGGACATCGATCTCGCGCGACTGTCTTCCGTTCTCGCCCACCGGGTCGGAGTCAAGCTCGGAGTCGCATTCCCGCGCCTCTACGATGTCCCCTGGCGCCTGACCGGCGGGCCGGAGATGGCTGCCTCACCGGAACTGGTGGAGGCTCGGGCCGCGTTCCGGCGCAGCGATACTCCGGCGGTTCTGGATGCCACGCGGCGGCTGGTGACGGCTTTTCCCCGGAACGTGTCAGCACTGGCCATGCGACTTGCCGCGCTAGAGAGCGCGTGGGACGCCGATCCGTCCCGGCAGAACCAGCAGGCCCTGCGCAAGGGTCTCGACCTTCTCGAACGAGCGGATCCGAAGCACCTCTGCGCGGAGAAGGTACGAGCGGAAATCGAGACCGTGGGGCACCCACGCGAGAGTATCGACCGATACACGCGTATTCTCGACAGAGAAGATCTTACGCCGGCCGCACGGGCCTGGATTCTGCGGCGTCGCTCGATTCCGCAGGCTGACGTGGGCGACATCGACGCCGCCCTGACCGACCTGGCGCAGGCCATCGCCCTCGGTCCGGCAGACGCATGGAGCTATCACGGACTCAGCCGAGCACTCAGGCAGGCCGGTCGGTTCGGGGAGGCGCTGACTTACAGCAGCCAGGCGGTGTCCCTGGCCCCTGGGCAGTGGCGCATGCAGCAACGACTGGGAATGGCGCTCGGAGATCTCGGGCGCGACGACGAATCCGTGGAGCCCCTGATGAGAGCCTGCGAACTGAGTCGGGGACAGGAACCATGCGCCCTGATCGCTGTTGCCCTGGAGCGCTCCGGCCGTCCCGAGGAAGCTGTGAGCGCGGCAGACCATGCGTCCTCCCTGACTGCAAGCGTCTGGGGGACGTACAACCTGGCCTGCTATCATGCCCTGGCGGGACATCGAGTCGCGGCACTCGATTTCCTGCGACAGTCACGATCACGCGGCTTCGCGAGTACCCGGATTGCCAGGGATCCCGATCTTACCTCGCTTCACGGTGACCCGGTATTCGAGACGATGGTCACAGATATCGAGAAGCAGTCCGGTGGGAAATGATCCGACGGACCGCATCCGTTCCTGAACGATGCGTGCATGGAGCGGGCACCGGCAACCCTGCGTCCGTGAGGACGCGCGCCTCGCTCCTAGCCCGCAAGGCGGTCGGCTTCGCGGTTGTCATCATGGTGTTCGGCTCCCCGCCACCTCAGCGTGCGTCCTCACAGCAAGACGGACCGCCCTCGACTCAGGACAAGCCGCTGCGGATGGGGATCACCGAGGAGGCGGAGATCGCGCTGGTGATTCTCGACGTCGAGGTGCATGACGAGGGCGGACACCCCGTTCGGGGTCTCACCCGAGAGGACTTCTTTCTGAGTCTCGGGCCCCGGCCATGGCCCATTTACAGCGTCGATGACCTGTGCGATTGCGACTCCCAGGGTCAGGTGGACCGAGCCCGACACGACGTACAGCCAGGCGCGGCAGGACCGACCGGCGCGGAGAACGTCAATCCGTCCACACGCCGCCCAGACCCCGCGGCCGGTGCTGCGTCGAGCGGGCCCCTCCCGCCCGGCTCTTCTGTCGCTCTTGCTCCCCTGCTCGCACCCAACGTGGCGCGCACCATCATCTATTTTGACTTCAGCCAGTTGCAGGCCGATGGCCGCAGCCGGGCTTTCAGCGCCGCCAGGCGCTGGGCACGGGAAACCATGAACAAGACGGACAGCGTCATGGTGGCCGGCTACACGTCGAGCCAGGGGCTGGTCCGGTTGCTCCAGTTCACGAACGACCGGGACCTTCTGCTGGCCACCCTGGAGGACGCACAGAAGAACAAGAGCCTCATCGATGACTTCCCGCTCAAGTTCAACTTCCGCGTGAGGTCATGCCAGTCATGTATTCATCTGTGCCAGATGGCCGGAGGGTGTCCGCCCCTGGGATGCGATGATTGTTGCGGTGAGTGCACGGTCAGCGGCCTCCAGGAACTCTACCATGGCCGCCGCGCACTGACCGCACTGCGAGAGTTTCTCGCGCAGCTCGAGAGCGTTCCCGGCCGCAAGAATCTCATCTTCCTGCACCAGAACAACGTCCTCTATCCCGGCCGCTTCTACCGTTTCCCTGCGGAAGAGGCGGATTTCTACATTGGCACGCAGACCAAGCTGCTGGACGAGGTCGGGGCGCGTGCCACCGCGTCGCGGACGACGGTCTACTCCTTGCAGGCCGGTCGGAACCAGATGCTCGCCCACAATCTGGAGCAGAGCATCGCCGGTGAAGCGGTCAACCTGGGTGCCAATCTGGCTGATTTCACCGGTGGAGACTACGGCCGGGCGCCACGGGACCTGGTCACGGTCATGGACCGCGTCGGGCGCGCCTGCGCCTGCATCTATCGCATCGCCTTCAAGCCACCTGACGTGGGACGGAGCCGCGTGTACAACGCCAGGGTGGAGGTCAGGGGGAAGCGTCTGCCGTTCAGCTATCGCGTGCAGTACCTGACGCCCGCTGACCGCGCCATGCGAACCGCCCGGGCAGTGCTCACCAACCCGCACGGCTGGACCGACGTGCTGGTGCACGCGGCGCTGGTTCCCATGTCTCGATCCCGGCAGAACTGGGATCTCGAGCTGAGTGTCGTCCTGAACCTGGATGCCGTCGACATGCTGTCTCTGGGAGGACGCGAGACGGCCCGACTGGATGTGGGCGCCGTTCTCGACGAGATGCACGAAGAAGGTGGCGGCAAGAGCTGGGAGATGCTGGCCGGCACCGAGGTCCGCAAGACGGGTGCAACCGCCCACGGCCGGTGGATCGTCCACCGGCACCGTTTCACCGGCATGAAGCCCGGCCGCTACCGGGTCAGCGCCTTCGCCCGCAACAGGGACCTGAACCTCTTCGGTGGTGACGAGGTCACGGTCGATCTGCCGAAGCGATCCCGTGAGGGCATCGTCGGTCCCGTGCCGTTCCGTCCGAACGGTCGCTACTTCCCCGCCGCGCTCCCGGCGCGCGAGGACGTCGGCAAGATCGAATCCCGGCGAACCGAGGTCCGCTCCGGGCCGCTGCCGATCTCCCCGGAGATCCACCGGGGGCAGCCGCTGGCCTTCAAGACCTGGCTGTGTCCGTCGGCAAAGCACTCGAGGTCAGCGCGAAACGCTCCTTCGGATCCGGCCGAGACCGGCCGGCATCTGCTGGACCTCCACACACTGACGCGCTTCGTCGTCCACAGTGGCCGCCCGGAACCGCTCCCCGGCGAGCCCGGCGTCGCCCCGTTCGGCGACAATTGCGTGGAGATCGAAGACAACCTGGCCACACAGGACCTGGAAACCGGAACCTACACCTACCTCGTGGTCTGGCGGCCACCGGGAGTCGCCGAGCCACTGTCGTCGCAGAATGTATTCCAGGTCATGGAACCGGACGGCAACGCATCACCCGCTCCGCCGTCAACCGGCCGGATCGATGAATAGACGGACGGCACGGATGAACTCCTGCGGACCGCCGTGCTGCGGCGAGACGGAACTGTCACGCAGGATGACCGCGGCGCTGAAGCAGCCGACCTCTCGTGGAATCCCACGGATCGTGCCATCGCTGAGAAGCGACAGTCCCGCCGGCAGGCGCCGGTTGCAGTTCTGAACCACGAGTGCCGGCGGCAACGTCTGCGACCAGGTGTACGGAGGCGTCCCGCCGACCGCCGCAAGGGCAAACTCGTACGGAACACCGACCTGGCCGCCGGGTAGCGAGGCATCCTGCCATCCCGTTGACATGAACATGAGCCCCCGGGTCTGCTCGAGGCGCGCGCGCAGTCGCTGTCTCGCCTCCAGGGCCTCACGCCCCGCACTCTGGTCCTGGCTCTCGAGCTCGAACGGGTCATCACGGAGCGAGTACAGTTCCTCCTCTCCCGTGTCGTAGAGCACGTACTTCCAGCCGCCGGCGCGGAAGGCTTGCCAGCCCGGGAATGCCGTCACCTTGTTCTTGTGGAAGTCCTGCACCAGCAATCCATCTCGACGCGGCCTCTTGCGCCCGACCAGCGCCGGCAAGAGACTGCGTCCATCGGTCTTCAGCTCGGTTCGCAGAAAGTCCTCGGAGTAACCGGCCAGCTCCAGGATGGTCGCGCTCATGTCGAGATCCGTCGCCACCAGACGGTTCGAGACGCGGGGGGCACTCCAGGCACACGCAGGAGGAACGGCACGCGCAACGATTCCTCGTAGGGCAGCTTCTTCTTGCCGAGCAGCCTGTGCTCACCCCATTGAACCCCGTGATCCGACGAGTACATGATCACCGTTCGTCGGGCCAGAGCCGGGTTCGCCCGGAGGCGCGTCAGCAGTGCGTCGACCGTCCGGTCCACTCCGCGAAGGCTGCGCCACTGGTCCCCGAAGAACTCCTCCGGGAGTCGCGGATCGTTTTTGCGAAACGATTTCTCCCCTGCAAGCAGCGCCGAGAATCCCTCGCCGCTCCTCTGGATGTGGGCCGGTTTGTCACTCAGGTCTTCCTCTCCCCACCCCCGGTCGTCATAGAAGAAGTCCGGAAACAGGCCCACATCTCCCGGGGCCGGCGTGGCAGGACCATGGGGTTCGGCGAGGCCCAGATAGAGGAAGAAGGGTCGGTCCGGGTGAGATTCCATGTCATCGAGCAGGGTCAGGGTGAGATCCCGCTCGAACTCACTGACGTGGGGCGCCGGAGAGAATGGCATCTGCTGGATCAATGCACGCACCGACTGTGGGAACCCGACCTGGGACATTGCCACCAGGACCGCGTCGCTCACGCCCAGCTCGGCCGGCAGCAGCAACCCGCGCATCGGTCCCGCGTTCGTGCTGGTGCCGATATCGATCCGGTAGTCGAACCAGTCGGGCGAATCGTCCACGTAGCCGAGAAAGGCATCCCAGCCCGGCGGAACGTAGTGCGCCCTCTCGATGAATGTGCCGTCCACCGACCGACCGGTGACCTTGCCGAGATTATTCATGTACTTGCCCACGAACACGGTGAAGTAGCCCTGGTCACGCAGGAGTGTGGACAGCGACCGCGCATCCTGGAACCGGGGCGCGGACCCGTTGGGCAAGGTGTTCGTCCAGACCCCGTGATGATGAACCGCGAAGCCGCCGGACAGGATGCTCGAGCGCACGGGACAGCAGAGCGGGCTCGACACCACCGCATTGGTGAACACCACCGATTCCCGGCGCAGGCCGTGCGCCAGCAGAGGCATGACCCCATCGTCGACTCCGATGGTGTCCCAGCGTTGATCGTCAGTCACGATCAGGATGATGTTCGGGCGCTCGAGCGGTGGATCGACGGGGCCGGCCCGCACGCGCACACCGAGATTGTCCCGGCCGGCAACCCGGGACGGACTGCCGGCCATGACCGTCGAGATGGCCAGGAGAGCCGCCAGAACGGTCACAGCGGTGTGGAAATGCTGACGGAGAAGGCTCGCCATTGAATCCTCACCCTGCCTGGTGGTGACA
>JBHHZI010000008.1:0-39392 GCA_046757965.1 Acidobacteriota bacterium | reverse complement strand
ACCACGGCGCTGAGCGACTCCGTGGCCGCTCCCGCCGACGGGACGGTCGCGAAGAGATGCACGACACCCGTCCGGTCCATTCCCGAAAGATCCAGGGTGACCCGGTCCTGCCGCAGGACCTCCTGCCCGGCATCGTGCTGACGCAGGGTGACGGTCAGCGCCTCGAGAACCGGCCCGACGGATGAGGTCACCCGGACCTCCACCAGCAGAGTCCCGTCGTCGCGCTCGTTGAACGACTGCACCTCCACCTGGTGGGCCAGTCGCTGGGCCAGCCGGGCCGCGAGGGGGTCCTCCGGCCCGCAGCCGGTGCCAAGGGTCATGGTCAGAGCCATGACGAGGCCAGGGACCACACGGCCCCTCCGGTCGGTCATCATCCCTCGGAGACCGACCCGACGGGACTCCCCGCGGTGTCCTCGTCCTCGTCCACGTCCCGTCCGTAATAGTAGTAGCCGGCGTAGTAATAATCCTTGGACGATGCCTTCGACACATCCACGTTGTTCAGGACGGCGCCGATGACGTTGGCCCCGACCTTTCGCAAGCCGGTGCTCGCGCGCTTGATCAGATCACGATCGTTCTCGTTGTGCTTGACCACGAGAATGACCATGTCCACGAGGGAACCGAGCACGATGGAGTCGGACAGGCTCGCCACCGGTGGTGAATCGATGATCACCCAGTCGAAGTTGCTCTTGAGCTGGCTCACCAGGTCGATGAACTTGTCGGTGCTGAACAATTCCGGAGGGTTGGGTGGAATCGGGCCACACGTGATCACGCTCAGGTTGGACGCATTCTCGACCTTCTTCAGGTATCGCGCCCATGCCTGGTCCCTCTCCGCCGACATCAGGTAGTTCGTCAGTCCCGAGGACCGTTCC
This sequence comes from Acidobacteriota bacterium, assembly GCA_046757965.1. Taxonomy (GTDB): domain Bacteria; phylum Acidobacteriota; class Polarisedimenticolia; order SMYD01; family SMYD01; genus JBHHZI01. Next base: position 38,523 of record JBHHZI010000008.1, on the reverse strand, counting down.
ACGCCGAACTGATTGTGCAGGTTCGGGCGCCGCAGGTCGGCATCGACAATCACGACACGGTCACCCGCAGAGGCCAGCGTTCTCGCCAGGCTCGCGGCCGTGCTCGTCTTCCCTTCTCCCGGCGCCGCACTGGTCAACAGGAGCGTGTTCAGGCTCCGGGCCTTGCTGGAGAACAGCAGGGAGGTTCGCAGGGTCCGGTACGCCTCGCGAACAGATGGGTTCATCTGCTTCTTGAAGCGCGGCACGACGGACAGGACAGGCAACTGGAGGAACTGCTCGACATCCTCGGCGGACTTGATGGTGTTGTCCACGTAGTCCATGAAGATGACGGTCCCGGTGCCCATCATCAGCCCCAGCAAGCACCCGGCCAGGAGATTGAGGGCCTTCTTCGGGCGAATCGGCCCGGACGGGACAATCGCCTCGTCGAGGACCCTCAGGTTGTTGCTGAGGGTCTGCTTGTTCAGGTCGATCTCCTTCACCCGGGACAGGACCAGATCGTAGATGCGGCGATCTTCCTCGATCTCCGACTTGAGGATGCGGTAGTCCGTGGAGGCCACCGACAGGTCGAGTGATTCCTCCTGCGCCTTCTCGAGCTGGGCGATCAGCCGCTGCTCGTCCTGCAGCGCGATGGAGTACTCCGTCTTGATCTTCGAGATGATCTTGTCCACCTCGGTCCCGATCTTGCGGTGAATCTCGTCGAGTTCCGACCTCGCCTTGAGCACCTTCGGATGCCGATCCAGATACGAAACAGAGAGGCGCTCCAGCTCCTTCGCCACACGGGTGGCGTCCGTGTTCAGCTCCTGGATCGTCGCATCGGAGGCAACAACCGGCAGGGTCTCGTAGCTGCCGCCGGCTTCCTCGATGCGGGAGATCTCCTGGAACACCGACTCCAGATTGCCTCGCGCGATCTGCGTGTTGGTCAGCTTCTGCTGGATCTGACTGATCTGCTCCACCATCGTCTTGGTCTGGCTCTCCGGCACGTAGAGCTTGTTCTTCCGGGCCAGACCGAGCAAGGCGCGCTCGTTCTTCACGATCTTGTCGCGAATGGGACGCACCTGCTGCAACAGTTCGTTCAGGGTCTTCGCGGTGTTCGCCGCGGCAAGCTCCACGTTGCGGTCGACATACGCGTGGGCCACGGCATTGACGAGACGGGGCACCCGTTCCGGGTCGGTGTCCTCGATGCTGATCTCCACGATGTCCGTCTCCGGAACGGCCTCCACCTCCACACGGTGCTGCAGGAAGCCGACCAGGTCCTCCACGTTGGAGTACGCAGGGTCCTGGTCCATGCCGAGCTGCGCCACCACCCGCGCGGCGATGTCGCGACTCTGGATGATCTCGATCTGGGTGTTCTGGTAGCGCTCCTCCGCCATCCAGCCCCAGCCCGCGCCGAGATTGGTGAAATCGCTGCCGGGTGCAATGCTCTTCGGTCGCGGCGAGATCTCCACCCGGGCCACCGCCCGGTAAACCGGTCTCTGCATGAACGTGGCCACGGCCACGGTGGCGACGACCACGAGCAGGATCGCGGCAATGGTCCACTTTCCCGACCAGATCACGCGCCAGTAGTCGATTACATTCACCTCGCGGTGCTTCGCGGTTTTTTCCGGTTGGCTCGTCATCATGTCCGCCCCGTGACTCAGAGAAAACGTGTCCGCACGTTGATGATATCGCCGGGCTCGATGGGCACGTCCTCGGCTCGCCTGTTCTGGATCTTGTCGATATTGATCACCAGGCGCACCGTCTCGGACTCGGCCTGCCGCAGCAGTTCGACCTTCTTCCGGTTGGCAAATTCTCCGAGGCCGCCCGCCAGGGAGAGCGCTCTGAGAATTGTCGTGCCCGGGTCGACCCGGTACCGCCCGGGATTCTTGACCTCACCCTTGATGAAGAAATACTCCTCGTCGGCAACGGTGATGATGTCCCCGGCAAGCACTACCACCGGTGTGGCTGTCTCCGTCGAGCCGAACAGACTGTCCCGGCGGACCACGAACGATTCCTCCGACCGGCCGTCTCGCGCCGGCCGGATCACCGTCACCCGGGTGCCGGCATCATCGGTGAGGCCGCCTGCCTGCGCCAGGATTCCCGACAGGGTGGTCCGTCCCTCGAGGTAGTACCGTCCGGGCTTCACCACCTGCCCGGAGATCTGGACCCACTGGCTATGGTACTCGGTGACCTCCAGGGACAGCTTCGGATCCCGCAGATACCCTGCCGCCAGACGTCGTGTCAGTTCCGCCGCCGCTTCCGCCTGGGTCATCCCCGCCACGGGGACGTCGCCGATGTACGGGACGGCGATGACACCATCGCCCACCACGCGAACATCCTGTTCGGCCACGTCCTCGTCGCCATGAATCGTGATGCGCAGCTTGTCGCCCACTCCGATGACGTATTCCGCCGCCTCCCCGGTGGACAGCAGGATGAACGATATCTCGACCGACTCCGGCAGCGTCGCAACCCGGGCCAGACGCCGGCCATCCAGCGTCAGGCGCAGCGTTCCCGGCTCCGCGGCATCGATCGTGCCCCCTGCAGCATCGAGACCGGCCACCCCGACCAGCATGGCGCCGGGAAAGACGATGCGGAGCTGCGTGGCCGAATCAACAGCAAGGTCATACGCCGCCGCCCCGGGGCCGGTGATCCGGACCGTCTGTGTCGAATCCGTCCGCGTGGACGACACGGTGAGCGTCCGGCCCGGCGTCTCGTGCCGGACCGCCAGTTCTCCCGGGCGCGTGGCCGCCGTCGCGGATATCCCTGCGGACAGGGCGCCCAGGACCACCAGTGACGACATCGCAATCGGAGCCGCGTTCAGCCTCATCATCTCGACCGGTATGGAAAGGGTGAACCCATTATATACCACCACCTGTGGGCGGCAGCCACCCGAAGCGCACGCCAACACGCACCGTGGTGCCGTCGGATTGGACGAACGAGAGGTTCGAAGCGCGCCTCTCGTCCAGCACCTCCACGAAGGCCAGCAGACGGTCGGGACGGAAGGTGAACTGCAGCCGGGCACGAAGCAGGCTGAGGTCATCCCGCCGGATCACCCCGGCGACCAGTCCACCGGCCGGGTCCGGCAGGATCTCGTTGCCGGCGGCGTCCGCGCCGGTGGCCGGGTTCGAGTCGATGTCCGTGACGATGGGGTCCGGATACCGGTTGGCCTGCACCGAGCCCCCGACGCTCACCTGCAACCGCCGCGGGGATGCCCAGGTGACATCCAGACTCCCGACCTCCGACACGAAGAAATTGGACACGTTGAAGAACGACTGCCGGGGATGCCGCGAAGCACGCAGCCGCACCCCCCAGGCCCGGCCGAGGATGAACCGGGCGTCCACGTCGAACGAGCTGCCCTCGAAATCGCCCTCCGCGGAGTTTTCGAAACGCATCACTCCGTAGCCGTAGAACACCTGCAGATCCGCGTTCGTGCCCAGCTTCCCGTCAAGACCCGTCCGCAGGACCACCTCCTTGAAGTCCTCTTCCTGAAAGTCGGGGATGACGACCGGCAGGTCCGTGTTGAAGTCGGTGAACTCCAGGTCCTGGCGATCCTGCGCGTTCGACCGGCCGCGGGCCTCCAACCGATACTCCAGCAGATGCGTCATCGACACGGACCACCCGACCGACCCGCCGAACTCACTGAAGTCGAAGAAGGAGGCCTCGTCCGGCTGGTCGAAACTCACCGTCCGGCTGAACGCCGCGACATCGAAGAACTGGTGGCGGCCGAGCGGCAGGCGAAGATCGACATGGCCCTCGTTGCTGGTGAACTTGTCTCCATTGAAGTCTGCCTCACTCGCGGTGACGGTCTTCAGTTGCTGGATACCCCGCTCGAAATTCTCCGTGAGACCGAGCCGGGCTCCGTTGCGAAACTCGAACGCGAGGTCCGCGTCGAAGATGTGGTTGACGGTGGAGGGCAGGAGATCATCGCTGTACACCCTGTATCGCGGCGTGTAGGCCAGGCTCAGGGAGCTGCGCGAGAGCGGAAAGCGCCATTCCAGGTTCGCCCCGCTGTCATACACCTGGGCATCGATGGGGTTCTCATCGTCGCGAAAGATGTTGCTGTTGTCCTCCGCCGCGAATTCGATTGAGGGGTAGAAGTACCCCTTGCCGCTGGGGATGCCCGGACGGGTTCCCTGGGCGCTTGCCACACCGCAGAGGGCCGTTCCGACGGCGACCGCAAGCGCCGGCATGACGAGCATCGACGACTTCATCAGTTGAGAAAGGTATCCCGGACGGGTTGCACGAAACGCGTCACCTTGCCCGTCGACCGGCACAGACGGGCTAGCTGGTCACGCGACGGCCCGTCGAGGGACGGGATGGCGATGACGATCTCGTCGAACCGGCCACTCTCGCCGAGGTCCGTGATGGTCTCGCGGCCTCCGAAGATGCGGACCCCGTGAATGCTGCGGCCCAGCTTGGCCGGATCGTCATCCACGAAACCGATCGGCACGTAACCCAGGCTCGGGTCGTGGCGCAGCTCTCTCAGAACCATTTCGCCGCTGTGCCCGGCACCCACGATCAGGAGACGGCACCCGTCCCGGTTGCCCCCGGTGAGGGTCTCGGTGAACAGACGGTAGAGGATGCGCACGCCGGCGGCGAAGAGGAGTAAAAGGATGCCGTCCAGGAGAAACACCGAACGTGAGTAGCCCACCAGGCGGGTCACACCCCACATGGCCATGATGCTCACCAGCGTCGAGGTCACCACGGCCTTGGCAATCGCGACCAGGTCATGGATGCCGATGAAGTCCCAGAATCGGCGGTAGAGACCGAATGCCCAGAAGGTGAGCAGCTTGATCGGCACGATGATCGGCAGCGCGAGAAGCAGGCGCTGCTGGTTGGCACCATCGAGAACCCCGTCGAACCGGATCAGGTAGGCGACCACGAACGCCACGCCGAACAGCAGGAGATCGATCCCGACCTCCACGATCTGCTGCTTGTCCATGATGCGGGTTCCGAAGACGTAACCGGCGCGGGAGTTCTCCGGGGCCGGCCGACTCCCGGGCTTCACCTGCCGGTAGAGAGCGTTGCGGCCCAGGAACATGCCGAAGACCAGGAAGGTGATCGCCGCGAGGATCGCCAGCGAGCCGACCAGGAACGCGTCGAACTTGAGGGCCAGGAGAGCGATCCCTCCAAGCGATGTGCACACGGCATAGAGCAGCACGACCGCTCGAGGTTCCGACATTCCCAGCGCCACCAGCCGATGGGAGGTGTGGTCCTTGCCCCCCACCGAGACCGGTCGACCGCCCAGCCGGCGGGTGATCGTCACGAAAGCCGTGTCAAAGATCGGAACGCCCAGCAGGAGCACCGGAATGGCGAGAATGAAGAACGTGTTCGACGCCTGCTCCCAGGACCCGGCGATCGACAGCCCGGCGAGAGTCACGCCGATCATCATCGAGCCACAGTCACCCATGAAGATACGGGCCGGATGGAAGTTGAAGGCCAGGAATCCCAGAAGCGAGCCGGCGAACGCCAGCGCGATGATGCTGATCGCCGCATCGCCCGAGAGAATCATGTTGAACCCGAAGATGGTGACCGCGCAGATGGCGGCCACACCGGCGGCCAGACCATCCATGTTGTCCAGCAGGTTGAACGCGTTGGTGATGCCCACCACCCAGAAGATCGTCAGCGGCATCGCGACCAGCGGGATGTGAATCAGTCCGAACACGACGCCGCAGTAGACGAGGATGCACGCGGCGCCGATCTGGGCGATGAGCTTCATGGTCGGGCTCAGATGGACGAAGTCGTCCACCAGACCGACGAGGAACATCAACCCGCCGGCCAGCAGCACGCCGGCAAACACCAGCACCAGAGCCGGGTTCTCGACCTGGAGGAACAACAGAACCGGGATCAGAAAGGAGACCCAGATGGCCACTCCGCCGAACAGGGCCGTCGGACGGGAGTGCCACCGATCCGAGCTGGGGTGGGCGACCAGTTCAAACCGATGCGCCAGCCGGATGATCAGCGGCGTGGAGATCAGCGACGCGGCGAGCGCCACGGCGAAGGTCAGCACATACGTCAAGACGGGTTGCTCCGGTCAGGAGATCCCGGCCGTCTGCCGGGCTTTCCGGTCTGCGATCACACGCTCCAGGATCGCCTCGATCTCCAGGGTCGGGCGGAAGCCGATGAGTTCGCGCAGGCGCGAGATGTCGGGAACACGGCGCATCATGTCCTCGAACCCTTCCTCGTACGCCTCGCTGTAGGGAATCCTGACAATCGGGGAGTGGGAGCCGGTCATGGTCTTCACGAGATCGGCAAGATCCCCGATGGAGATCTCCCGATCATTGCCGATGTTGAACACCCTGCCGATCGCCGACGGTTCCTCGGCAAGACGGACGAGGGAGCGCACCACGTCGGTGACGTAGGTGAACGACCGTTGCTGCGTGCCGTCGCCAAAGACAGTGATCGGTTCGCCTTCCAGCGCCTGGCGGACGAAGGTCGGGATGACCATGCCGTACCGCCCGGTCTGCCGCGGGCCGACCGTGTTGAACAGCCGGACGACGATCACCGGGAGGGCCTTCTCCTTGTGGTAGGCAATCGCCAGGAACTCGTCGATGGCCTTGGAACAGGCGTAGGCCCAGCGCCCCTTGACGGTGGGCCCCATGACCAGATCGTCGTCCTCGGAGAACGGAAACTTTGACGCCTTCCCGTAGACCTCGGATGTCGACGCGATGAAGACGAGCTTGTTCTTCTTCGCCGCCGCGCGCAGAACCTGCTCGGTGCCCCGGACATTCGTGTCGATGGTCTGGACGGGACTCTTGACGATCAGCTTCACGCCGACCGCAGCAGCCAGGTGATAGATGACGTCGGCGCGGTCGATCATCTCCGCCAGCAACGGGCCGTTCATGACGCTGTCGATGGTGTAGGAGAATCGCTCCCGCGACTTGAGATGAGCGACGTTGTCGATGGAACCCGTGGACAGGTCGTCGAGAATCTCCACCGCGTCGCCGCGGTCCAGGTATGTCTCGGCCAGGTGGGATCCGATGAATCCCGCCCCACCCGTGATCAGAACGCGCATGGTGAACAACCCCCTGAGATGGCGCTCGCACTGTGAGGTGAACAGCAGACTATATACAGCGAAGGCCAGACAATTCAAGCATTTCCGGTGCGGACGGAATGACCATATGGGAATTCTAGCGAGTCGATGGGGCCTTCTCCCAGTGGCGGATGCGCCGGCCCAGCAGGAACGAGAGCAAGGCGGCGACCGACGCCAGATTCACGCCCCAGAAATAGGTCGCCACCCAGAGCCAGCCCGCCGGTAGCCCCAGCCGGTCGAGGAGCCAGCCAATCGCCGCCGCCGCCGCCACGACGGCATGCAGGCTCACGGCCACGCGGGCCGACGGAGCCGCTCCCAGGGCCGTGGCGGCTGCCAGATTGGCCACCAGCAGCAGCGGAACCGCCCATCGCAGCACCTTGTGGCACAGAAGCATCAACGCCACCCGCGGCCGAGCCGGCGACAGCACGCCCGGCACCACGACCAGCCCGGAGATCTGCTGCACGATGATACGCACCTTGCGACCCAGCTCCTCGCCCAGGCTCTCCGCCGCCTTCTCCCTGGCCCGGGCCCGGGGCTCGAACAGAACCCGGTAGCCGGCAACAAGCACCTGCAACGGCAGCATCGAGTCGAAATCGACGTGGTGAGCCACGGGACGGATCAGATCCCGCCGTGTGGCATAGATCGAACCGTTGGCAACGATGGTGGACCCGAGTTGCGACTCCCATCGTTTCAGTACATTCTCGTAGCGCCAGTACAGCCCTTCCCCCCGGCCCACACGGGGATTCTCCGTGTTCGCATAGGTCAACTCCCCTACGACACAACCCACTCCCGGGTCAGCGAACGGGGCCACCAGGTGGCGAAGAGCATCGGTCTCGAAGGCCGAATTGGCATCGGTGAAGACCACGATCTCGCCCTGGATCTCGCCGAGGGCGCGGTCGAGAATGGCGCTCTTGCCACGCCGCTCGATCGATTCGATGACGCGCGCGTTCGCCGGCGCGTGCGCCCGGGCTTCCGCGACGGTGCCGTCGGTCGACCCGTCCGAGAGGACCAGGATGTCCACGAGGTGCGTCGGATAGTCGAGAGCAGCAAGATTCTCGAGCCGCCGCCCGATCACCTCGGCCTCGTCGTGGGCGGCGATGAGGATGGTCACGCGCGGCAGGGCGGTGAGCGCGGCGGGAGGTGGGTCGTGTCGCCGGCGGCGGGCAAGAAGTCCCATGACCGCCGGGTACAGCACATAGGTGACCACCACCAGGAAGACCGATGCCCAGAAGACCGCCCGGACGGCGATCATGGCCTCAAGCCCCGCCGGGTGCTCTGGCTGACCCGCCAGACGGCCCGGCGGCGGCCGATGATGAAGTCATACAGGCCACGCAGCGCCGCAAGGTTCACCATCCAGAGATAGACCCACAGCCTCCACCACCTCGACAGACCCCGGCCGCGCGCCAGGAGCAGCCCTCCGACCCCCGCTGCGGTTGCCCCGGCGGCCGCCAGGACGAGGACTGCGCCATAGAACGGTCGCGCCGCCTGGCTCGCCGCGATGAGCAGACAGACCGCCGCCAGAACCGGCACCAGCCACCGCAACAGCTTGTGGCTGGCCAGGCGAAAGGCCAGACCTGGGCGAGGCGGCCAGAGAAAGGCCCGCACGAGGCGGTGGCTGCCGAGCTGGCGCGTGACCATGCGCGCCTTGCGATGGAATTCCTCCGTCAGGGACGCCGCCGCGTTTTCCCGGGCCACCGCACGACGTTCAAACACCACGCGAAATCCGTCCCGCAGGACGAGGAGCGGATTGGCGGAATCATCGGAGATCTCCGCCGGGAGCGTCCGGCACAGTCCGCGCCGGAGCGCGTAGATCGACCCGTTGGCAACCAGGGTGCCGCGCAAGGAACTCTCCATCTCCTTGATGGCGTTCTCGTAGCGCCAGTAGAGCCCTTCGCCGGACCGCACCGTCGGCTGGTCCAGGTTCACGTAGCGAAGCTCGCCGATCACACAGCCCACATCATCGGCCGCCAGGGGAGCCACCAGATGACGCAGCGCATCCCGGTTCCAGGCACAGTTCGCGTCCGTGAAGGCGATCACCTCTCCGGTGGACAGCGCCACCATGTCGTTCAGCAGCGCCGTCTTGCCCCGTCGCGCCCGGCTGTCGACGACCGATATCCGAGAGTCTTCTCGCCGGCGCGCCACGTCCGCCGTCCCGTCGGTCGACGCGTCCGAGCCCACGATCACCTCCAGTCGATCCGCCGGGTAATTCAGGGCCAGGAGATTGTCCAGACGGGCCCCGATGACCGCCGCCTCGTCGTGGGCCGGCAGCATGACACTCACCCGGGGCCAGTCGGGGTCACGATTGCCCGACTCTCCGCGTCGCCGTGGCCACCTCGACCGGATGCGAGTCACCACGGCCAGAAGCAGCGGATAGCCCGCGTAAGCGTGAAAGATCAGCGCCGCCGACACGGCAAAGACCAGGTCCGGGCGCGTCATTCCCCCGCCCCCTGCCGCAACGACATCTCCGGGCGCAGGCAGCGACACGGACAGCGGTTCACGAGGTCCGGCTCGCGGCAAGTTGCTCCCAGATTTCACCGATCTCGCGCCACAGGCGGCGTGCATCGAATCGCTCGGCAGCAGCCGCGCGATTCGATGCGGACATTCTGGCCCGCATCGCAGGATCCCCCGCCAGTCTCAGCATGGCTTCACACAGGCGATCCACATCTCCCGGCGGCACCAGGATGCCGTTGTCCTCGCCGACGACCTCGGCGATCGAGCCCACTGGCGTCGAGATGATCGGCAACCCTGCTGCCATGGCTTCGAGGATCGACAGCGGCTGACCCTCGGCATGAGACGGGAGCAGGAACAGGTCCGCCTCCGCATAGGCGGTCATCTTGGTCTCGTCGTCTACCGGCCCGAGAAAGCGCACCTGGTCCTCCACGCCGGCCTGCCGCGCCCGTGTGTCCAGTGCAGCGAGGTCGCCGCGGCCGATGAAGGTCCAGGAGGCGGCATCAAGGCGGGTGCCGGCCCGACCTGCCGCTGCAAGGATGTCCCACGTTCCCTTGTTGTGCCCGAGGTCACCGACCGAGACGAAACGAACCCCGCCGTCGGCGCGATACGGGTCGCGCCGGGGCAATCCGGCAAAAGGCGACAGATCGATGCCGTTGAATACGCCTCGGGTAGGCCGCCGCGTGAAGACGGAAACCTGGCGAGCGAGACCGGGGCTCTGCAGGACGACGATATCCGCTTCATCGAGACAGAACGAGATCAGGCGCCGGCCGATCCATCCGGACGCCGCGTGGAACTTCTCGATCGCGCCCAGAGGATGGAACACGACCTGCCGGCCAGTCAGACGGGCCAGGGTCACGAACACGCCGGCCCGCCAGAACCCCCAGTGCATGTTGGCGAAGACGTGCACCAGGCCAGGCCGCTCCGTGAAGAGACGTCGCACGAATGCCGCGACGGAGCCGAGGCCGGCGCACATCGTCTTCACTGCACTCCAGGAGCCTCCCGCGAGGACATAGCCATACCGCCTCGCCAGCCCCTGCTTTCCGCGGTAGCGTTCGTCGCCCGGATTGGCGCTCTGCGAACGCACAGCCGCCGAGAAACTGGTATCGAAGTGACGGAGGTCGAAGTCCCGGCACAGATCGGAGGCCAGCAATTGCTCAACGAATCGCGCCATGCCGCCGAATGGCGGCGGGATCGGCCCGACCACCAGGACCGGTGGCCGCCGATCCGCCCGGGACGGGTCGTTCACGCCGCCCCTGAAGCGGACGGCTGCCCGGGATGGGCTCGCATCCAGGCAACCGTCTCCGCCAGCCCGTCTCCAAGCGACACCTCCGGCTCCCACCCCAGTTCGCGGAGTCTCGCCGGATCGGCGTACCACTCCTTGATATCACCTGGCCACGACGCGCCGGTGAAGACGACCTCCACATCCGCCAGATCCATGACCTGGACGATCATCCGCGCCAGGTCCGCGATGCGGACCGGCTGTCCGCTGCCAAGGTTGAAGACGGAGTCCGGCGATGCGCGCGATGCCACGAGGTCGAGGGCGGCCGCCACGTCCCGCACGTGGAGATAGTCGCGAATCTGCTCGCCGGTCCCGAGAACGGTGAGGCGATGCGGATCGGCCTCGAGCTTGCGCACCAGATCGTGAATGACGTACTTGGTCATGCCTGGGCCGTAGGCGTTGAAGAGCCGCACGATGACCACCTCCAGGCCATAGGTCCTCCCCCAGGCCCGAGCGAGGGACTCGCCGGCCAGCTTGGACGCCCCATAGGGAGATGTCGGCGCCACCCGGGCGGTCTCTGCCAGCGGCATGTCGGCACCCGGGTCGTACACCGCCACCGTGGATGGATAGATGAATCGCCGGACGCCGTGCGCTCTGGCCCACTCGAGGACCTGGAGCGTTCCGACCGCGTTCACCTCGAAGTCCACGACCGGATCCTGCGTCGATGCCCGCACATCGGTCTGAGCAGCCAGATGAAAGACCAGGTCCCAGTCGCCATCGGACAACCGGGCCAGGTCTCCCGGCACACGCACGTCACCCGTTACCCGATGAATCGATTCCTCCCCGGTCAGCAGGTCGATGGCCAGGTCTGGCCGGTCGAACACCGTGACGTCTCGCCCGGCCGCACAGAGTCGGCGCACCACGGCGCTGCCCACGAGACCGCACCCTCCGGTCACCAGGACATCTCTCACGACGAAGCTCCTCCGGCCGGACCATAGGTCACGCTTCCGTGCCTGCGGTCCGACCTACCTCTCAGGATCTCTTCATACACCGACACCGTCCGCGAGACCATCTTCTCGACGGAGAATTCCGCTGCCCGCATGCGGCCCGCCTCTCCCATCCGCCGGGCCAGCTCCCGATCATCCAGGAGTTCAGCCACCGCATCGACGAACCCCTCGAGATCATCCAGTTCCACCAGGCGGCCGGTGACCCCGTCGACGACCACATCCTCGGTGCCGGTCACCCTCGTGGCCACCACCGGAAGACCCGCCGCCATTGCCTCCAGGACCGCATTGGGCATGCCCTCCCGGTCGGAGGCCAGAACAAAGACATCGAAGCCGCGGAGTTCTGCCTCCACCGCCTCCGTCGCCCCGGGAAGATCCACGATGCGATCCAGCCCCATTTCCCGCCGACGGGCCGTGACAGCCTCTCGCATCGGACCACTACCCACCAGCCGAACACGAACATTTGGGCTACGCATGTAGAGGAGACGCGCCACCTCGAGCAGAAACGGGATCCGTTTGCCCCGCTTGAACAAAGAGATACACCCGACCACGTTGCCCTTGACGTCGGCCGATGCCGCCACTCGGCCACCCGTGAACCGGGCAAGGTCCAGACCATTAGGAACCACACGAATCCGGTCTTCCTGCAATCCGTAGAATGGTTGCGCCCAGCGAGAAAGGCTGGGTGAATTGATGATGATCCGCCGGGCGTGCCGAAGCACCTGCCGATCGATCATGCGCAGAAGAGCCGGCCGGGAATCACCCCGGCTCCGGATCGATAAGACCGATGGAATACCATGCCTCCATGCGGCCAGAAAGGCGTACGCATTCGCAGCATACAGTACTGAATGAATAAGCGCAGGCCGCATCTCGCGCAAGACGTGACCAAGCTCGAAGACCCGGCGCCACTCAAGGCTGTGCCGGCGACGCATGGTGACAACTGAAACTCCGCAGTCCCGAAGACCGGTTGCATACGGCTCGGTGGCACCGGAGAGACAGATCACGATCGGTTCGATTCCGCCTCCCGACAATCCTCGCGCCAGCTCGAAGGTCTGGCGCTCTGCGCCTCCCTGTGTCAACTGCCCGATCACCAGCGCGATCGTCAGGCGCGAATCGCCCCGTTCACTCACGACACCGGCACCACGTGTCCGGTATCGAGCGTCCGCACCGTCACCTTGTCCTGAACCGGTGATTCCATGTCCAGGCGATGGACCCGCTCCATCACGATGGTCAGAGCGAGCGTGATGAAGACGAGGTAGTGGTACGCGTGGTGCGACGTCAGACCGAACACCAGGATGTTCACATGGGACGCTTGCAGCGTCACGGACAGGAGCCAGAACAGGCTCCGCCGCTTCTGGTCGCGTGTCGCGGCCTGCACCCCGGCAAGCCGTTGCCAGCTCATGGCGATCAGCACCAGGTAGATCAAGAGAACCGGGATCCCCGACTCCGCGGCCACCGCCGTGTACAGGTTATGGGGAGCTGTCACACCTCCGCGGTGGACCTCGTCATACCTGGAAAAATAGCGGCGAAAGTTGCCCAGGCCCACGCCCAGCACCGGGTTATGCACACTCATGTTGAGCCCGATCATGGCCAATCGGTACCGTGAATTACCTTGCAATGATCGCACCTCGTCGAAGCGATCGAAGAGGGCTCCCGGCAGCAGCAGATAGACTACAATGCAGACCAGCACCAGCAGGACGACCAGGCGCCGGTCCCGGCTGAACTTGAAGGTGAGAAACAATAGCACCGCACAGAGGGAAATGAAGCCGCCTCTCGACAGCGTGTTGAGCACGACGAACAGATCCCCTGCCAGGAGCATCGTAAGACCAGTCCGCAAAGCCGGTGAGTTCGAAACGATTATGAACATCAGCACGAACGGGAGGAGTCCGATTAGCGTGAATGCCAGGTTGTTTGGGTCGCCGATGATGCCCGCGGTGCGTCCGGCAATGCGCTCGGGGTTGACCTGATTGATCTCCATCAACCCCATGTAGTTCAGTACGCCCGAACTTACAAGAATCGCGTTCACGATGATCAGGGTCGCCAGAACGGCGTGGAGCTTGCCCAGCGTATTCACCAGGCTGACGATGAGACCGTAGGCAACGAGTTGCACGAGATACCGCGTTCGAAACGCCTGAATGTTCTCCGGGCCGAAGTGGTCGGCGAGCACCATGGAGAGGACGACAGCCGAGAAGTGACAGAGAAGCAGCCAGTTTTCGGTCACATTCAGATACAGCTTCCTGCCGTACACGGCCATCTGGAAAAAAATTGCCAGGATCAAGACTCCCTCGACGGCCAGCGGCAGGGAAAGCGGACCGATGCGTGGCATCTCGATGAACTGCCCGAAAGAGGCCACAGCGTTGAGAATCAGGAGATACAGACCGATCTCGGGTCGAATCAGCGTGATGCCGCCAAGCAGTCCCATGACTGTGAACGTCATCACAGACGACAGACTCAACCCGAGGGACACGAAACCAACGAACAGTGTGCCGCCCAGGAACCCCGAGATCCCGAGAGGGTGGGAAAGGACCCGGGATGCCGCACGCCTCATGGGCAAGAGTCCTCCACCGGCCGACGCGCCAGGATGCCGAAGCTGGTGCCAAAATACTTGAATGGAACCATTCCACCGAGGAACTCCGTCAGCGGCCAGCCCAGCCGAGCGATCCAGTATGCCTGACGCGGCGAGACGATCATCCCGATGTTGTGCGGCGCCAGGATCGTCGTGAAGCTCCGCTCGATGGTGAACCCCGCAGACCGGAACAGCGCCTCCCAGCGCGACGGGAGGTGCGCCAGGAACTCCTCGGTAGAACTGGCATATGCCCCGTGGGGCGCGGGAAACGGAAACCGCGGGTAGTGACGGCCGAAGAACGAAGTGGCCCGTTTCCATAGCAAACGCGAGCGAGGTCGATTGCGGTTGCCGGCGTCGATGCTCTCCAAGCCGTCTGTGCCGCGGCTCTCGCTTCGATTCCGCAGACCGCGCATCATGCCCGCCACGACCATCAGATAGGACACCGGGAAATTGTAGACCCGCTCCATCGCCGCAGGCATGATGTGTAACGCCGTCCCGCCCGGCTTCAGGACACGATGGATCTCCTCAACGGCCCGGGTCTGGTCGGGGACATGCTCCAGCACATTCGACGAGAAGACACAGTCCTGACTCTGGCTCGCAACCGGCAGAGCGTCGGCCGACGCGGCCACAACCTGGATGTTGTCCACTCCCAGGAGATGGACCAGGCCCCGAGCCCGGTCGAGCCCGATGGTGTGGGTGTCCGTATCCCTGCCGAAGAGGTCCGTGGCGACGACCCGTTCGAACTGGTCACTCAGGAGAAAGGAGTGGAACGCGTTGCCACAACCAAGCTCCAGCAGGCTCTCTCCGCGAGGCATTTCGCACAGGGCCGCCACCACCTGCATCTCCCGGGAACGAAAATCATAGTAGGCCGGCCACGGCTGCAACGGCCTCAGCTCGCGCTGACGGCTCTTCCACTCCGACGGCGCTCTCATGCCGGGATGTCGGGCCACCCGGCGACGACCCACCGTGCAAGGAGGCGATCGAGGCAGTCACCGAACGGCACCTGCGTTCGCCAGCCCAGAACGTCATGCGCTCGCGCCGGATCACCCACCAGTGACGGGACATCGGCCGGGCGGAGACGATCGGAGCGGATCCGGATCTCGGCCTCCACGCCGCTGCGTTCCATGAGCTGTGCGAGAAGTTCCCGGATGTTGTGCCCCTGCCCGGAACAGAGATTGTAGACCTCGCCGGGCTCGCCGTGTTCCAGCGCCGCCAGATGACCGGCGACGATGTCCTCGACGTCGTTGAACTCCCGCACGGCGTCCAGGTTCCCCACCTCGATGATCGGGGGCTGCTCGCCCGCGCGGATGCGCCCGAGCTGCGAGGCGAAGCTGGCCGCCACGAAGCGTGGCGCCTGGTGGGGGCCGATGTGGCCGAACGGACGCACACGAACCAGGTGCAGTCCGCGGCGGGCCTGCTCCTGCATGGCCCACATCTCGGCCGCTGCCTTGCTGGCAGCATACGGGTCCATCGGAGCCAGCCGGTCGCTCTCCACGAGCGGGTGACCATCCCGGCCACTGGCACCATAGACGCCGGCGGATGAGACGAGCAGCACGCGACTCTGCGGGACATGCTCCGCAATGGCCGCGAGGAGATTCACCGTGCCTCGCAGATTCACATCCAGAAAACTCACCGGGCTCGCCTGCGAGTCCGGCACAAACGTCCTCGCTGCCAGGTGATAGACCCGGTCCGGCCGGATGTCCCGGATCTCGGCCACGACGCGGGCCGCATCGGTGAGGTCACAGGCCCGCAGCTCGAAGCCCCCGCAACCGTCCAGCGAGCCAGGCTGTCCGGTGCGCGACAGCACCACGGGCCGGGCCCCCTGCTCCACCAGCCGGCGCACGAGAGACGAGCCGGCGAAGCCGGTTCCGCCTGTGACGAGGCAGGTCACCGGCGCCGTCCCTCCAGTCGTTTCATGTCCGCATCGACCATCCGGCAGACCATCTCCTCGAACCCGATCGACGGGGCCCAGCCCAGCTCCTCGCGCGCCCGCGAGGCATCACCGATGAGATGGTCGACCTCGGCAGGACGCATCAACGCCTGGTCGAACTCGATGTGGTCCTCCCATCTCAGGTCGGCGTGCTTGAAGGCGATCTCGACGAACTCGCGAACCGAGTGGGCCTCCCCGGTGGCGATCACGTAATCACCGGGCGTCTCCTGCTGCAGCATCAGCCACATGGCCCGCACATAGTCCGGGGCCCAGCCCCAGTCCCGGTGGGAATCGAGATTGCCCATGGTCAAGTTTGTCGCCAGACCGAGCTTGATGCGGGCCACCCCGTCGGTTACCTTCCGCGTGACGAACTCGCGCCCCCGGCGCGGAGACTCATGGTTGAAGAGGATGCCACTGCAGGCGAACAGATCGTACGACTCCCGGGAATTGACCGTGATCCAGTGGCCGTACACCTTCGCCACGCCGTACGGGCTGCGGGGATAGAACGGCGTTGTCTCGGTCTGGGGCGTCTCCCGGACCTTGCCGAACATCTCCGACGAGGAGGCCTGGTAGAAGCGCATCTCGGGGTTGACCAGGCGCACGGCTTCCAGGACACGCGTCACACCCAGTGCCGTGAACTCCCCCGTGAGCACCGGTTGCTGCCACGACGTCGGCACGAACGACTGGGCCGCCAGGTTGTACAGCTCGTCGGGCCGCGCGTCCTGAAGAGCGCGCACGAGCGAGAGCTGATCCAGGAGATCGGCCTGCATCAGGCGAACCTTGCCCTTCAGGTGCTCGATGCGCTCGAAGTTCTCGGTGGACGCCCTCCTCACCACTCCGGACACCTCGTACCCCTTCTCCAGGAGCAACTCCGCGAGATAGGAGCCATCCTGGCCGGTGATCCCCGTGATCAGTGCCTTCATCTTTTTTCCCCTCCCCCTGGATCTGCCCGATCCATGCCGGCCACCATGCGCCGGATCTCCTGCGCCCGCTCACGCGGGCAGACCAGCACAGCGTCACCCCAAGCCACGATGACCAGGTTCTCCACTCCCAGCGCGGCGATCCGCGGTCCGTCCGAGGCCAGATGACAACCTGACGAATCGTTCACGACACAGCCGGCAGCGACGTGATTGTCGTGGCTGTCATGTTCCGCCACCTGCCAGATCGCCTGCCAGCTTCCCAGATCGCTCCAGCCGGCATCCAGTGGAATCACCGCACAGCGCTGGGTGCGTTCGAGAACCGCCACGTCGAACGGCACCGCGCGGACCGATGCGAAGGCATCGCACAATGCCTGCCTGCCCGGCGAGCCCGGTCGCCGGGCGGCACCCGCCGCCGGCAGAGATGACCGAAAGGCCGACAGCTCCGGGGAGACCGCGCAGGCGATCTCCAGGCCGGACGTGACCGGGATGATGAAGAGACCACAGTTCCACAGGACGTCGTGGCGGGCGGCCAGTTCTGCAGCGGTACGGGCATCCGGCTTCTCCAGGAACCGGCGCACGCGGTAGAGATCGTCCTGCACCTTCTCGCCCTGTTCGATGTGGCCATAACCGGTCTCCGCTCGTTCCGGGCGGGCGCCGAGCAGGACGATGTCACCGGTGCGCTGGGCATGCTTCACGCCGGCACCCGCGGCCTCGACCAGCAGGTCCGGGCGGGCCACATGGTGGTCCGCGGGCAGGAACACCACGACCCCGTCGGGGTCCTCGTGCTGGACCTCGTGCAGGGTCCACAGAACGGACGGTCCCGTGTTCCTTCCCTGTGGCTCCAGCCAGACGTGGGCCTCGTGTACTTCGCCCAGTTCGCGCCGCACCAGGGCTTCATGAGCCTCCACCGAGACCACGACGCAACGCTCCGGATCTGCCACCGGCCTCGCCCGCTCCCAGGTCTGCCTGATGAGCGACGCCTCCCCGGCAAGAGGCAGGTACTGCTTTGGCCGGTCGGGCCGGCTTGCCGGCCACAGACGGGTCCCGTGCCCGCCGGCGAGGATGCACACCCAGACGCTCACGGGTTCGCCTCCTCATCGTAGAGCTGCTCCACCTGACGGGCGTAGATCGGTTCATCCGGGTGGCGACGGGACAGTTCCCGCGCATACGGGATGGCCCTCCCGGGCATGCCGTTCTTCCTGAACATGTCGATGAGATGCAGGTACGGCTCGTCGCGGTCCGGTTCCAGTCGGAACATGTCACGATAGGCCCGCTCGGCGCGGTCGATATCGCCTCCCCGGCGGGCCTCACCGGCATACGCCCGGACGAACGACACATTTCCCGGCTCGATCGCCTGCGCCGCGCCCAGGTCTCGCATGGCATCGTCATGACGCCCCAGCGTGCCCTCTCCGCGTCCCAGCGCCGCGCGGTACAGCGCCCGCAGGGGCTCCAGGGCCGCGGCCTCGGAAAGATGCAGCACCGCCTCGTCCAGTCGGCCCTGGCCCTCGAGAACCTGGGCCAGTTGAAAGTGCAGGTGGGCACGCTGGCGCGACGTCGCGGAACCGGACGCATCGATGGCGCACCGGTACGCCGCCCCGGCTGTGTCCCCGTCCCCCTCCAGCGTGGCGAGGCGCGCCGTCTCGGCAAGCACCATCCAGCGGTCCACGGGCGAGGCCACGGCGAGCGCCTCCGACAGCCCGCCGGCGGCGGCCCGGGCGATCTCGGGGGCCCTCCGGGCGCCATCCAGGATGTAGTAGTGGTCGCCCAGGACCGGGTGGATGAGCGCCGCCTCCTGAAAAATATCCAGAGCCTCCTTCTCCCGCCCCGTCGACCAGAACAGTTCGCCGAGGGCATCCAGATAGAAGAAGTTGCGCGGGTCGAACGCCAGGGCCTGCCGGAGCGCCGCCTCGGACAGGCGGTCTTCCACGGAGAGATTCTCCTCCGGATCCGGGGACAGGGCTGACAGATCCAGTCCCCCGGTGGCCTTCCGCTGCGCGCGCAGGTGGTCGTAGATCTGCGCGACACCGGCCCAGGACCAGGCTCCGGGGAGACCGGCGTCGATGGCGGCGAGATAGGCGGCCAGCCCGCGTGTCGCCAGCTCCGGAACAGATCCGGCGGAGCCGGCACCGAGACGACCCAGGGCGGCGACCACCGCATCGCCGACGTCGGTGTCGGCCCGGGCCGCTCCCGGGCTCCAGCGTCGCGCCGCCTCGTACGTGGCCAGGGCGCCGTCCACGTCACCCTGGTAGAAGTCACGATCGGCCCGGCCACGCAGGGTGGCGCCCACCAGACGACGAGTGGAGCACGACCCCGCCGCCACGACCAGCGCCACGGTGAGTGCCGTAATGATCCAGCGCACACTGCTCACCGGAAGTCTCTCCTGATGCCCGGTCGATGAGAGGATCGAAACAGAGATCTTACGACCACGCGCCCACCCCTGCAAGCACCGTGGAGGTCATGTAACACCACCCGGGCGCGGTATCCGGGCAATCCGGTCCGCGGCGAGCAGGGCCGCGAGGATGACGAAGAGCAATCCGTTCGAGTAGATCTGAAGATTGAAATCGAAGGCGCTGTGAATCGCCAGAGCCAGGCAGCCGACCGCGATGCCGTGAGTCAGGTGGCGCCGGGGGGAGCCGGTCCGTGCAAGAGCCGGAACCAGGAAACGCAGCAGGAAGATCACGATCGCGACCAGGGCCAGCAGGCCGCCGACCGCGCCCGTCTCCGCCAGGAGCTGGGCGTAGTCGTCATGCGCCGCGCCGGTGCGGCGCACGCGATTGCCGGGAGCATAGGCGGGGTAGACCTCCTGAAAGACACCGAGGCCGACGCCGGTGACCGGAAAGTCCCGCGCCATGGCCAGGGTGCGCCGGGACGTCTCGAGCCGGAACTCGAAGGACGGTTCGCCGGACGGGTTGGAGAGCGTCGTGTAGTGCTCCCACAGGTCATCTCCACCGACCCGCGCCGCCACACCCACGGCCATGGCCACGAGGAGCAGCCCCGCCAGGGCGGACCGGGCCCATCGACCCCGCCGCCACGGCGCAAGACCGAGATAGACCGATACAGCCATCAGAAATGCCAGCAGGCCCCCACGGGACCGACAGGCCAGGAGAGCGACCGTGCCGAAGATCGCGGTGGCCAGCAGGAGCATGAAGCGCGGCACGACACTCTCGCCCAGGTCGAGGAGGCGGGCCGACGGATCGTGCATCAGACGGGCCTGCTCGTGGATGAGCCAGGCAAGCCCCAGGGCGACCGGCACCGCCATCTCCATGTAGCCGGCAAAGTGATTGTGGTTGACGAATGGCCCGAACGGAGGGTGGCCTTCAGACGCCGGACGGAGCCACAGAATGCGATCGGGCCGGGTGACACGCTGCAGGATGCCCACCAGGGCCAGCAGCCCGCCGGTCCCGGCGATGGCGAAGACGACACGGTCGGCGTGCCGGCGGTCGCGCCAGTGGTTCACGCCCACCACGAAGATCGCCAGGTAGGCGAGATAGATCTCCAGCTTGTGCCGCGTCGCGGCCGACGAGAGCGACAGGCCGTGGCGGCTCTGCCCACCCAGGGAAAGCTCATGGTCAGGCACCACGCTCTCGGCATCCCCGGCGCTGCCGGCCGGCCGCTGACCCCCTGCGGATACCGGATCGTGACGGCCGAGGAGCCAGGCCTCGACCGCCCGCACGGTCGTCCGCCCTTCCGTGTCCGCGGGAGGTGCCATCTTCCTCACCACCTCGGCCGTCCGGGGCTGCACCGCCTCGAGCCACTCCAGCGGCAACGGGATCATCTGAGCGATGATCAGCAGCCCGAACAGAACGGCCGGCCATTCCAGGCCGGAGAGAACGACACGACCACCGAAGAGGCCGCGCCAGCGACGCAGGCCCGAGCGCGATGCCCGGCCGTGGGTGCCATCTTCATCGAGATGAATGACCAGCGGTTTCGGTCCCCAGACGACCTTGAGCACCCACGCGGCAAACACCAGCACCACCACGAACTGCGCGATGGAGACCGACCAGACCTCCACCGTGCCGAAGGCCAGTGGCGTGAACACGACCAGAAAGATGAGCCCCGCATCGATGACGCGATCGAGGTACAGCGAGAGGCGTGTCACGCTGTCCGGTACCACTCCACCGTCCGGGACAGCCCGTCGTCGAGCCCGACGGCGGGTGTGAAGCCGAGCACCTCGGTCGCCCGCGAGATATCTGCCAGCGAATCCCGCACGTCTCCGGCTCGAGACGGTTCATGCCGGGGGGAGATGGTCTCGCTGCCGCAGGCGGTTCCGATCCGGCGGGCGAGTTCGGCGACGCTCACCCGCCGGCCACAGGCCACGTTCATCGCAACACCCCACGCACCTTCGCCGGCCTCGCAGGCCAGCCGGTTTGCCTGCACCACGTTGTCGATGTAGGTGAAGTCCCGGGTCTGTTCGCCGTCCCCGTAGATGCACGGCGGCTCACCTGCGAGAATGGCCGTGACAAACCGGGGAACCACGGCGGCATACTGGGACCGGGGATCCTGTCGCGGACCGAACACATTGAAATATCTCAGCGATACCGTGGGCAGACCATGCAGATGGGTGAAGGTGGCGCAAAGATGCTCACCGCAGAGCTTGCTGACGGCATAGGGTGACAGCGGCGCCGGCAGCATGGTTTCCACCTTGGGAAGCGTGGGAGTGTTGCCGTAGACGGAAGAAGACGACGCATACACCACACGCTCGCAGCCCGCCGCCTTCGCACCGGTGAGAACATTGAGAGTGCCGTCAACACCGATGGACAGCGTGGTCGCCGGGTCGGACACGGAGCGCGGCACCGACGGCAGTGCCGCCTGGTGCAGCACGAATCGCACCTGCTTCATGCAATCTCTCACGGTGGCCAGGTCCCGGATGTCCCCCTCGATGATCTCGAGGGCGGGGCTGGCCGCGACATCGTCCAGGTTGGCCCGCTTGCCGGTGAGGAAATTATCCAGCACGCGGACCTGCGCCCCGTCGGCGAGCAGAGCCCGGACCAGATGGGAGCCGATGAAGCCCGCCCCGCCGGTGACCAGGTAGTCGGCCGCGGCACCCATCTAGCGCCCCACTCCCATGTAGCGGAAGCCCATTTCACGCATCTCTCGAGGGTCGTAGATGTTGCGCAGATCGGCGAGATTGGGCTCTTCCATCAGGGTCTGGAGGCGGGCGAGGTCCATGCTGCGAAACTGGTTCCACTCGGTCGCCAGCACCAGCAGATGGGCACCGCGGGCGGCGTCGTACTCATCCGCGCAGGCGGTCAACCGCGGGCGGGCGGCGACGACCGCCCGGGTCACGACCGGGTCGAACACCCGCACGGCGCAGTTCCTCGCGGTGAGATGTTCGATGACCCGGAGGGCGGGCGATTCTCTCATGTCATCGGTGTTGGGCTTGAACGTGAGGCCGAGGATCGCGACGGTGCGGCCGTCGAGAGATCCGAAGCATTCCTCCATCCGCGCCACGCACCGCGCCGGGCGCTCGTCGTTGACCTCGATGGCCGCCTCCACGAGGCGCAGATGCTGGTCGTGGGCCCGGGCCATGGCAACCGCCGCCCGGGTGTCCTTGGGGAAGCACGACCCCCCGAACCCCGGACCGGGATGCAGGAACTTGGAACCGATACGACGGTCCAGCCCCATGCCCCGGGCGACGTCGTGAACATCCGCTCCGACGGCATCGCAGAGATTGGCGAACTCGTTGATATAGGAGATCTTCACGGCCAGGAAGGCGTTGGAGGCGTACTTGATCATCTCCGCGGTGATGACGCTGGTGAGGACGAACGGGGTCTCGATGAGATAGAGAGGGCTGTAGACATCCTTCAGGATCGCCTTCGCCTGGGCATCATCCGTGCCGATCACCACCCGGTTCGGCCGCATGAAATCCTCCACCGCCGAGCCTTCGCGGAGAAATTCGGGGTTCGAGGCAACGGAGAAGTCCTGCCCGTCGCCGGACACCTCCTCGACGATGTTGCGGATCATGGCTCCCGTGCCCATCGGGACGGTGCTCTTGGTCACGATGACCTTGTAGCCGTTGAGACTGGCACCGACGGCGCGCGCCACGTCGCGCACGTAGGTCAGGTCTGCGTCGCCACTCTCCGACATCGGCGTGCCCACGGCGATGAGAATGACGAGCGCCTCTTCCACGGACTTCTTGAGATTCGTGGTGAATTGCAGCCTGCCGGAGGTGGCGTTGCGCTTCACGATCTCCTCCAGACCGGGCTCGTAGATGGGGATCTCCCCTCTCTGGAGGCCCTCCACCTTTTCCGCCTCCTTGTCCACGCACACGACATCGTTGCCGAACTCGGCCAGACACGCTCCGGTCACCAGCCCGACGTAGCCCGTTCCGACCACCGCGATCTTCATCTCTCCGTCTCCCGGGCGTGATACCAGTCAGTGAACCGGCGAATGCCCTCCTCGATCGTCACCGTGGGAGCGTAGCCGATCTCGTCTCGCGCGCGGGTCACATCGGCAAATGTTCGCTTCACATCGCCCGGCTGCCCGGGAAGCGTCTCCACCACAGGGGTCTTGCCCAGAGCGGCACCGATGATCTCGATGAGTCGGGACAGCGACGTGGTCGTCGACTCACCCAGGTTGTAGATCCGGTACCCGGTGGCCCGGCGAGCCGCCGCCATCACACCGCCGATGATGTCGTCAATGTAGGTGTAGTCCCGCACGGTCTCCCCGTCCCCGAACCGGGGCACCGGTCGGCCCTGATCGATGAGCCGCGTGAACTTGTGAATGGCCATCTCCGGGCGCTGACGGGGGCCGTACACGGTGAAGAACCGCAGGCAGATGACGTCCATCCCGTAGAGATGATGGTAGACGTGGCTGGCCACCTCGGCGGCCTTCTTGCTGGCGGCGTATGGTGACACCGGGTGATCCACCGGGTCGTCTTCCGCAAACGGCACCTTCTCGTTGTTTCCATACACCGAGGACGATGACCCGAGGACGAATCGGGGAATCTCGTGGCGGCGGGCCGCCTCCAGGAGCCGGACGGTGCCCGTGACATTGACGTCGTGATAGCGGGCTGCCTCGCTGAGGGATGGACGGACACCTGCCCGGGCGGCCAGATGAAAGATCGTGTCCACGCTGCCGGACGAAAGAACCGACTCGATGGCGTCCTCGTCGCGGATATCGCCCTCGACCAGGTCGAACCCCGCACGTGTGACCAGCCCGGCGACGTTGCGGCGCTTCACCGAAGGATCGTAGAACGGATCGAAACTGTCGAGCACGACCACCTCGACATCCTCGCCGAGGAGTCGCTCGCACAGGTGCGAGCCGATGAAGCCCACACCGCCGGTGACCAGCGCCTTCTTCACCTCTATCTCCTCATGGGCTCTACAGGCGCCGCAGCAGGCATGAGCCGGGGTCGAGGCCGCGCGTGGCATTGCGGGCATCGAACAGTGCCGGCACGTTCTTCATGATCAGGTGATAGTCGATGCCGGGATGGTCGGTGACGATGACCGCGCACTGGTATTTCCCGAGGTCGCCGGCCTCGATGGAACAGCTCGTGAGGGTCTCGCCGTCGATGGCAAGCTCGGGCACCAGGGCATCGTGATAATCCACCTGCGCGCCGCGCTGGCGAAGCAGGCGGATCAGATCGATCGCCGGCGACTCACGGACATCACCGGTACCCTTCTTGTACGTCACGCCCAGGATGAGCAGCCGGGACCCGCGCACGGATTTCTCGAGGTCGTTGAGCAGGTCGGTCACCTTGCCGACAACGTACATCGGCATGCTGGAATTGACCTCCGACGCCAGCTCGATGAAGCGGGCCGAGTAGTTCAGGGTCTTGAGTTTCCATGACAGGTAGTGTGGATCGAGCGGGATGCAGTGCCCGCCGATGCCCGGCCCCGGGTAGAACGGCATGAAGCCGAAGGGCTTGGTCGCCGCGGCATCGATCACCTCCCAGACATCGATACCCAGCCGGTCGCACATGAGAGCGATCTCGTTGACCAGACCGATGTTCACCGCCCGGAAGGTGTTCTCGAGCAACTTCACCATCTCGGCGCTGCGGGTGCCGCTCACCGGAACCACTCCGGAGACCGCCGTGCCATACAGCGCCACCGCGACATCGGTACAGGCTCCGGTCACGCCGCCGACCACCTTGGGTGTGTTATGGGTGTCATAGGTGGCATTGCCGGGGTCCACCCGCTCGGGCGAGAACGCCAGGTGAAAATCGATCCCGGCACGCAGCCCGCCGGATTCGAGCTGCGGTCGGAGGATCTCCTCGGTGGTGCCCGGATAGGTCGTCGATTCGAGGATGACGAGCATGCCCGGCCGCAGCACCCCGGCAATTCCGTCGAGCGCCGCACGGATGTAGGAGATGTCAGGGTCGCGCGTCTTGCGCAGCGGCGTCGGCACACAGATGATGACGATATCGTGATCGCCGCTGGCGGCCAGGTTCTTCTGCGCACGGAACCGTCCGCTGGCCAGCGCCGCGCCCAGACGTTCTGTTCCCACATCCTCTATGTGAGACACGCCGTCCATCAACGCCGCGACCTTGGCGCCATCGACCTCGATGCCGTCCACGCCGAACCCGGCATCGATGAATTCCATGGCCAGGGGCAGGCCCACGTAGCCCATTCCGACGATGGCGATCCGGGCACACCGCTCCTCGATCTTCTGCTTCAATTCCATGGCGTGAGAAACCCCCGGCGGGTTGACCGGTGACGATGCGGAATGAGTCAATATACCGTGTTCCCGGGGAAGTTCAACCCACCCCCTTCCCCTCTCTAGGGGGCTGGCGTGCCGGCCCGTTCGGCGCGCGCGAGTTCCTTTGCCATGTCGTCGAGCTGGCGCTTGATCTTCTTGTTCCGGACCCGGCGGGCCACCCATTTCAGGAAGCGGCTGTCGGAGAGGCCGCCCATCACGTCGGTGGCCTCGTCATACAGCTCCGGCTCGTTGATGAGCCGGCCCAGGGATCCCTCACCCGTGTCGATCTTGTGGAGAATCGACGCCGTGTCCGCCAGCAACGCATCCATCCGTGCGGTCAGCGTGCGCCCATACTCATCATCGACGAGGAGTCGTCCCATCGTGCCCTGCCCTGACTCGAGATGGCCGAGCAGTTCCTTCGCGGCCACCATCACCTCATGGATCTCGTGGGCGGAATCGAGCAGGTCGGATTCCTCCGCCACGAGCTGGCCAAGCAGCCCCTGGCCGGCATCGACGCGATCGGCCACGGCCTCGAACCGGTCGAGGATCGACGTGACCCGGTCGAGCGTGGCCTGCGCGAACCGGTCGTCGCTCAGCAGCCGGCCCACGAGGCCACCCCCGTCGTCCAGCCGCTCCACGATGCTGGCCAGCCGGCCGAGGGTCTCGGTGGCGTTGTCCATGGCGTCCCGGCCGAATTCCGGGTCGGTGATGAGCTGCGAGAGGACACTCTCGCCGCGGTTCAGCGACGCGAGAAGCTCCTTGAGCATGGCACTGATCTCCTCGATGTTCTCGGCGATGTTCTGGCTCCGCGCGATGATGCGCTCCACCTCGCTCAAGGGCGATTCGATGTACCCTCCGGCGTCGATTCTCCGGGCGGCCGGATCACCTGGACGCAGCTCGATGTACTTCTCCCCCGACAGGTAGGTGAGGTTCTTCAGGCTGGCCGTGGTTCCCTCGCGGATGCGATCCCAGTACCGCCGATCGACCGCGAATTCCACGTCGACCTCCTGCTTGGAGATGTCGTCGGGCAGGCGAATGGCCGTCACCACACCGACCTGCACGCCGATCAGGCGCACCGGGCCCCCTCGGGAGAGTCCGTCGACGTTGGGAAAATCCGTCACGAAGCGGACCCGGTCGTGGAAGAATCCATCCTCGCGCCCGACGGCGAGAATACCGACTGCCGCGAGGGTCAGGCCGAACGCGATGACCAGACCGACTGCCGTGGTTCTATACCCGCGTGTCACCGATGCCTCCCCCGGCCTCGAGAAAACGACGCAGCACGGCCGATTCACTCCGTGCCCCGTCCTCCAGGCTCCCGACGAATTCCATGCGGCCCTCGTGGAGCCAGGCAATGCGGTCCGCCACCATGCGGGCCGACAGGATGTCATGGGTCACGACCACCGAGGTGACCTGGAGGTTCTTCTGCAGGTTGCGGATGAGCCGGTTGATGGCGTGCGCGGTGAGAGGGTCCAGGCCGGTGGTCGGTTCGTCATACAGCAAGCACCGGGGGCGGAGGGCGATGGCGCGGGCCAGCGAGACACGCTTGCGCATGCCGCCCGACAGTTCCACCGGCATCAGCGCCTCGACACCCGGCAGTTCCACATGCCCGAGAACCTCCGCCACACGCTCCCGCATCTTCTCCTCGGACATGTCCGTGTGCTCCCGGAGCGCGTAGGCCACGTTCTCGAAGACATTCATGGAATCGAACAGAGCGCCGGCCTGGAACACCATGCCGACCTTCTTCCTGACGGCCTGGAACTCGTCCTCGGAGAGATCGGAGACCACCTCACCGTCGACCTCGACCTCACCGGCGTCCGGATGCAGGAGGCCGACCGTATGCTTGAGCAAGACGCTCTTGCCCGTGCCGCTGCCCCCGAGCACCACGACCGTCTCGCCATCATACACAGCCAGATCCACGCCGCGCAGAACCTCCTTGTCACCGAAGGCCTTCGCAAGGCCCCGGTAGCGGATGAAGGCCTCGCGGCTCATCCGAACGCCCACAGGAGCGCCTTGGTGATGAAGAAGTCGGACACCAGGATGGAGATCGAGGCGGCGACCACCGCTCGTGTCGTGGCCCCGCCCACGCCCGCCGCCCCGCCGGTGACGTTCAGCCCCCGGTGACAGGCGATGATGGCGATCACGAAGGCGAACACGGCGCTCTTGATGAGTCCGGAGGCGATATCGGCCAGACCGAGGGCCGTGACCACATGACGCATGTAGTACGCCGGGGCCTGGTCGATCTCGGTCACCGCGATGATCAGGCCGCCGAAGATACCGAGAGTGCTGGCGATCACCACCAGCAACGGCACCATGATGACGCAGGCCAGCACCCTCGGCACGACCAGCTTCTTGATGGGGTTGGCCGCCAGGGCCCGTATCGCATCGACCTGCTCGGTCACCGTCATCGACCCGATCTCCGCGGCAATCCCCGCGCCGACCCGGCCGGCGATCATCAGGGAGGTGAGCACCGGGCCCAGTTCCCGCACCAGAGACAGGGCGAGCAGGTCTCCCACGAACACCTGCCCGCCGTAATTGGACAGGGAGTGTGTGGTCTGCACCGCGATGACCAGGCCGGTGAACAGGGCCACGATGCCGACGATGCTCAGTGACCGCACGCCGATGGCATAGATCTGGTCGATGAGGAGCCCGAAGCCCAACGGGCGCCGGACCCCGTACCGCACGGTATCCCACGCCAGCAGACCGAGCCCGCCGAGGTCATCGATGATCTCCCTGACGGTCGCTGGCATCGACCCTCACCTGGCACCCGGACCGGACCCCGGCCCGGAGACACCGCCGGTCATTATCGAGAGTCCGTCGAAGGACGTCAAGCTACAGGAGAGAAGTGACTTGCGGCGAGGCGCCGGCGGGGCTCTCCGACCGGGTTGCGCCGGGAGTCGCGGCCGGTACAGGAGCCACGCGGCGCCGATGGGGTAATATGACCTCGCTCTGTCTGGGCCCCGATCTCGGTCGGCAATCCGTTCGATCGCTCGTGGCGTCGTGATGTGGGAATTGACGTCGCGCAACGCTCCATTGCTCCCATGCTCGACTCGCTGATACTCCGTGACTGACTCCAGCACCGGTTCCCACCGAACTCCGCTGCGCATCGCCTTCGTCGTCGGACAGTTTCCGAAACTGTCCGAGACATTCATCGTCACCCAGATCACCGGCCTCCTCGATCGCGGACATGACGTCCGGATCTTCTCCCGCCGCCACACCGACGAGCGGCGCCATCGCCAGGTAGACGATCACGACCTGCTTTCCCGCACGACGTTTTTTGGTGACCCGTCCGGGTCCGGCCGCGTGCGGCTCATGGATCTCCCCAGGACGCTTCTCTCTCATCCCCGCCCGGGAGCCCTGCTCCGAACCACCTGGCGCCGGGCGAGCTTGCGAAGAGGCCTGCGAACCGATCTCGTGCGCGCAGCGCGGATTCTCGAACTAGAGGACCAGTCCTTCGATATCGTCCACTGCCACTTCGCCCACAATGCCGTCTCCATCCTGCCGCTGCGTCGTCTCGGGCTTCTCCTGGGTCCGCTGGTCACGTCGTTCCACGGCTACGACGTGAACGTCGTTCCCCGGGAGCAAGGGACCTCCGTCTATCGACATCTGTTCGCCGTCGGTGACCTGTTCACAGCCAACAGCGGCTTCACGGCAAGAAACGTGGTCGCGCTGGGCTGCCCGACGGACCGTCTCGTGATCCAGCCGATGGGTATCCATCTTGACGAGATCCCGTATGCCGAGCGCCGGTTGCCGGCCAGAGGTCCGATCAGGATCCTGACCATCGGGCGCCTGACGGAAAAGAAGGGCATCATCTACGCCCTGCGAGCGCTCAGGAAAGTTGTAGATCGGGCTCCGGACGTCGCCTATCAGATCGTCGGGGATGGTCCGCTCCGGCCCGAACTGATGGATGCCGCCGGGAAACTCGGGCTCGACAAGCACGTCATCTTCTCCGGCTGGATGACCCGGTCCGAGCTGGCGTCGGCCCTCGCCGCGTCGCACCTGTTTCTCCTTCCCAGCGTCGCTGCGGCGAACGGCGATGTGGAGGGACAGGGCGTGGTTCTCCAGGAGGCCCAGGCGGCCGGCCTCCCAGTGGTGGCCAGCCGACACAACGGATTCCCGGAGAGCGTGCCCCTGGAATCCGTTCCGCACCTCGTTGCCGAGCGGGACGTGGATGGTCTGAGCGCGCGTCTCCTCGACCTCATCGCAAACCCGGAACGCTGGAAGGATATGGGAGAACGTGGCAGACGGTTCGTCGAGGAACGATTCGATTCGAAGAAACTGATCGGCAAGCTCGAGGCAATCTATCGAGATCTCATGGCGAGGGGTTCGGGGGATCACCCGCCCGATCGGACCCGTTCTTCTCCGCGACCATGAAATAGCCCAGGGGCGATCGCTTGCCGGTCAGCTCGGAGAGGCGCTTGACGACGTGGGCCTTCAGCAGGACCCGGGTCGCGTACTGCACGGCCGCCGCAAGATGGCCTCCGGTCCGGGGCAGGAATCGAACAAGGTTCTTGGCCGTGATGTCCGCGACAATCTCCGGCGCTCCGCCGACCGGCACAAGGACCACTGTCGTGAAACCGGAAGCATGCGCAAAACGCCTCAGTGCGTACTCGGTGAACCGATAGTAATCATGCGGTGTTTCATGAAGCCAGTAATAGAAAGGCACGTTCAGCAGGATCTTGCCCCCGGGACGCAACACCCGACCCATCTCGGACCAGAGGAACATGGGACGCGGAATGTGCTCGAGGACGTCAGAGAGAATGATGGTATCGAAGGAGTTATCCTCGAAGATCAGCTGCTGTGTGAGATCGCACTCGTGGTCCAGCAGATCATTCGGGTGAAGAGTGTTCTGCCAGTCCACACAGGTACTCGACTGGATGAACGGCCGATAGGCCTCGTGGAGAGGCACCTTGCCGCACCCGAGGTCCAGCAGATGGCCCCGGGCATGCGTTCTCAGGTGGCGATCATAGAGACTTGCCACGAGGTTGGCGATCAGCCGGGATCCGACCCCGACCTCCACCGGGTCCCGAGAGGCAACCAGCTTGCCGCGCTCATACACGAACTTCGTGGGCACCCATCTGTCTGGATGTCTCATCCGGCCATCTCCCCTGGTGGCCTGCGCCTTCCGGCCCGCGAGCACAGACCACGGCAGGATCTGACGAACACCTCACCGGCTCCGGGCGATCCACACTCGGCCATTATGTCACGAGCGTGCGCCACGGTCCGCGCCAACAGGTCGGCCGGGCCCCCGTGTCAGATGTCGCGTCGGGGGCCGCTCATCGCGGGCCGGGCCGGCCGATCGACCACACACCGACCCTGCCCCGTCTTGCGACGCCGAACGGCGCGCAATATGTTCACTGGGTTCCACCGCCGACCCGGTTCCCCGCCTCTCCGAGAGCATCGACCGTGCACCTGAAACGCAGCCTGTACCGCCTGGGAATGTATGCCCGCAACCACGGTCGTATCACAGCGAATCATCACTTTCTCAGATCCAGTGAGGACTGGACCCTCGAGCAACTCCGCACCCACCAGTTCACGGCGCTTCGCCGACTGGTTCAGGCCGCGTACGACCACACACCGTTCTATCGTGCCCGGTTAGACGAGGCAGGTGTCCACCCGCGTGATCTGAAATCCCTCGACGACCTGCCCCGGTTTCCCACCGTCACCAAGGCCGACCTTCTGCGCCACGGACCACAGATCCAGCTTCATCCCCGAGGCGAGCGATTGTTCTACACCGAGACGTCGGGAAGCACCGGCGAGCCGCTCATCTTCTATCGTGATCGCGAGTGGGACGCGTGGCACCGTGCGTCGATTCTTCGCGGTTATTCCTGGTACGGCATACATCCATGGGATCGCAACGGCTACCTCTGGGGATTCAACCTTGCGCCGGCGCAACGAATCAAGACGCGGGTGCTCGACGCGCTCCAGAATCGGTTCCGGCTATTCTCGTACGATGACGCGGAGATCGACCTGTTCGCCAGGAAACTCCGACATGCGGTCTACCTCGGCGGCTATTCGTCGATGGTCTATGAGATAGCCCGGCGCCTGGCGCCGGACCACGATCAGGAACCGCCGTATCCCCTGCGGCTGGTGAAGGGCACGTCCGAAAAGATCTGGCCGGCGTACCAGGACGCGGTCAAGCGGGCTTTCGGCACCCGTATGGTCAGCGAGTACGGTGCCGCGGAATGCGGCATCATCGCGTTCGAGTGCCCGGAGGGTAGGATGCACGTCAACATGGAGACGGTCGTGGTCGAGACGATCCACGACGAGATCGTGGTCACCAATCTCGTCTCCCGGTCCTTTCCCATCATCCGCTACCGACTGGGTGATTACGTCGAGATGGACCGGACGTCATCGTGTGAGTGTGGACGCGCCCACATCGTGCTGAATGCGGTGACGGGCCGCGTCGGCGCGGTGATCCAGGGCAAGACGGGCTCCTACCCGAGCCTGACCCTGTACTACGTGTTCAAGAATCTCGCCTCGGGCCGGGGTCTTGTAGTGAACTATCAGGCCATACAGTCCATCGCCGGCGAACTGGATCTGCGCGTGGACGGGAGCGTGACCGAGAAGGAGGAGAGGCTGATCCTCCGGGAATTCACCAAGTACTTCGGCACCGACGTCACGTGCCATGTCGTCCCGAACAGCGACCTGCGCAGCACCACCCACAAGAAGCAGGATTTCGTGTCCCGCCTATGACGAGGACCGACAGAAAACAGACGAGCCGCCCGGATCGTGCCGGAGGCGGTATCGGTCCCGGCGATCCGGCGACGAGCGTCGCATCGCCCTTCCATGCCAGAGAGTTGTGGATTCTCGCTCTCCTCCTCACGGGAACGGCCGCCGCTTTCGATGTTCTGTTCTACGGTCCCACCCTCGAAGACGCCTTCATCACCTTTCGCTATGCAGCCCATCTCGCGCAGGGGCATGGCATCGGGGCCTGGAACATCTCCGGCGAGCGCGTGGAGGGGTTCACGAGCCTGTTGTGGATGCTTCTGGCCGCGGCCGCTCAGGGCATCGGGCTGAACATGGTCACGGTGACGAAGGTCGCCGGCATGGTCAGCCACCTTGCGCTCCTGAACTTCTTCATTCTCTACCCGCTCCTGCCGCGCCGTGAGCAGGAAGCCTCGGATGCGCCGCCGGACCTCGGCAACACCCCTGTTCTATGTGGCGTCGTGGTGGGGCTCTACCTGCCGCTCGCCTGGTATGCGTCTTCGGGAATGGAGACCATTCCGTTCGCCTGTCTCGGCGCCGTTTTTCTGCTGGCGCGGCGCCTGAGGTATTCGACCGCCATCCTGACCCTCAGCGGTGTTCTTCTCCTCCTGACCCGGCCCGAGGGGATGCTGCTCGTGGCCGCCGGCCTCGCCTTCACGGCATACGAAAAGCGTGTCGACTACCGGGAGACGCCCGACCTGAAAATCGTCGGGGGAGCCTGTCTGGTGACCGCACTGTGCATCGGCCTGTACCGGTGGGTGTTCTTCAAGGACCTGGTGCCGAACACATACTGGGCCAAGGCCGGAGGAAGCACGGCCGCCCACCTGGCCTGGGGACTTCTCTACGTCCGCCAGTGGAGCGCGACCCACGTGCTGCTCGTCTTCCTCTGCCTCATCGGCGTGATCAACGCGTTCGATCGATGGCGCCGACCGCCCCGCGACACCGCCATGCTTGCTCGCGGCATCATTCCTCTCCTTGCCATCTACTTCCTCTACATCATCAAGGTCGGCGGAGACAACTACTCCGCCTTCCCCTTCTGGCGCCATGTCCTGCACATCTTTCCTCTCGTCGCCCTGCTCGCCGCATTCGGCATCACCAGGATCCGGCCGTGCCACCGCCTGTTTCACCTCTTCCTGACGGTAACGCTCGTGCTCCTGGTCAACGTCGCGATTCTACGTGCCCACGGCGGTACCATGGCTCGCGCCATCGGAAGTGGGCTGCAACACTTCCCTGCTCTGTCCCACGCGCCGCATCATCCGTACTACACCTGGCTCCGGAGCGTGACGACGCCGGACACGGTCATCGCCAGCAGCCTCGGAGGAGAGTTGCCTTACGTGGTTGATGCCACTCACATTGACATGCTGGGGCTGAACAACCGCTACATCGCGCGTCACGGCACCTTCGAGCCAGGAGGACTGCTGGATTCAAAGACCGATGTACAATGGGTCCTCGCCCAGCGTCCCGACATCATCGAAGGCTACATTTCAGCCAGGGGGATACTCGCGGGCCAGCCGCTGTCGGTTCTCCTCGACAACCCCCGCCACAAGATGACCTCCGAGATGGTCGCGTCACCCATCTTCCAGAACGAATACCTGTTTGTCGCCAGCGCACCGTACGGCGACATGGACCGCGCTCTCTTCGCCCGGCGGGAGTTCTGCAACCAGATCTCTCCCGTACATCCAGTCCAATGCACGTCGATCCGCAATACTCCGCTGGCGTTGCCGCCAGCGCTGGAAACTCCCAGAGTGGGTCCCGAATAAACCGATTCAGCCGGGACTATTTCACGTATCCCAGAGACCGAAGCATCTCCACTTCTTCTCGGGTCATCGCCCGCGTGGTCGACTGGCTGGAGTCACCTGGCATCTGGTCAGACCAGGCGTCTAGAAGGGCACGCAGCTTAGCCCCCTGTTCCGGCTGCTCGTCCATGAGGTTGAGCCGTTCCCCGGGGTCCGCATCAAGATCAAAGAGTCGCTCTTCACCGCGCGTCAGGTCCCTGACGAACTTCCATCGGCGGGTTCGAACCCCGGACATCCGAACTCGCTTCTCGATACCCGCATCGGGCAACCAGACCTCGGAGAACACAGCGGGCTCCTTCGATGCTGTCGAGTTGCCGGTCATCAGTGGGAGTAACGAGCCATCGGCCAAACCGGCCGAGTCCGACGACACGAGGTAATCGAGAACCGTCGGGAGAATGGCCCGCGTCTCCACCGGAGCGCTGACCGTGGGGACTTGTTGCGTGCCGGCCGGCAGCGCGATGACGAGAGGGACATGAATCTGCTCCCGATGCAGGGATGTGGTGTGCCCCAGCCATCCACGCTCCATGAATTCCTCCCCGTGGTCACCAACCACCACGACGATCGTTTTCTGCTCCAGCCCACTCGTCCGCAGATAGTCCAGGAGCCGACCGATCTCGGCGTCGGTGTACGTGATCTCCTCGTCATACAGATCCCGCAGGTAATTCAGGTCCTCACGCGATAGTTCATGACGTCTGTCGCGCAGGCCGCCGATATCCAGTTGTTGGCCGGCAAGCCACCCCGTGTACCTATCGGCAAAGTGCACACTCTCATGGTCCCTGTATTCATAGTGTGGGTCGAAGTAATGGGTGAAGAGAAAGAACGGTCTCCCCTGGATTCCCTTGAGGAAGATGATCGCACGGTCCGTCACGTTTCGTGACGTGATCTCGTGATGACCCAGGACGTTGTTCTCATCATAGGCGTTGAAGCCCTGGGCGAAACCATGAGCTGCGTTGACGTAGATATGGCTCACGATACCTTTGGTCTCGTAACCCGCCTCGCGGAGACGTTCCGCGAGCGTGACCTCCCCAGGCCTCAGGTATCCCGAGAGCGAAACTGCCCCGTGCTCGCGCGGATATCTTCCGGTCATGATCGACGCGAACGCCGGCATGGTCCATGGCGCCTGGGAAATCGCCGTCCTGAAGACCGTGCCACGACCTGCGAGAGCGGCAAGGTGCGGGGTGGTCTCGTGCGCCGGGTCGGGCGAGAGCGACGTGTGGTCATACCGGAGAGTGTCGATGCCCACCACGAGCACGTTGACTGGCCGGGCAAACACCGTTGCTGGCGGAATCAGAAAACGGAAGAACAAGACGCCAACAACCGTCAGGATGCCCGGCACCGTCGCCAACCACGGCGGCCGCCTTGGAATACCATCCTTGACAGAACCCGTCCACCGATGTGCCACCATCAGCATCATCCCATAGACAATGGCACCAGCGACGACGATCTCCGGACGCAACAGTTCTGGGATTCGTTCCGGTGCGCCAAGGAATGCTGCCATGACGGCCACGGTCGGCACAAGATAGAGGCTACTGAGCCGCGCGGTCTTGATCCCTCTGTTCTGTCCCCATGCCCCGACGCCTCCCGGCAATGAATGGCACCCCATCCAGACGACGGCCATGAGAAGAACCCCCCACGCCCGGTACGCTCCGATGGTGGGGTATACGAGCGTCTGGACACAGATCAAGATCAGCGCTGCTGACAGGCAGAGAACGTACGGGAGACACCGTGGCGCACTCTTGATGTCAGCAACGACGACCGCGGCACGCCAGAGCACGATCAGACCGATGACGACAGCGCCGGCCAAGGCTCCACCAACGATGCCCTGGACAACGCGACTCTCGAGGAGGACCACCGCGTTGTGCGGCAAACCCAGCGACAGGTACGAGTTGTCCCGGATCTCCCCCATGGCGACCGCGGCCGCGAACAGACTGCCGGCCGATGACGACAGGAGGAGAATAAAACCAATCCATCGGAATCTCTTCATGAGTTCTTGTGGCCGCGCCGCGTCCGACTCGTCGAACGGAGCGGCCACCATCATCTCCCGGACGACCCCTGATGCCTACCTGTAACCGAAGTGCTCGAGACTCTCGCCGCACTGTTCGATGATGACGGACCGCTGTTCGGCTGTCAGACGTCGGATCTGGTTCGAGTTGGCATCCTCCCGCACGAAGCGCCGAACGTCATTCTTGGTGCACCACATCATTTCCTTCGATGACGCTCCCCCGATGAACTCACGAGACCCGTCCGCACCCATCACCCGCTTGGTTTCCATCCGGATCTTGGGAACCCGCTCCGGATCGAGGTCCGCGAATTCGTACATGCGATGCAGGGCCGACACCGGATCTGCGACGATGTCCTCGTATCGAAAAATGCGATACCGAGGGAGTCGTCTCTCATCGGCGATCATCGCCGAACACGCGGCCGCGTATTTCTTCGCGATATCTCCAGCCTCGTATCCTCGTCGAATATGACCTTCGCACACCGCGAGGCCGTGCCTCACTAGGCCAATGAACGTCGCGTCCGGGTACATCCTGGCATACTGGGGAGACACGAAGATCAGGCCGTTGAGAATCTTCGCCAGCAATCTGGATGTTCGGATTTCCTGCTGTGTATACCGGACATTTTCCGCCTTGTACATGTTCTGGCCGGGTCCAGTCGCTCGCAATTTTTCCGCGTGGTAGATGCGATCAATCTGGACCATGGTCAGGCGGGAGAACGGACGCCGGGGTCTCCAGTTTCGATTGTCCAGCACATCCTCTCGCTCCATCATGGCGACCGGGAAGTATCGCAGGCGCTTCGCCCACCGCGTCGCGAATCCTTCGCCGGCCGCACCCCGGAACACCTCCTGCGTTTCGCCACGGGGAAGACAAACGTCAGGGTGACTCAAGAAAAAGTTCAACACAATGTTGGATCCGCCCCGGGCAAAACCCGCGATGAAGATCGGTTTCCGATTACGCACGTTCTCGTTCCTCTTTGTTTTTCACAAGACCAATGATAGCCAACACGGTCTCCGTCTTCCATCGGACTGGATGAAAACCGATGAAAACCGTTGACTTCGGACGTGCGCTCCGTTACGATTCGGGGCGATCATGGTATACTGGGGTAGATTCGGCTTCCGGGAGTCTCGACCGAGCCAGTCGGCACGGACCCTATGTGAACGTGTGTTTCAGGGCATAGGGATCGCGTACATCGGGTCGGGAGCTCTGGTTGCGGTCGCCGGTATCGGGTTCGGAATCCTGTCGCCAGAGAGATACCACCTCTGGGGCAACCTCGGAACAACCGTCGTCGCGACGGCAGGTGCCATCTTCTGTCTCTGGGGATGGCTGACGTGTGCTTATCGATCTCGCGAAGGTATCGTCAATGCGAACCTGGTGATTGTGAGCGCACTCATGGTTACTCCGATCGTGGGTGAACTATTTTTCAGGGTCGCGATCGCGACAGCAGTCGAGCGATAGCGATTCAGACGACCGGGACTGTACGCGGACTATTTTTCCGACGGCACGTATTTTCAGCTTCGGTCGGCATGGATTCCCGAGAAAGCAGGTTCCACGGCGGGCCGTTTCGATCCGCTTCTCGGATGGGCTCCTCCCGCAACCAATGAGAACCCACTGGGACTGTCCACGTCGCTGCCTTACGAACCCATCACGGAAGGGGATTCGGTTCTGTTCTACAGAGATTCGTTCGTTGCCGGAGCCACGCTGCCATCGGAGCATCGCATCCCACAGATCCTTGAGAGCATGATTTCGGACCGCCCCGTCTATACTAACCAGTCTGTGGATTAGACTACACTTTTGTGCCACCTTGTGATACAAGGAGTGCATGAAGATCGACGGACGCACTCTCTCGCACGAAACATCCGAGACCATCCGCATGATGGCCGTCCGGCGTGTTCGCGAAGGCGAACAACCGAGCGTCGTGATCGCGAACTACGGGTTGTGCCGCACGACCATCTATCGTTGGCTGCGCGCAGCGAAGCATGGTGGCTTGCGATCGCTGAAGGCACGGAAACATCCGGGCCCGAGCCCGCGACTTACGGCACGTCAGCGGGCGCAGGTCTTTCGGTGGATCAATGGCAAGGATCCGCGACAGTACAATTTTGAGTTCGCATTGTGGACACGGAAGATTGTGGCAGCCCTGATTAGCGAGAAGTTTGGAATCACGCTGGGACTGACGGCGGTGGGACGCCTCTTGGCGGAACTCGAGATCACGCCCCAGAAACCACTGCGCCGTGCGTACGAACGTGATCCGCGCGCCATCAAGCGGTGGATCGAGGCAGACTATCCGCG
>JBHHZI010000007.1:0-47174 GCA_046757965.1 Acidobacteriota bacterium | reverse complement strand
CGGGACACCGAGGTCCACTTGATTCCACAGGTAACCGACCACGGCGTTCGCGGATTCCACGCGCTGGTCCAAGACGTCACCCAACGCACGCGCTCCGCTCGCCAGTTGCGGGCGTTGCTCGCCGCGGTCGACGACACGGGGCCAGGCGACCTGGACCCACGACTCGAGTTCGATATTCCGGCCGCGGGAGTTTACGTGGTCAAGGTCGTGCTGTCGCCGAAGCAGAGCGCCCCACCACCGGTAGAGGTTCCGTACACCATCTTCCACTCGAGCCTTCGCCCCGACGAGATCAGCATTCCCCTCGTCATCCGGGGGCCCTACATGTCGACGACGACCATCCGGGGCATCAAGGTGCAGCTCGAATTCGACCCGAATGTTCTCGTGTTCACCGGGCTCGACCTGGAGCGCGGGTTCCGCATCTCGTCGCGGGACCGGACGCTCTCGAGTGCGCAGGAGGCGGCGGGGGAGATCGTACTGGGTGTTGCCGGCCGGGTGAAGATCGCGGTGCGTGCGTTCACGGGCAGCGGGTTCAATACCTTGAACGGGCTGGGGGGAACGTCATCGTCGGCGTTCGACAGCTCGGAGATCGTCTTCGCCCGGGCGCGGTTCCGTGGCATCAGTGCGGGGTCGACGGAGATTCGATTTGTTCCCAACTCGTCGACCAGCGGCCAGCCGCTGAGCAATCTTCTGATCGTGGGAGATGCGAGCCGTGCCGGTGTCTCCCAGCCGATGAACGGCTACGGTCCGAACATCCGGGTGACCGTCACCGGGAACTGATCAGCCGACAACGGGTCCTCGTCCGGGCCCGTGCCGGCCGGCCAGGCGAGAAAACAGCGACTCGTAGGCGAGGGTGACCGCGTCCCAGCGGTAGCGCGACCGGGCCCGGCGGCCGGCGCGTTGCCCGAGGCCGGTCCGCAGTTGCCGGGAACGGTCCAGGCGCTTCCAGGCCTCCACCAGGGCGCTCTCGCTGCCGGCGGAGTAGGCGAGCCCGGCATGGCCCACGGTCTCGATGTTCTCCGGTGTGCCGTTGTAGATGATGGGGCGCGCCGCTCCCATCGCCTCGACGAGAAGGGGATGGGTGCCTCCGACCTCCCCGGCGTAGACCACCAGGCGGGCATCGAAGAGGAGCTGCCGGTACTCATCGGCGAAGCGCGGCCCCAGGAAGCGGACCGACGCCGGCGCCGCCCGGCGCACCGCGGCGATGTACCGGCTGGCGTACGGTGCGGTGCCCACCATGGCCAGAGGCGTCGACGTCGAGAGGCGAGAGCGGGCCCGGACCACGGTGAGCGGGTTGTTCTCGGGCTCGAATCGACAGACGCACAGGTCGTAGTCCCCGGGGACGAGACCCTGTCTTGCCAGGAACGCGGTGGATTCCGGCGGCGTCAGTTCGCCGCCGTATGGGATGAAGACAGACTCGCATCCATGCCGGGTGCGATAGTAGTCCTGAACCGTCCGGCTGTCGGCCACGATGATATCCGCCATGTGGACCGCGAGGTGTTCGGACAGCCGGTGAACGGCGCGTCCAGACGCGCCCCACTTGCGCCGCTGCCACTCGACACCATCGACGTTGAGGACGGTCGGGATGCCCGCCGCCGTCAGCAGCGGCAGGAAGGCTGCGTTGACCGTGTTGCAAACCAGCGCGATGTCTGGACGCCGGCTGCAGCAGTGGAGAACCGAGAGAAATGTATGGGAGAGCGTTTCCAGGTGCTTGGCGTAGATCGCGGGCAGCGTGACGCTGTCGATGCCGGGAATCTCACCGTGTCGTGCGAACCGGCTGCGCCGGTACACGCACACGCCGTGGCCGCGGCTCGCCAGACGCACCCCGATCTGCTCGGCGAACGTCTCGAAGCCGCTGTAACGCGCGGGGACGCCGCGTGTGCCGAGAATGGCTATGGCAAGACGGCCGACCGTCGATCTCCTCAGTCGGCGTGGCCCGACACGAACCAGCGATCCACATCCCACCCGCGGACCCGACGGCGGGCCATGATCTGCCTCCGTTTCTCCCAGGTGGCCCGGCGCGCGGCGAAGGCCTCCGCGAGGCCGCCCAGCGACGACCGCTCGGCCACCAGCAGCCATCCGATGAGAAGCATGTCGGTGCCGATCCCCGGCCACGTCCGGCCCAGGTTCGACCAGGTCTGATTCTTCATGCGCAGGAGAAACCGGTTCTTCACCGAATGACGATTGATGAATGCCGGTGCCCGGCGCCGGGACCCCGGCCGGAGTCGCCGGCGGTGCACGGCGCGCGCCCGGGGCGCATACCAGGCGCTCCAGCCCATGAGGCGGGCACGCCAGGCCAGGTCCACGTCCTCCCGGTAGGCGAAGAAGTTCTCGTCGAAGATCTCCCCGTCGATGGCGATGTCCTCGAGCATCTTTCGTCGATACAGCGGGGCCGCCCCGGAGGCCCCGAAGATCTCGGTTGCCTGATCGAACTGACCGCTGTCGATCTGCCCCGCGCCACGGTCCCGGTGGCGCTGCGTCCTGGTCATGACCAGGCCCGTGGAATCGATCAGTGGACCCGGGACCTCGTCAAGATGGAGGTCGCCGCGCACCAGACGGCCGCTGACGGCGCCGGCCTGGGGGTGTTGATTCATGACGGCCACCGCCTCCTCGATGAACCGCGCCTCGAGGCGAACGTCGGGGTTGAGCAGCAGGACGAGTTCCTCGTCGCCTGCGGCCAGACCGGCGTTGTGGCCGCCGGCGTATCCCCGATTCGCGGCCAGCGGGAGAAAATCGATGCCCGGTTGCCGGCGGCAGACGGTCCGCAACCGGTCCGCGGTCCCGTCTGTCGAGGCGCAATCGATGAACCGCACGGCGTCCGGACGTCGTGTCTGTTGCCGGATGCCGTCCAGACAGGGCCGCAGGAACGGGCCGGAATCGTGGGTCAGGACATGGACCGCGACACGCTCGGCCATCCGACCACGCTCCTCGATGCCACTCGCATGTACGCTGCCGCGCGGGGGCCCCGTCCGAAGGGACCGGCCCCGCCGGGCAGCAGCGTGGCCGCCAGGCGCATGCCCGCACCCGGCAGCGTGAGGGCCCGCAGCAGCGAGGCGGCGGCCCTGCCGTGGTGCTTGAGGCCGTATCGCTGGAGGTTCTGATACCACGCGGCGTAGTACGAGCGCGCGTCCATCTTGCTCACCGAACCGGCTCCCTGGTGGATGAACGTGGCTCCAGGGTGATGCAGGATTCGGAAGCCGGCCTGGTGCAGACGCAGGCAGAAATCGACGTCCTCGAACCACACCGGTGTGAACCCCTCGTCGAATCCGCCGACGCGCCGGGCCGCCGCGCGCCGCACCAGCAGGCAGGCGCCGGCCACCTGTTGCACCTGGCGCAGATCGGTCCCGGACGGGATCGGCAGGCCACGGCGGGACCCCGGGACCAGC
Source organism: Acidobacteriota bacterium (assembly GCA_046757965.1). Classification (GTDB taxonomy): domain Bacteria; phylum Acidobacteriota; class Polarisedimenticolia; order SMYD01; family SMYD01; genus JBHHZI01. The sequence continues at coordinate 43,791 of JBHHZI010000007.1, read as the reverse complement.
ACCATGCGGGAGAGGTCGTTCAGGTCTGGAAATCGCGATGGTGCATAACGACGCTGAGGCCGGCCATTCGGGTTCACCAGCAGCCCGCCGATGGCCGCGGCCTCCGGATGGTCGGCCAGCGCCGCGGCCAGCGCGGGAACCGACCCCGCCGTCGCCTGGGCGTCCGGATTGAGCAGCAGGACCATGTCGCCGGAGCTGGCGGCGATGCCGCGGTTGCAGCCCGCCGCGAATCCGAGATTCCGGGGCAGACACAGGGCCCGCACCTCGGGATATGTCTCGAGGAGAAACTCCGGCGTGCCGTCGCCCGAGCCGTTCTCGACGACCACGACCTCGGCTCCGGCGGCGTGAGCGCGCAACGAGTCGAGGCAGCGGGGCAGAAAATCCCTGGAGCGCCAGGTGACCACCACGATGGAGAGTTGCATCCGCGCTCCCTGTGGACTCACCACGATGGTGACCCCGGTCAAAAAAACGGAGCGGAGTATAACAGAATCGGCGGGGCGATCCGGAGCTGTCCCGCGGTCTGCCGCGGGTCCGTGACCGCGCCGGTCACGCCGACGGGTCCGATGCGGCACAATGGCTCGTCGTGAGCCGACCTCGACAGGAGAACAGGGAGGAGAGCAGGGGGCGGATCGCCGGGCCCGGAGACGGCTCCCGCCTGCCGGCGACTCTCCTGCTGGTGGCGATCGCCGCCGCGCCCAGCGTCACGGTGTTCGAGACAGCCGTTGCGCTGGCCGTCCTGGCGTGGGGTGTGGCACTCGTCCGACACGGGTCGAAGGCGGTGATCGACCGGTCTCCCCTCCGCGGCCCCGAGCTGTTGCTTCTCATGCTGTTCCTCTGGAGTGTGCTGTCGGCCGTCCTCTCGCCGCAGCCGGGACGCAGCGTCTCCGCAACCATCGCCAGCCTGCTGTGGATCGTCGCGCCGATGATGAGTCGCCTTCTCGATGCCCGTCAGCGAGCGAGCGTGCGGACCCTCCTGCTGATCGAGGGCGCCGGGCTCGGGGTGTGGGCGGTGATCGAGGCCCTGTTCTTCTGGGACGGGAACCCGACGGTCCGCGTTCACGGTCCGTTCAGCAGCCACATGACGCTGGCGGGCTTCCTGCTGGTTGCCTCCCTGCAGGGACTGCCGGCCCGTGCCCTGGGACCTCTCGCCCCGGGCCGTGAGCCGGCGGGTCCGGTGCGGTCCCGGCTCCGGGATGCGGCGACCCACGTGGCGGTCGTGCTGGCGCTGGGCGGACTCGTGGCGACCTTGACGCGTTCCGCGATCCTCGCGGCCCTCTGTGGTCTGGCCGTCCTGGCACTGACGGTGCCGGGCGGACGCCGCCGGGCGCATCGCACGGTGGTGGCGCTGAGTGGGCTGACGGCGATCTTGCTGATGGTCTTCGTCGCGCTTCCCTGGCTGGCGGCGGAGCGCTCCTCGCTGGCGTCATCGGCGGATGCGTCCCGGCGGGACCGGCTGGTCCTGTGGAGCGCCGGGGTCGCGATGATCGCCCGGCGCCCGCTGATCGGGATCGGGGCCAACCGCGTGCGTGTCGAGGCCGGTCACTTCATCCCGGCGGGATACCGGCGTCCCGGCGCACCGGCCCACCTGCACTCCGCGCCGCTGACCCTGGCAGCCGAGAGAGGACTGCCGGCGCTGCTCCTCGCCGTCGGACTCTACGGACTGTCCATCCGTCGCCGCATCCGCGCTCCGGACCGCACCGACCCGGCCCGGCGCGGAGCCCTGGCCGCGGTCGTGGCGTTTCTGGTGATGGGGCTGTTCGAGGACAACTTCGGGGATGTCGAGGTGCTGTTCGTGCACCTCGTCACGCTTGGCGCGATCTGGGCCGGTCCCGCGGCAGCCGGCCGGGATCGTGGCGGGCGGGCCGACCCGTCCGCCGGAGAAGACGCCACAGATGAGGCAGCGCCCCCAGCTCCCCTGCAGACAGCACCAGATCTCGACGCGGGTGGCGCAGCATCGAGAGCAGACGCCGGAGACGGATCGCGGCGAGGCGGGGGGCGAGGGTGACGAGGCCGGCCGGTCCGACGTGGCGAGCCAGGTAGAGGACGTAGTTCCGTCCCAGGAGAAAGGTCTTGCGCGAGGAGCCCTCGATGCCGGTCGCCGAGCCGAGATGGGTGCAGGTGGCTGCCGGCACGAGCGATGCGGCCCAGCCGGCCCGCGCCAGACGCAGGGCCAGATCCGCGTCCTCGTAGTAGGCGAAGAACGTCGGGTCGAACGGCCCACCGGTGACGGACACCTCGTCGAGGGCGCAGCGCCGGAACAGCGCCGCGCACGCACTCACGCCATCCACCGGACGGGCGGTCCGTTCATCCGGCCGGTCGACCTCGCCGTGACCGATCTGGTGGGCGCGGAGGGCGGCGTCGAAGCGGATGCCGAGGGAATCGATGCGCGTCGGCTCGCGATGTTGACGGATCCGTCCCTGACAGCAGGCGACCGTGGGATGGGTGTCGAGGTGGTCGGCCAGGACGCGCACGTACGTCGGATCGGGCGCGGCATCGTTGTTGAGCGTCAGGATGTACTGCCGCTCCGACGCCGCGATGCCCCTGTTGGTGCCGGCCGCAAAACCGCGATTGACCGGCAGCGCGATGACGCGAACCTGTGGATGGGCCCGCGCGAGCCAGGGCGCCGTGTCGTCGGTGGAGCCGTTGTCCACCACGATGACCTCGAGGTCGGGTTCGTCCTGCCGGCCGATCGCCGCCAGGCAGAACGGCAGCAGATGCCGGCCATTCCACGAGGGAATGACGACGGAAACCCGGCTCATGCGGCCATGGCCTCGGCGAACAGCGCTCGCCAGCGCGGAAAGATCTGCGGCCAGGTGAACCGATCGAGCAGTCGCTGCCGGCCGGCACGGGCCAGTTGCCGCGCGAGGGCCGCATCCCCGAGCAGACGATCCATCGCCGCTGCCAGATGCCGGGGGTCGCCCGGTGGGACGAGGAGTCCATCCGTCTCGTGGCGGATCAGAAAGGAGGGGCCGCCGGCGCGTGCCACGATCACCGGGACCGACTCGCGCCAGGCCTCCAGGAGGATGAGCCCGAACGATTCGGCGCGACTGGGATGGACCAGGGCCGCGGCGCCGTGGAGAGCCCCGGACCAGTCCGGGCCGGACGGGTCCTCCAGAAGGTGGACGAGATCCCGGACACCTGGGGGCAAGCTGGTCACCGCCTGGCGCACCTCGGGCTCCGGCCGGCCGATCAACACCAGCGGGTCGCGCGCCCCCCGGTCGTGGCGCAGCGTCCACGCGGCCAGCAGATCGAGCGTGCCCTTGTCGCCGGACAGGCCGCCGGCCTGCAGGACCCAGCGTCGATCGAGGTGATGGCGGCTCGCGAAGGCCTCGCCATCGCCGGGTGGCGCTGTCTCGTCGACCCCGGCGGCGGTCACCACCAGCCGGGAGCGAGGCAGCCCCCGCGCCACGAGAGGCGCCGTCTCCGCCTCGGTCATCAGGGCGATCCGGGCGGCGCCATGCAGCAGCGGCACCGCCGCCGGGCCGAGGATATGGTCTGGCGGGTGATGGGCCAGCAGACCGGCATGCAGCAGCGGCACCGCGAGATAAGGGGTTCTCGCCCGGCGAGCCAGTCGCGCGGCGGGCTCCATGAAGTGACAGTGGGGGAGAACGCCGCAGACGATCAGGTCGAACGGGCCGTCCACCGCGGCGGCTCGGCGTGCCAGGAAGCGGCGGTAGTCGGCCGTGCGCAGGTACGGGAACCCGGTGGCGGCCCGCCAGCGCGCCGGACCGATGCGGGAGACCGGACCGAGAAGGTGGGCCCGGGCCGCGGGCCAGCGTGCCGGTCGCAGCGGAAAACGTCGCACGCGCCAGTCGCGCTCGCCGTCACCAGCGCTCGTCTCGCGGCCGGGAATCCCCGTGGTGTAGACCACCGATTCTCCCCCCGATTGCCGCCACAGTCGCGCCAGGTCACGAAAGAGCGCCGGAGCGCCGCCCGGCGTCGGCGGATAGTGGGGAACACAGAAGAGAATGCGTGACACGAGGGTGATTCTATCGTCTGATCGCGTCGAGACCGGCCGCGTTGACCGGGGGGGGACGGCGTGGAAGAATCTCTGCACGCGTCCGAGCCGATGAATCGTCCTGCCATACCTGCCTCCTGCCGCCTGAACGTGCGCGGATGAGGGGGCGCCAGGTGGTCGAGGATGTGCGCCGGATCTGGCAAGGGATCCGCTGGTTTCGGGCCGCCGCCGGGAGATCGGTCCGCCTGGACCTGGGACTGGCCTGGCTCGAGGCCCGGCAGCCGGCCGTCGAGATGGGTGAGATCTGTGGCTACCACGCGGCGGTCACCGATGTCTCCGCCGCGCCCCGTGATGTCGAGCTGGTCCTGGAGTTCGTCTCACCGGCCGGGACCCGGCCGCCCGGTGCGCGGCTCGTGACCCCGATCGTCACCCGCCCTCACGGCCGCCGGCAGGTGGAGTGGACCACCGATCGGGCTCGTGTGGCGTGGGCCCGCAGCGGCGCGCAGCGCCTGTCGTGCCGGATCCAGACCGCACAGGCGGTGCCGGTGGATCATGACGTCTTGCTGACGCTCCGGGCAGGCGGCCGGGTGGTGGACCGGGTGACGGTGCGCCAGCGCGTGCTGCCGGCATCGGCATGAACGTCCTGCACGTCATCCAGCGCTACGAACCGGCCATCGGCGGGGCCGAGACCTGGTGCCGTGAGGTATCGCGCCGCCAGGTCCGCCTCGGTCACCGGGTTCGCGTCGTGACCCTCGACATCGTCGACGAGACGGAGTTCTGGAGCGAGGCGGCCGGCGACGATCGCTGCCGCCATCTCGGGGCGCTCGATCTGGATCATGGCGTGGAGGTGCGCCGCTTTCACCGCTCGCTGCCCCCGCGGCTCGTTCATCATCTGCTCCTCAGGGGACTGTGTGACGGTCTGCTCGACCGGTTCATGCTGGGCCCTCACTCGGCGGAGATGATGGTGCACCTGGACGCGGAGGTGGCGTGGGCCGACGTCGTGCATCTGCACTCCCTGCCGTACCCCCACAACGGTCTCGGCCTGCGGGCCGCCCGGCGCGCCGGGCGGCCGGTGGTGCTCACCCCGCACTGGCATGTCGGGCATCGGGACTACGAGCGGCCGCACCAGTTCCGGTTGCTGCGCCGGGTGGATCGCCTCGTCGCGGTGACGCGCCACGAGAAGGCGGTTCTCATCCGCCGGGGCGTCCAGGCGGAACGGATCGTGGTGAGTGGCAACGGCGCGCCTGCGCCGGGCGCGGTGCCGGACCGCCGTGACGCCCGTCGCTGGCTCGGTCGGCACGCGCCGGTCGCCGATGGGGATGCCGTGGTCGTCTGCCTGGCCCGCCAGATGCGGGAGAAGGGACTGGAGACACTCGTCCGGGCGGTGGAACGATTGCGGGAGGACGGGCGCCGTGTCTGGCTGGTGACCGCCGGGCCGCAACAGGACTGGTTCGCGCGCTGGGTATCGGCGCGGTCCGCCAGCGGGCGCGGCGGGGTCATCGACGTGGGACGAGTCAGCGACGAGGCGAAGGGCCTGCTCCTGGCGGCGGCCGACGTGTTCGCCATGCCGTCGCTCCACGAGGCGTTCGGCATCGTGTTCCTCGAGGCGTGGCAGGCGGGCTTGCCGGTCATCGGTGGCGACAGCGCGGCCCAGCGGGAGGTCATCGGTCGGGGCGGGTGCACCGTCCCGTTCGGGGATGTGTCGGCCCTGGCGGCGGCCATGAGCCTGTATCTTGACGATCCGACCGCGGCACGGGAGGCGGTCGCTTGCGGGAAGCAGGCCCTCAGTGAGCGCTTCAACTGGGACGCGGTCGTCTCGGTGGTGGAGAGCTGCTACGCCGGACTGGAGCCTCCCGTCGCGGCCCGCAAGAAGCGCCCCATTTCCGGGACCGCCTGCTAGACTGCGATCTTCAGCCGGGAACCGTGCGCCTGCAGGCCGGACACGCCGGGCCGGAGGACCCTGATGCCGTTCCAGAAGATGAGCTTTTCCCGCGAGGTGGGTCGACATTTCGACCGGGCCGCCGCCCTCACCGACCACGACCCGGTTCTGCTGGCGCAGATGCGTGAGTGCAATTCCGTCTATCACGTCAGCTTCCCCCTCGTCCGGGATGACGGGTCCCTGGAGGTCATCCATGCCTGGCGAGCCGAGCACTCCCATCACAAGCAGCCGACCAAGGGAGGTATCCGTTACAGCCACATGGTGGACGAGGACGAGGTCAAGGCCCTCGCCGCCCTGATGACCTTCAAGTGCGCCATCGTCGACGTGCCGTTCGGAGGAGCCAAGGGAGGCATCAAGATCGGTCGCCACGAGTACTCGGACGGTGAGCTGGAGCGGCTCACCAGGCGCTACACGTTCGAGCTCGTCAAGAAGAATTTCATCGGACCGGGCGTGGATGTCCCGGCGCCCGATTTCGGCACCGGTCCCCGGGTCATGGCGTGGATCGCGGACACGTACATGTCGTTGACCGCCGGTGAGCTCAATTCCCTGGCCTGCGTGACCGGCAAGCCGGTGGCCCAGGGAGGGCTCCGCGGCCGCCGGGAGGCCACCGGGCGAGGCGTGGTGTTCGGCATCCGGGAGGCTTGCTCGGTCCGGGAGGACATGGATGCCCTGGGCCTGTCGCGAGGTCTGGACGGCAAGCGCGTGGTCATCCAGGGCCTGGGCAATGTCGGCTACCACGTGGCGAAGTACCTCGCAGAGGCGGGCGCGATCCTGGTCGGTCTGGCCGAGTACGAGGGGGCCATTCACAAGGAGACGGGCATCGATCTGGAGGCGGTGGTGGCCCATCGCCGCGAGACCGGGTCGATCCTCGATTTCCCCGGCGCCACCAACCTGCCGGCGTCTGTCGCGGCGCTCGAGCTGCCGTGTGACATCCTGGTTCCCGCCGCCTTGGAGCAGCAGATCACGGTGGAGAACGCCGGCCGGATCCAGGCGAAGATCATCGCCGAGGCGGCCAACGGACCGACCACCTTCGACGCGAACGACATCCTGTGGAAACGGGGCGTTCTGGTGATTCCCGACGCGTATCTGAATGCCGGGGGCGTGACGGTGTCCTACTTCGAGTGGGCGAAGAACCTGTCCCATCTGAGGTTCGGCCGCATGCAGAAGCGCGCCGAGGAGAGTGCCCATCGCCGGGTTCTCGGCGCTGTCGAGTCCCTCACCGGCCAGACGCTCGCCGATGAGCAGCTCGCGGTGCTCTCCCGGGGCGCCGACGAGATGGACCTGGTGAACTCCGGGCTGGAAGAGACCATGATCCTGGCCTACCAGCAGATCCGGGAGAACCACAAGCGCCTCGGAGAGCGGGCGGACCTGAGAACCGGAGCGTTCGTCAACGCCATCGACAAGATCGCCCTGTGTTACAAGGACCTGGGCATCTTTCCCTGAGGCGGGGCCACCGGGAAGACGGCCGGCCCGTGTGCGACGGGGGCGGTCGGCGGATGCGTCCGGTTCGGTCGGTCGAGGGTGCCGCGCTCAGGCCGCAGCGACGTGGCGGTAGAGCGTGTCACGCTGCACCGGCGTGTAACCGGCGTCGCGGATGATGCGCTGCATGCCCTCGGCGTCGAGACGGTTCGTGGCGCCCGCCGCCCGGACCACGTTCTCCTCGATCATGATCGAACCCATGTCGTTGGCGCCGAACGAGAGAGCGACCTGGCCGATCTTCGTTCCCATCGTCACCCAGGACGACTGGATGTTCCGGATGTTGTCGAGATAGAGACGCGCGACGGCCAGGGTGCGCAGATAGTCGACCGCCGTGGTCGTCTGCCCGCCGAGTTCGGTGTGTCCGGGCTGATAGGTCCAGCAGATGAAGGCGGTGAATCCACCGGTGGCGTCCTGCAGGCGGCGGATCCGTCGCAGGTGGGTGATGCGGTCGTCGAGGCTCTCGAGCCCGCCGAACATCATGGTGGCCGTGGTGGGAATGCCCAGACCGTGGGCGGTCTCCATCACCGAAAGCCACTCGTCGGTCGTCGACTTGTGCGCGTTGTAGGCGCGGCGCACGCGGTCCACCAGGATCTCGGCGCCGCCCCCGGGGATCGAATCCAGCCCGGCCGTGCGCAGGCGTGTCAGGACCTCGTGGACCGAGATCCGCGACACACGTGAGAAGTGCACGATCTCCGGCGGTGAGAAGGCGTGGAGATGGATGGTGTGGCGGCTCTTGATGGCGGCCAGCAAGCGCTCGTAATACTCGATGCCCAGCTCGGGGTGCAGACCGCCCTGCATCAGCACTCCGGTGCCGCCCAGCGCCAGGGTCTCCTCGATCTTGCGGTCGAGTTCCTCCGGTGACAGCAGATACTCGCCGTCCTGGCCGGGCCGGCGGTAGAACGCGCAGAAGTTGCACTTCGCCACGCAGACGTTCGTGTAGTTGACATTCCGGTCGATGATGTAGGTGACGCGGTTCTCGGGATGGAGGCGGCGGCGCATGGTGCCTGCGGCGATCCCCAGGTCGATCATGTGGGGGGTCGTCAGAAGTTGCCGGGCCTCGGAGTCGGTGAGGCGCGCCTCGCCCCGGGCCACCGCGCCGGCGGCAGATCGCGCGTCGGTTGTCGTGACGTGTGTCATGACGACTCCCCGGCAAATGCCCGCAGCGGCGTGACGTTCCTCGGGGCGATCCGCAGCGGGCGGATCCGGTGCAGCGCGCCGGCCCGGTACGCCTCGTCGAAGAAACGCAGCAGGCTGGCCTCCTCTTCCGGGCCCAGAGTGTAGTGCAGAAGTTCTCGCAGGTAGCGCTCCAGATCCGGTGCATCTGGAAGGCCGGGCCGCGTCGCGCCCCGGCGCGCCAGGTCCGGGATGTGTCGCCGCCCCTCGACCCGCACCTCCTCCAGCCGTCCGGTGAGAGCGGCCATGTCCAGCCCGGGCCGGGCCGCCCAGACCGCGAACACGAAGGGCAATCCCGTCCACTCGAACCACAGCTCGGCCAGATCATGGCTGACCACGCCGGGGGGCGTGCGGCCCAGGGCGGCATCGGCGATCAGCAGGGCGGCGTCGCACCTTGACAGCATGGCCTGCGCGTCGGGTGCGCACGGGACGTACGTCGGCTCGATCCCGAGGCGGCGCTGCAGCAGGATGCGGACCAGGATCGCCGATGTGCGGGACGACGTGTCCACCGCCACGGTTCGCACCTGCGAGATCTCCCGGCGAGCCAGGAGCAGGACCGATCTCACCCGCCGGCGGGCGGCCACGCAGATGCCCGGCACGACACTCAGCGACTCGATCCGTTGCAGCTCGATCGACGGGATCAGTGCGACGTCGGCCCGGTTCGTTGCCAGCGCCGCGGCCGACTCGGCCGGGGTGCCGGTGGCGAACTCCACCGGCCGTCCCGCGATCAGGGATCCGTCGGCCAACCCCCACTGGAGGGGAGCCGCGTTGAGGGAATCGAGTCCGTGAATGCGCAGGCGGCTCACCATCACACGCCGATTCTAGCCTGCTCGCCGGCTGGCGTCAGCACGGTCCTTCCCGACGAGTGCGCGCTGCCTCTGGTACACTTCCCGCCTGCGTGAGGAATCCTGTGAAGCTGGTCGTCTTTCTCACCTACATCCTGTACTGCTTCTACATCGGTGTCCTGCTGGTCTTCCTGCCCTGGACGCCTCTGTGGGATGCCAACGGGATCGTCGCCCGGTTTGCCCCGGTGAAGGCGGTGGTGCTGACCGGCAGCGTCCGGGGCGCCGTCTCGGGCCTGGGCGGCCTGCTGTTCATCATGGGCGTGATCGATGCGTGGCGATTCATCCGTCTTGGCCCGGCTCCACCCGGGCATCGGACGCCGTCCCCACCGTCCCGACACGTCGGGTGAGCGACCATGCGCTCTCCAGGCGAGCCGTTGCCTGTCTGCCTGATCACGCAGCGATCGCTGTGCCCGGACCGGGCGTCGTTTTCGGCCCGTCTCGGCGCGGCGGCGCAGGCCGGGCTCTCGATGCTCGTCATCCGGGAACCGGATCTCGGAGGCGCCGCCCTGGCGCGCCTGGTGAGCGACATCCGCGAGGTGCTCGTTCGCCGGCAGCGGCCGGACCTCCCCCTGCTCGTCAGTCGCCGCCTCGATGTGGCGCTGGCCACCGGCGCCGCCGGCGTCCATCTGCCGGCAAGGGGCCTGGCGGTGGATGCCGTGCGCCGGCTGGTTCCCGGGTCGTTCCGGGTCGGCGTGTCGACACACTCCGTCGATGAGGTCATCGCCGCACAGCGGCGCGGGGCGGATCATGCCTTTCTCGGCCCGGTGTTTCCCACGGACTCTCACCCGGGTCACCCAGGCCGCGGCGTCGGTCTCCTGCGGCAGGCCACCAGCGCCACGTCGATCCCGCTGTGGGCCATCGGCGGCATCGGTGCCCACAACGTCGATGCGGTGCGTGCTCTGCCGGTCGCCGGGGTGGCCGTCATCCGTGCCGTCTGGACGGCCGTGGATGCCGCCGCCGCCGTCCGGCGTCTCGCCGGCGGCTGACCGCCATGTGCCGCAGCCCACTCCTCAGGGCAGGTCGTCCCAGTCGGCCTTGACGGCGACGAAGCGGGTGCGCACGCCGCGCTTGATGAAGAACAAGACGTTTCCCCGGCGTTCCCCGGTGATGGTCGCCATGATCGCCTTGAACGATTCGAGACCGTCCACCGGCTCTCCGTCGATCTTCTGGATCACGTCGCTGACCGACAGACCGGCGACGTCGGCCCAGCCGGCGTTGGCGACCTCGGACACGTAGACGCCCCGCGTGTCGGCCGGCAGGTTCATGGCCTGGATGAAATCGAAGGTCAGCTCCTTGACCGTCAGGCCGAAGTTCTCATCTTCCTGCTCGTCGGCGAGGAAGATGGTCTTCGGTCGCTGCCCGAGGGTGAGCGGGATACTCTGCTCATGGCCGGCCCGGAAGACTCCGAGTGGCACCTCGCGGCCCGGCTCCACGGCCTGCACCATGTCGCGGAAACCGACGAGATCGCGCATCTCGCGCACCCGCACCGGGGAGTGATCGACCTCGACGATGACATCGCCAACCCGCAGCCCGGCCGCCTCCGCCGGCGAGCCCTCCATGACGGCCCCGATGACGACACCTCCCTGTCCCGGCACCTTCCAGTAGTCGCCGAGCTCCTCGCTCAGGGGCTGCATGATGATGCCGAGCCAGCCGCGCTTCGTCCAGCTATCGGCGCCCACCGGCGGGGGATTGGCGATACGCCGGTCCAGGAGACCGTGGAAGGGAAACAGCATCGGATATCCAGGCCGGCGCCCCTGCGACACGGACGCGAACAGTGACAGGACGTTGCCGTTGCTGGCCATGTCTGCCGGTGTGTTCGGCGACGTGGCGAGAACATCCTCGCCGACCATGCCCAGGGCCTCTCCACGGGTCGTCACGATGAGTCCGCCGATGGTCAGATCCTGGACCAGTGTGTCCAGGACGAAGAGCGGCCAGGGCTTGTCGATCTGCGAGACGATGTGGGCCAGGGAGAACGTCGGCGCGTGTCCGTACGGTTCTCCCAGCAGCCCGATGAGCAGCACCTCCTCTCCCGGCCGGGGGGCGCGCCCGGCGAAGGACAGCGGCTCGGTCGGAAAAGCGGTGGTGGACGCGAGCTGGAGAAAGGCGAGATTGAGATCGCGGTCCAGCCCAATCGCATGCGCCAGGTGTTCCTTGCCGGTGGTGTCGACGACGAGGAAACGATCGGGAACGTAGGTCTGTCTGGGATTCCCCCCCGGCTCGGGGAACGGATCGGCGGTGGTGACCACCAGGCCCCCGGGCCCGGTGACGACCCCGCAGGCGACGCCCCTCACCTTGTTTCCCGCCCCCCCATCGCTGGTGTCGGCCAGCCGCAGCTCGTAGCGCACCGCGACGACCCTGTCCCGGTACTCATCGAAGGTGCGGCTGATGCGCCGGCTGCCGGTCCCGGCGGCGGCCAGTGGCGCACCCAGAAGAATCATGGCCGCGAGGGCCGGCAGGCAGTGGATGCGGCGCATCATGATGTCTCCTCCCGTGTCGCACTCTGTTCATCATACTGGGGCGTGAGGACCTGGAAGTACGTGGCGACGCCGCGGCGCACCGTGACCAGCACCTCCGGCCGCTTCTCCTCGATGGCCTGCTGATAGAGCTGCGACCAGTGAGTCAGGTCCTCGACGTCGACGCCGTCGAGCTGCAGGACCAGGTCGCCGGAACGCAGTCCGCCGGCGAAGGCGTAACTTCCCGGCCGGACACCGGAGATCATCACACCACGACGGCTCGACAGATCCATGGCCGTGGCCATCTCGGCGGTGATCTCACGCACGGTGAATCCCCACTCGCGATTCTCCTTCTGGTCGCCGCCGGTCTTGGCCCGCAGCTGCGTGGTGATGGAGAGGTCCAGTCCCTCGCCATCGCGGAGGACGTGAACGGGAACCTTCTTGCCCACCGGCGTGTCGGCGATCCGTTTCTGAAACCTGGGGAGCTGCTCCTCGAACCACACCTTCACCGGCTGGCCGTCGTACTCGAGCACGACATCGCCGGCCTGCAGGCCCGCCTTCTCCGCCGGCGAGCCCCTCACAACACTGCCCACCAGAACGCCCTCGGCGTCGTCTCCCAGGCCGAAGAACGACGTGAGGCTCTTGAGGTTCTGCCAGTTGACGCCGATCCACGACCGGCGGACCTGGCCGTCCTCGATGAGTGCCGTGGAGACCTCCCGGGCCAGGTTGATCGGGATGGCGAAGCCGATGTTCTCTCCGAACACCGGGATCGCGCGGGCATTGATCCCGATGACACGGCCCTCCAGCGACACGAGGGGGCCGCCGGAATTGCCCGGGTTGATGGCGGCGTCGGTCTGGATCCAGGTGTTGAACGCGCCAGTGGTCGATCCGGACGGGAGCTGACCCTCCGGAATGAACCGGTGCAGGCTGGAGATGACGCCGACGGAGATCGAGCGCGCCAGACCGAGCGGGCTGCCCATGGCGATGACATACTGACCCGCCTGGATCCGGTCCGAATCACCGAGGTCGGCATGCGGCCACGGGCCGTCGCCGCGCAGCTTGAGGACCGCGAGGTCGGTGAGCGGGTCGCGGCCGACGAGGCTCGCCTGCACCTCCTGCTGGTCCGAGAGCGTGCAGGTGACGCGGGTGGCGTTCTCGACCACGTGGTCGTTGGTCAGGACGTATCCCTCGCGGGAGAAGATCACGCCGGAGCCGGTCACCGCCATCTGGCCGCGCTCACCCATCCGGAACACCTCCAGGATCGGTTCGATGTGGACGAGAGCGGGCAGGACCCGATCCCGCGCGGTCAGGATGCGGCTCTGGAGATCGGGAGGAGAGGCCGGTGTCGATGCCAGGCCGGTGCCCAGGGCGAGGGCGGCGACGAGGGCGAGCCGGCGCGAGCGATGATCGGGTGGTGCTGGGGTCATGACGGAGAGCTCCATTCGGCGGGTCGGTCGGAAAGGATCATCTGGCCGCAGGCGGCGCCGACGTCACGTCCCCGGGAAAAGCGGATGGTGACGTCGATGCCGGCGGCTCGCAGCGCATCCCGGAATCGTTCGACGTGCGCGGTATCGGGGCGATGGTGCGGGAGATCGGGGTGCTCGTTCCAGGGGATCAGGTTGACCCGGACGGGAAGGCCGCGCGCCAGTCGCGCCAGGCGGCGGGCATCGTCGGGAGTGTCGTTCTCTCCGGCGAGCAGGACGTACTCGAAGGTCACCTTCTCACGCGGCCGCACGGGAAAATCGAGCACGGCCTGGCGCAACGCCGCCAGGGGCCACCGCCGGTTCGCGGGCACCAGCCGCGAGCGCGTCGCATCGTCCGTGGCGCTGATGGAGATGGCGAGCCGGGGGCGGGGCGAGGTGGCGGCGAGCCGCCGGATGCCGGAGATCACGCCGACCGTGGAGACGGTCACCCGTCGCCACGACAGACCGAACCCGTCGGGATCCGTGAGAACGGCGAAGGCGTGCAGAACCGCATCGAGATTGTCCAGGGGTTCTCCCATGCCCATGAACACGACGTTGAACGGCGTGCCCGGCTCCACCTGATGTTTCTCGAGGACGCACATGATCTCGGAGACAATCTCGGTTCCGTGGAGATGGCGGGCCAGTCCCATCATGCCGGTGGCGCAGAACGTGCAAGCAAACCGGCAGCCGACCTGCGAGGAGACACAGAGGGTGACGCGGTCGCGATCCGGGATGTGAACGGCCTCGACCTGCGCGCCGTCGGCGAATGCGAGTCTCCATCTTGTCGAGCCGTCGGCCGAGTCGGCGCGCGCGGTCCCTGCCGGCCGGTCCAGCGTGGCGCGGGCGGCCAGGGTGGCGCGCAGAGGGGCGGGGAGATCCGTCATCTCCTCGAACGAGCGTGCGCGCCGCGCGTGGAGCCAGCGAAAGATCTGCCGCCCGCGGTAGGGTGGTTCGCCCAGGGCCTCCATCCAGGCGGCCAGCGATGCCGCATCCATCCCCACGACACGACGCCGACGCCCGCCAGATGCGGGTGGCGGGGGATCGATGGGCAAGCCTTGCTGCACGATGGTCGAGGGCACGTGATCTCAACGACTGTAGCATAGCGGTGAATTTCCACCGGATCGGTGGCCAGCCTCCGGGTGCCGGTGGGGTCCCGTTTCTTGACGTCGCGAGGAACGGACGCATAGACTCGTGGTCGACCCGACGGAGGCTGACGGACCGTGAACAAGGAGCAGGCGACTTTCGGTGTGGGGGGGGTGGCGTTCGGTTTCATGGCCGGATTCGTCCTGGCCTATGCCCTCATGGCGCCGACCACCACCGGTGACGGCCCCGCCCCGCCGTCGGCGCGCCAGAACGCGACCGCGGCGACTCCTGCCGCACCGGGGGACGCAGCCGGCGAACCTCACGGCGACGTCATGGCCCTGCTCGACGATCTCAACGCCCGGCTCGACGCCGACCCGGACAACGTCGAGGTCCTCCTGGAACTGGCCCAGCTGTACATGCGCGCCGGGATGTCGGACCAGGCCCTCGGCTACCTCACCCGGGTGGAGACCAGCGACCCCGGCAATTTCCAGGGTCTGATGTACACCGCGATGGCCTACGAGAGCGGGGGGCGCGTCGATGACGCCGGCCATCTCCTGGATCGACTGCAGGCGGAACATGCCGACCACTGGGAGACCTACTACCTCATGGCGATTCACTACATGAACAACAGCCTCGACCTCGACCGCGCCGCCGCCGCGATCGCGCAACTGGAGACGCTGAGCCCCGATCTGCCCGTGCTGGACGAGCTTCACCAGCAGATGGATCATCTGCGGGGGCACCCGGGGGATGACAGGCAGCCGGGCTGATGCGTCGTCTCCTGCTCGCCGCCCTGGGGTTCCTGCTGGTGCGCTGGCTCATGCAGCGGGCCCGTGCGCAGGCCGCCGGAAGACGGCAGGTCGAGCCGCCCCGGGCGGGTGGTCGCATGGTGCGTGACCGCGTGTGCGACACATTCCTGCCGTCCAGCACGGCGTTGACGCTGGTCCGGGGTGGACGCACCCATTATTTCTGTTCCGCGCGCTGCCGGGATCGCTTCCTGGCGCCGTCCAGTGTTTCCTGACGCCTCCCGCGCGACCGTTTGAAAACCTCCGGATCTGGACCTAGATTGGCCCGGCAGACCCCTGATCTGCTCACAGGAGATGCCGGTGGAGACAGCGGACCGGAACCCGGAACCCGGCTCGGAGCTGGCCGAGCTGCTCGACGCGGCCGGGCGCGCCTACATGAACGCCGACTACCCCACGGCCGTCGGCCTCTGGCAGCAGGTCCTGCAGGTCGATGGGAACAACGTGCGGGCCCGCGAGGGCATCAAGAAGGTGGAGATGCTCTGCCCGGCGGAGAACGCCGATGATGCGCCGCCGATCACGCCGGTCCTCGAGGAGATCCAGATCCTTCTCGACGCGCGTCGCTTCGACGAGGCGGTGGCGGCGTGCCGCTCCCACGGTGATGCAGCCAGCCCTGCCCTGAGGACCGCCCTGCGGGATCTCGAGCAGCGAGCCGAGAGGGCCCGGGCCCTGGAGCCGGAGATCCGGCACGCCCTGGGGGCCGCTCGCCTGGCGCTGAAGGAGGGGAATGCCCGGGCCGCCGTGCCGCACCTGAAGCAGGTCCTGTCGCTGGACCGCGATCATCCTCTGGCGACCCGGCTGATGCAGGCCATGCGCGACCGGGCTCGCACGAAGGCCGCCCCGGCCCGCGTCGCCGCGCCGGAACCCCCACCGCCCCCTCCCTCCCCGTTGTCGGTGGAGCGGGAGGTCGACGAGGTCGATCTGGGACCGTTGCCTGCCAGCGGCCGCCCCGGTTCGGACGCTCCTCCCCTGGTGGAGGCCACCGAGCCGGCGGAGCCCCCGGCGAGCGTGGGAGAAGGGTTGCCGTCGAGCCCGCCTCTCGAGGACACGGATGAGATCCTGCCCGAGTTCGAGCTCGAGACGGTCACCTTCGATGACCCTCCTGAAACCGATGAGGCGCCAACCCCGGAGACGATGGCCACCGGGCAGGACACCGCGGTCCCGGACGGCGAGGAGATCATCCAGGACGATGTCTCGGTGATCGATCTGGAACCGGAAGCGGCAACGGTGCCGCGGTCGACACACGCCGGCGTGACCACCGAATCGCCGTTCGCGGTGTCCGAGAGCCAGAGCAGCGCGTCGAGCGCGCCAGCGGAGGGAACACGCGACGATTCCGGACCGGCAGGGGCGGCGAGGGAGAAAGCGACGCTCGATGACGACGTGGTGCCGAAGATGGCCGAGATTCCCGGCGCCGCGTTCCCCGAGACGGATGAAGAGGCGGTGGCTGCACCCGTCCGCCGGCGCTCGAGCCGTCGGGCGGTGCTGCTCGCGATCGCGATGCTCGCGGTCGCCGGTGCGGTCGCGGCCTGGTGGTCCGGCCTGCTCCCGACGCCGACGCGCCCCGCCGTCGCGAGACCGGTCCCGCACCCGGAGGTCGTGAAGACCCGTCCGCCGGAGGCGCGCGCCCGCCCCGCGCCCGCCGCCGATGCTGCACCCGGGACTCCTCCGGTGCGACGAACTCTGCCGGAGCCGCAGATCACCCACCGGGATCCGACCCGTGCCCTGGCTCTGTTCGAGACCGGGCAGGATCAGTTCGAGGCCGGGCAGATCGACGAGGCGATTGCATCGTTCGAGAAGGCCATCCAGCTCGACCCGATGAATGCGGAGATCGGTGCGTGGATGACGAAATCGATCGAGGCGAAGGAATCTCGTGACCAGCTCTCCACCGAACGCGCGGAGGCCTTCGCCGCCTTCAAGAACAAGAACTTCGCCGAGGCGCTCCGCAAGTTCTACCGCCTGCAGGAGAACGATCCGGAGGGGGCCTACGACCGCTACATCACCGGCAGCTGGTTCAACTGGGGCCTGAAGCTGCTCGCCGGCGGCAACCTGCGAGAGGCGAGTGTCAAGATGGACGAGGTGCTCGGCATCGATCCCGACGACGCCGATGCCCTCAAGGTCAAGGAATTGATCGCCTCCTATCTCACCCGGCCCAAGGACCGGGTGTTCTTCCTGCGCGTCGAGGCGCTGCGCTTCCGCCCCCTCGAATAGGCTGCTCCCACCTCTCTCCGGTCTCTGCTCGCCCGGGCTCCCGCCGCGGGGAGGCCGGATTTCTGTATGGTTGAGCCGTGTTCAGCCTGTGTGGTACGGTGAGTATCCGTGACATCACATTCCCGGCTCCGATGCCTGTGTCAGGATCGGGCAGACCACGAGACACAACGTTTCACAGCAGAGGTGAGCAGATGCCCAGAAGCGATCTAGGTCGAGTTGTGGAGTCCCTCGTGCGCAATGTCGTGCGGGAGGCGGTCCTTGGAGTTCGGAAGGCCCTCCCGACGCAGAAGCAGATCGAGCGGATGGACCGGCGGTTGAGGGATCTGGACCGTCGAGTCAGCGGGATTGCCCGCAAGGGAGGCGTTCGAAAGAAGGGCACCGGCAAGGTCGGTCGGCCGCGGACCAACCCGCTGACCTGCCGGATGAAGGACTGCGCGCAACCCGCTCGCGCGAAAGCACTTTGCAGCCGCCATTATCAGCAACGGCGGCGCAAATCGATGAGCCGACAGCGTCGCACGAAATGACCTCGTCGGCACCGGACCCCTGCCACTACATCTCGACCCACGACGGTGTGAGCCGCTGTCGTGACGGGGTGTACGCGCAGGGGTTCTGCCGGTTCCATTACGAGTGTCTCGTCCGGGGCGAGATCACCCCGGAGGGGTATCTCGACGACTCGCTTTCCGACCAGGTGCGCCGGCGGGAGATCAACTATCACGGGATATCTCCGCCAGGCGTCCTGGTCGGACCCGGCAGTGCGGCGCGAGGATGAGGCAAGAAGGACGCCGACGAGAAGGGTGACGAGCAGGGCAGAATTCATGCCGCCCGCGATGATCAGGTGAATGGCTGGGGAGCAGGGATTCGAACCCCGATACTACGGTCCAGAGCCGCATGTCCTGCCATTGGACGACTCCCCAGGAGGTTCGCGAAGTTTAGGCAATCGCGCGCGTGGCCGTCAATTGCCCGGGTGGCGGAGAGGGAGGGATTCGAACCCTCGGGACGGTATGACCCGTCCAGACGCTTAGCAGGCGCCCCTGTTCAGCCACTCCAGCACCTCTCCGCAGTCTGGCGACAGCACAGTCTAGCGCACTGGAGCCGGCTTCACGGCTTCGCGCTCCGCTCCGCTTTGACCCCGCCGCCGGTGCGATCCAGCCATGCGGCGTAGCTCCAGAGATCGTCGATCTGCTCCGACGTGAAGCGCGGATAGGGCGGCATGGAGATCCTCTGGCGGGCCAGGAAGTAGCGGGCCACCGCCTGTCCGGACAGCCGCGGGATCGATCCCTGCCGGATCCAGGTCTCGAACTCGTCCCGGCTGCGCACGAGATCCGAGAAGTCCGGTCCGTACCAGCCGGGGATGAAGCCGGTGAACGACCCCGGGTTGGGCAGGCCGCCCGAACCTGCGGCGCCATGACAGGCCAGGCAATCCCAGGTCACCGCCAGGTCCAGCCCCCGCCGCGCGGCGCTGCCCGCGACCGGTCGCCGCATGCCCGACAGGACGGTGAACGCGGCGACCAGATCCTCGAGGTCGGTGCCCGAGAGCACGTCGCGATACGCCGGCATCCGGATCGTTCCCGCCAACTCCTGGTCCGCGTCCGGACTGCTCGCGTCGCCGGTGTGTCCGTCGAGAATGAAATCGCGCACGTCACGGGTGTCCATCACGTAGATCGTCCAGTCGTCGCCCGACCAGGCCGGAACACCCCGGGAATACTCGCCCGGGTCGGCGATGCCCGCCGCACCCTGCCAGCCGTGACAGCCAAAACAGCCGAGCTGCTCCGCGCGTGCCACGCCCCGGCGCACCGGATTCGACGCGTGCCACGCCCACCACCCCCGCACCAGGCCGGGCGCCGACCGGGCGGCACCGGTCAGCACGAGGGCGGCCGCCAGTGCCCAGGTGATGACCCTCTTTCTCGTGCGGCTCATGGGCCGCAACGATAAGGGTCACCTCTCTCCTTTTCAACCGGCGCACCGTGGAATAATGATCCCCGTCAGACAGCCCGTTTCCGGGCCGCCGCCACGGCTGTCCTCGTCGTGGCTACCGGAAAAATCTCCCCCGGATCGAGAGGTGCCGGCCGTGAACCTGACCGTGAAGATCGCCGGTGGCCTGGTCGGCGTCGCCCTGCTCGCCCTGGTCCTGCCGGGCTATCTGCTCATCGTGGGCGTGTCCGAGCGGACGGCGGAGCTGGAGGCGATGGACCTGCGGGACCTGCGGGACCGCCTGCAGTGGCATGAGAACGCGGTCGAGGAAAGGCTCCGCCAGAGTGTGGTGCGGATGGCGCGGACCGTGGCGCAGGATCCCGTGTTTCGCTCCGGTGTGCCGGACATCTCCAGCCAGGCGGAGCGTGGTGTCGGTCTGATGTCCGACGCCGGGCTCGACCTGCTCTGGGTCGTCGATCCGTCCGGCACCATCCTGTCCGCCGGTCACTGGCCGGAGACGGCCGGCGCGAGACGGCAGGAACTCCTGCGCCTGCTGCCGGGCCATGCGACGGTGATCCGGGCGCAGGTGCCCGGCGAGAAGTGGCTGGCGCTGCTGGTCAGCGAGACCGTGCCGCTGGCCGGGGGGAAACTGATCCTGGTGGGCGGTTTGCGGCTGGCCAGCGTGGTGCGCAACTGGCCGGGTGCCGAGGGCGATCTCGCGGTGGCGCTTCTCGCGCCGGACACCCGCCTCGAGGCCGCTCGCCCCTGGCCGTTCCCGGTGTCGGACTGGCCGCCGGCCATGGCCGCGCAGCTCGCCGGGGGCGAGTCGATCGGCGCGGAGGTGACCGGCACGCGGGGTCAGCCGTGGCTCGCCGCCACGTTGCCGCTGCTCGGCGACGGCGCGGCGCAGGGCAATCTGGTGGCCGTGCGGACCCTCGAACCGTTGCGGGTGTGGCAGCGTCGGTTCTTCCTGTCGCTGCTCCTGGTGGGGCTCACCGCCGTGGTGCTGGCGGCGGCGGTGGGCACAGTCGTGGCGCGCCGGATCAGCCGTCCGCTCCGCGAGCTCACCGCGGTGACCGCTCGCATGTCGGCCGGGGACCTGGATCTGGCGCTGCCGGTTCGATCTGCCGACGAGGTCGGTCGCCTCACGGCGGCGTTCAACTCGATGGCCGTGTCGCTGCGCGAGGGACGCGTGAGACTGGCGCGCACCGAGCGTCTCGCCGCGTGGCGAGATGCCGCGCGCCGCATGGCCCACGAGGTCAAGAACCCTCTTGCTCCGATCCGCATGTCGGTGGACAACCTCCGCAAGGCGCGGGCGACGTCGGCGGCAACCTTCGACCGGTACTTTGCCGAGGAGTGCCGCACCATCGTCGAGGAGGTGGATGCGCTGCACCGTCTGGTGGATGAGTTCTCGCGGTTCGCGCGGCTGCCGGAGCCGCACACCTGTCCGACCCAGGTCGCCGGGATCGTCCAGCACGTCGTCGATTTGTACGGCCCCTCGGTCTCCGGCGCACGCCTCCGGTGCCGTGTGCCGCCCGACCTGCCCTCCATCGACGTGGACCCGGGCCTCATCGGCCAGGTCCTGAAGAACCTGGTCGGCAACGCGCTGGATGCCGTGCCGCATCCCGGTGGTGAGGTCGTGATGGAATGCGAGGCCCGGGACGGGTCCGTGATCGTGGCCGTCTCTGACAATGGTCCGGGTGTCCCGCCGGCGGTGCGGGATCATCTGTTCGAGCCGCAGGTGACCACCAAGGCGGGAGGGTCGGGTCTCGGCCTGGCGATCTCGAAGCAGATCGTGGACCGGCATGGCGGCCGCATCGACGTCGAGACGGGAGAGTCCGGGACGACCTTCACGGTGTGGTTGCCGATCCAGGCGTCGAATCCCGGACCGGACGGATGACATGAGAGGAAGGGAACGAGACAATGGCGCGTGTCCTGGTCGTTGACGATGAGAAGAACATTCGCGCCACCGTGTGCCGGGCGCTGGAGCTCGAGGGTCACGAGACCGCGCAGGCGGCGGATGGCGACGAGGCTCTGGAGCGCCTGGATGGCGGTGGGTTCGACCTCGCCCTGGTCGACCTCTCGATGCCGCGCCGGGACGGGGACGCCCTGCTCGACGCCATGCGGGAGCGCGGAGATTCGACCGGTGTGATCATCCTCACGGCCCATGCCACCGTCGAGCGTGCTGTCGCCGCTCTGCGCCGCGGCGCCTACGATTTTCTCTCCAAGCCGGTCGACCGGGAACGGCTGTGCCACGCGGTGGCGCAGGCCGTCGAGCATGCCCGGCTGCATGGCCAGATCCTTGAGCTGCGCGAGGATCATGCCGGCACCTCGGAGATGATCGGATCCGGCGCCCTGATGGATGACATGCGCGAGCGCATTGCCCGGGCGGCTCCCAGTGACGGTCGCATCCTCTTGACCGGCGAGAACGGCACCGGCAAGGAACTCGCGGCGCGGGCCATTCACCAGCTCAGCCCCCGCAAGGAACAGCCGTTCGTCCGGGTCAACTGCGCGGCGATCCCGGAGACGCTGTTCGAGTCGGAACTGTTCGGTCATGTCCAGGGCGCCTTCACCGACGCGCGCCGCCACCACAAGGGGCGCTTCGAGCGAGCCCATCGCGGCACGCTCTTCCTCGACGAGATCGCGGAGATGCCGGTGCCGATGCAGGCGAAGCTGCTGCGCGTCATCGAGACCGGAGAGATGGAGCGCGTCGGAGGGGGACGGGAGATCGTCGTGGATGTTCGCCTCATCGCGGCGACCCACAAGAATCTCGACAGCGAGGTGGCGGCGGGACGATTCCGGCAAGACCTGTTCTACCGGTTGAATGTCGTGCCGATTCACGTGCCGGCCCTGCGCGACCACAAGCAGGACATCCCGCGGCTGGCGGCCACCTTCCTCGCGGCCTGCTGCCGCCGCAACGGTTATCTCGCCAAGACCCTCACTCCCGGTGCCGTCGAACGTCTGGCCGCGCACGACTACCCGGGCAATGTCCGCGAGCTGCGCAATGCCATGGAGCGGCTCGCCATCCTGGTTCCCGGTCGCTCCATCGAGGCATCCGACGTCGCGGACGTTCTGCCGGCCGTGGCCACCGTCTCGGCACGCGCCGACGGCGAGCCCGGGGAGGACGACTCCCTGAAGACGAGGTTGGCGCGCTACGAGCGCGGCGTCGTGCGCGACGCCCTCGAGAAGTCCGGATGGCGCATGGCGGCGACTGCCCGGGCCCTGGTGCTGGAGCGCAGCCACCTGTACAAGAAGATGAAGGCCCTCGGCATCCGCAAGCCGGACTGAGGCGAGACTGCCGCGGCGGCCGTGCGTGTCCACGGCGCCACGAGGCGTGTCCGTGCTTCCACGCTTCGCGGGTTGCCCGGGCGCCATAGGGGCGCCCAAGGTGTGACGAACACGGGGGTTTGGCCGTGGCCTGGCGGGTGGCACGGAGTTCGCGACTGCACGGGGCGAAAAGGAGGTGTCCCATGCAGAAAGAGACCATTCATCGACTGTTATCGTTCATCGCGCTGCCGCTGGCCGTCGGGGCGGTGGCCGTCGCCTGGGGCTGTGGCGACACCGATCGCCACAGCACGCCACCCGACGATGTCATGGCGGTGCGCCGTGACACCGTCTCCTCCGCTCCGCTGCCGGACCCGTCGGTCTACGGGATCGACGAGGTGGTGGCGGCCATGGCGCCCGAGACGGTCCCGGTCCCATCGCCCGACGACACTTACGTCGCCGGCGAGGAAGGCGACCCGCGCGCCGACGGCCTGCGCCTGTTTGGCCAGCGACAGTATCTGGAGGCGGCGACGGCGCTGAGCCTGGCCACGCGCCGGCAACCCGGCGACTGGTACACCGATTATCTCCTCGGCCTGGCCCTGTGGAAATCAGGCGACCTGGAGGGAGCGGTCGACAGCCTGTCGCGTTCCGCCGCGCGCAAGGATGACTTCGCCAGGACGCACATCAACCTGGCGCGCGTGCTCAACGATGCCGGGCAGTTCTCCGACGCTCTCGCCGCCGCGCGCCGCGCGGTGTCGCTGGCGCCGGACAACCCGGTGGCGCTCTATCTCGCCGGGCGGTCCCTCGCCAACCTGGGACGGACCGACGAGGCCGAGCAGATGCTGCAGGCCTCGCTGCGCCTCGACCCGGAGAACGGCGAGGTCCTCAATCGGCTCGGCCTGCTCTACCTCCGCCACGGGCGGTTCGCCGCAGCGGTCGGCCTGCTCGAGGAGGCGGTGCGGCGGGCCCCGCAACGTGGCTACATCCACAACAATCTCGGTCTCTGCTACGAGCAGCTCGGCAGGATGAGCGATGCCCGGGCCGAGTTCGCCGCCGGCCTCGAGGTGGGTGGCGACGAGGCGCGCCTGCAGGCCAATCTCACCCGGGTCGAGACGCTGCCCGACCGGCTGGAGGAGTCCGCTCCCCGCGTCGTCGTGGCGAGCTCGCCGCCACCGGATCCCGGCGCGGCCGGCACCGACCCGCATCCGGCGGCGCCTCCGGATCCTCCGGTCGACGAGGAGGACGACTCGTAGAAACGTGTCATCGACCGGCCGGTCGAGCGGGCCGGCGGCTCCTGCAGGGCCGCCGGCTCCACACCGCTGCGCGGCCGATGGCGGAGGGGGCAGGATTCGAACCCGCGGTGCTTTCGCACAGTGGTTTTCAAGACCACCGCCTTAGACCACTCGGCCACCCCTCCTTATCCGGAGAAGTCTATCGTGCCCCCCGACCGCTGTTCGACCCGGTGTTATAATCCCGCGCCGCGCCGGTGGTGGCGCCAGGGAGACCCGGACTTGCACGCAAGCGTCACCTCGTCGGTTGTCCGCCACGCCGTCTGTCCGGTGGCCGGCCTGGGCACCCGCTTTCTCCCGGCCACGAAGGCTCAGCCCAAGGAGATGCTGCCGCTCGTCGATCGCCCGGTGATCCAGTACGTGGTGGAGGAGGCCATCGCCTCCGGCATCCATCATGTGACGCTGGTGACCGGTCGCGGCAAGGACGCCATCGAGGATCATTTCGACGCCGCGCCCGAGCTCGAGCGACTCCTCGAGCGCCGGGGCGACACGGCCAGGCTGGAGGCCGTCCGGGCCATCTCCGAGCTCGTGTCGTTCTCGTACGTGCGCCAGCGGGAAGCGCTCGGCCTCGGTCATGCGGTGCTCACGGCGCGCGAACTGGTCGGCGACGAACCGTTCGCCGTCTTCCTCGGCGACGATGTCATTCACGCCGAGGTGCCGTGCATGGCGCAGCTCCTCGAGGTGCATGCCCGTCGCGGCGGCTGCGTGATCGCCGTCGAGGAGGTCGCAAGGGAGCAGGTCTCGGCCTATGGAGTGGTCGACGCCCGCGAGGTCGAGGACGGCATCTTCGAGGTGCGTGACCTGGTGGAGAAGCCGGCGGTCGACGAGGCTCCCAGCCGCCTCGCCATCATCGGACGCTATGTTCTCGACCCGAAGATCTTCGCGCACCTGGCGCGGACGGAACCGGATGCCCG
Organism: Acidobacteriota bacterium; assembly: GCA_046757965.1. Classification (GTDB taxonomy): domain Bacteria; phylum Acidobacteriota; class Polarisedimenticolia; order SMYD01; family SMYD01; genus JBHHZI01. The sequence continues at coordinate 19,012 of JBHHZI010000007.1, read as the reverse complement.
CGGCGAGATCCAGCTCACCAACGGACTGCGGGCGCTGTGTGGCGAGGTGCCGGTGCATGCGGTCCGCTTCGCCGGCACGCGCTATGACACCGGCAACAAGCTCGGTTTCCTGAAGGCGACGGTGGAGTTCGCCCTGCGGCGGACGGATCTGGGGCCGCAGTTCGAGGCGTATCTGAGGGCGCTGAACCTGGACGATCTTGCCCGGGACCGGTGAGCCCGGACGGGCCGGCTCAGGACTTCTTGCCGGGTTTCTTCTTCTCGACGGCGGTCTTCTTGTCGGCCTTCTTCTCGCCGGTGCCGCCGGTCCCGGAGTCGGCGCCGCCGTCCTTGGCCGCCGGTGTCGAGCCCTCCCCCTTGCCGTCGGCGCTGCCCGCCTTGTCGCCCTTGCCCTTGCGGGCGTAGTCGGTGATGTAGAAGCCGCTGCCCTTGAACTGGATGGCCGGTGCGGAGATCTGGCGCTCGGTGCGTCCTCCGCAGGCCGGGCAGCGGGGGGCACGGGCCCGTAAGCTCTGGAGCTTCTCGAACCGGTGACCGCATTCCCGACACTTGTATTCGTACAGGGGCATGATGCACGTGGGGCAACGAGGAAAAATAGGCTGTGGCCCACCCTGCCGTCAAGGCTATAATTCGCCCTCGTCATGGATTCTCTTCGCATCCGCGGCGGTCGGGCCCTGCGCGGCTCCATCCGTCTCTCCGGCGCCAAGAACGCGGCGCTGCCCGCACTGGCCGCGGCGCTGCTCACCGACGCCGAGATCGTGCTGCGGGATGTGCCGCGCGTCCGGGACGTGGACACCATGCTCCAGGTGCTGGAGCATCTGGGTGCCTCCGGAGGTCGAGACGGTTCGGTGGTGCGTCTGCGCTTCCCGTCCATCCGGAGCGACGAGGCTCCCTACGACCTGGTCCGCAGGATGCGCGCGTCGGTGCTCACCCTCGGGCCGCTCCTGGCCCGTCACGGGCGGGCCCGGGTCTCCCGGCCGGGTGGCTGCGCCATCGGCGCTCGCCCGGTGGACCTGCACGTCGATGTGATGCGTGCCTTCGGTGCCGACGTGCGCCTGCGGGAGGGCTACATCGAGGCCACCGCGAAGCGCCTGCGCGGGGCCGAGTACGGGTTCGACGTGGTGACCGTGACCGGGACGGAGAACGCGCTGATGGCCGCCACGCTGGCCAGCGGCACGAGTCTCCTGCGCAACTGTGCCCGCGAGCCGGAGATCGTGGACCTGGCGAACCTGCTCGTCCTCATGGGGGCCCGCATCGAGGGCGCCGGCACGGACACCATCCAGGTGGAGGGTGTCGAGGCGCTGCGTGGGGCCGAGCACGCGCTGATGCCGGATCGCATCGAGTGCGGCACGTTCCTGGTGGCCGCCGCCCTCGCCGGAGATCGGGTCGTGATCGAGGGCGCCCGCCCGGCCCACATGGCGACCGTGCTGGATCGATTCCGGCGCTGCGGCGTGCCGGTCGAGGCAGGAGACGATCACCTGGTCGTCCGGCGCGCGGAACAGCTCACTCACGGCGATGTGGTCACGCGGCCCTACCCGGGGTTCCCGACCGATCTTCAGGCCCAGTTCATGGCGCTGGCCACGCAGGCGGCGGGTGTGTCCGTGATCCGCGAGACCATCTTCGAGAACCGGTTCATGCACGTGCCGGAACTCGCGCGGCTCGGGGCAAGGATTCGCGTCAACGGTCGCAGCGCCTTCGTCGAGGGACCGACACCACTCAGCGGGGCCCCGTTGATGGCCACCGACCTGCGCGCATCGGCCTGTCTGGTCCTGGCCGGGCTGGTGGCGGCCGGTGAAACCTGTGTCCGCCGCATCTATCACCTGGATCGGGGCTACGATCACATCGAGGAGAAGCTCCGTTCCCTCGGTGCCGATGTCGAGCGCCTCTCCGGGCCCGGGGGAGGAAGTGCATGAAGTCGCCGTCGGATTGCATCTTCTGCCGCATCGTGGCCGGTGAACTGGGCACGAAGGTCCACGAGGATGACCTGGTCGTGGCCTTCGACGATCTCAACGCCCAGGCTCCCCACCACCTGCTGATCGTCCCGAGGGAGCACGTCGCCTCCGCCGATGACCTGACCCCCGACCGGGAGAGCCTCGCCGGCCGGTTGCTCACCACCGCCGCCCGGCTGGCGCGTGACAGAGGTCTCCCGGACGCTGGCTACCGTCTGGTGATCAACTGCGGGGCCGGTGCGGGACAGTCGGTCTTTCACCTCCACGTGCACCTGCTCGGCGGCCGGACCTTCTCCTGGCCGCCCGGCTGACGTCTCTTCTCCCGGTCCGGCATGGCGGCCGGTGATACATTGATGCTGGAGGGAATCATGCGCGAAGCGGTCATCCTGAGCGCCGTCCGGACGCCCATCGGCAGGTTCTGCGGGCAGCTCGCGAGCTTGCCGGCCACCGAGCTGGGTTCTCGCGTCGTCGCCGCCGCGGTGGAGCGCGCCGGCGTGGCCCCCGAGGCCATCGAGGAGGTCATCATGGGCAACGTCCTGTCGGCCGGCCTCGGGCAGAATCCGGCGCGCCAGGCAGCGCTCGGGGCCGGTCTCCCGCCGGCGGTCGCAGCGGTGACGGTCAACAAGGTCTGCGGGTCGGGGCTGAAGGCGGTGATGATGGCTGCCGCCGCCATCCGGGCGGAGGATGCCACGCTGATCGCGGCCGGCGGCATGGAGTCGATGTCGCGCGCCCCGTTCCTCATCGAGAAGGCGCGCACCGGTTATCGCCTGGGGCATGGCGAGCTGGTCGACGTCGTCATCCGGGACGGGTTGTGGGACGCCTACGAGGATTACCACATGGGCTGCACCGGCGAGGTGGTGGCCGACGAGTTCGATGTGGGGCGCGAGGAGCAGGACGCCTGGGCCCTGGAGAGTCATCGCCGCGCGGCGGCGGCGACGGATGAAGGTCGCTTCCGCGCCGAGATCCTGCCGGTCGAGGTGCAGGGACGCAAGGGCGACGTCACACGGGTCGCGGTGGACGAGGCGATACGGCGCGACACCAGCCTGGAGTCCCTCGCCCGCCTGAAGCCGGTGTTCGCGAAGGGCGGCACCGTCACCGCCGGCAACGCGCCCGGCCTCAACGACGGGGCCGCGGCCCTGGTCATTGCCGAATCATCCCGCGCGCAGGAACTCTCGGTGGTCCCGCTGGCGCGCATCGTGGCCTATGCCACCTCGGGCATCGAGCCACGCCTGGTGATGATGGCTCCCGAGGGCGCCGTCCGGCAGGTGTGGGAGAAGACCGGCTGGGGCGTGTCGGACGTGGACCTGTACGAGTTCAACGAGGCCTTCGCGGTGCAGTCGGTGGCGCTGTCACGGCGCCTGGGGATCGACCCGGAGCGCATCAACGTCAACGGCGGCGCGGTGGCCCTGGGACATCCCCTCGGCGCCAGCGGCGCGCGCGTGCTCACCACCCTGCTGCATGCCATGGTCGACCGCCAGGCCCGGCGAGGCATCGCCGCCCTGTGCCTGGGCGGCGGCAATGCGGTGGCCATGGCCGTGGAGCGGGCGTCTTGAGCATCACGACCGTCGGTGTCATCGGCGCCGGCACCATGGGCGCGGGCATTGCCCAGGTCTTCGCGACCTGCTCCCACGAGGTGATGCTCCACGACGTCGCCCCCGAGGCACTGGAGGCGGGCATCGGGCGCATCGGCAGCAGTCTCGACCGCCTGGTGGCGAAGGGCCGGGTCGAGCGTGCCGACGCCGACGCCGCCCGCGCGCGCATCCAGGGCGCCACCGAGATCGACGCCCTGGCGGCCTGCGACTTCGTGGTCGAGGCCGTGGCGGAGATCGCCGGCATCAAGCAGAAGGTGTTCGCGCGACTCGATGAGATCTGCCGGCCGGGCGTGATCCTCGGCTCCAACACGTCGTCGATCTCGATCACCCTGCTGGGCGCGGCCACCTCGCGGCCCGCTGATGTCATCGGCATGCACTTCATGAATCCCGTGCCCGTGATGAAACTCGTCGAGGTGATCCGCGGTCTGTCGACCTCCGATGCCACTACGGCTGCGACGCTGGAACTGTGCCGTCTGCTGGGCAAGGAACCGGTGGAGGTGGAGGACTATCCCGGCTTCGTCTCCAATCGCATCCTGATGCCGATGATCAACGAGGCGATCTTCGCCCTCATGGAGGGCGTCGGGCGTCGTGAGGCGATCGACTCGGTGATGAAGCTCGGCATGAATCATCCCATGGGACCGCTGGAACTGGCCGACCTCATCGGACTCGACGTCTGCCTGGACATCCTCGAGGTCCTGCATCGCGAACTCGGGGATCCCCGCTACCGGCCCTGCCCCCTGCTGCGCAAGATGGTGGCCGCGGGACACCTGGGGCGCAAGACCGGGCGCGGGTTCCACGATTACTCCTCGTAGGTGAAGGACTACGCGGCGGCGTTGCTGGCGGCCACCGGTCTCACCGGGCAGGTCGTCCATCGGCATGACGTGCCGCCGCATCCCGCGGCCACCGTGTCGCTGCCCACCGACCTGCACCCGTCCCTCGGCGCGGCTCTGCGCACCGAGGGCATCGAGCGTCTCTTCACCCACCAGGCGGAGGCCATTGCCCATGCGCGCGGCGGGCGCTCCGTGCTCCTGGCCACGCCGACCGCCTCCGGCAAGAGCCTGGCCTACAACATCCCGGTGCTGGACGCCTGTCTGCGCACGCCCGAGGCGCGGGCCCTCTACCTGTTTCCCTACAAGGCCCTCGAGCAGGATCAGCGCGCCGCGCTGGCGCGGCTGGCCGGTCACCTGCACGGGCCGGAACCGGTGGAATGCGCCATCTACGATGGCGACACGCCACCGGAGATCCGGCGCAAGCTGCGCGCCTCGCCGCCGCACGTCCTGATCACCAACCCGGACATGGTCCACCTGGGGTTGCTGCCGCATCACGGGGACTGGCACGCCTTCCTCGCCCACCTCCGCTTCGTGGTGGTGGACGAGATGCACGTCTACCGCGGTGTCTTCGGGACGCATCTCCACCACATCCTGCAGCGGCTCCGTCGCATCTGCAGGTATCACGGATCGTCGCCGGTGGTCGTGGCGTCGTCTGCCACGGTGGGCGAACCGGCCCGGCTGGGCCGGGACCTGCTGGCCGCTGAGGTCGAAGTCGTGCACCGCTCCGGCGCGCCGCGGTCGGGACGCCATGTCGTGTTTCTCGACCCCCGCATGACCATGAGTCCATACACGGTGGCCACCCGGCTGCTGGTTCGCGCCCTGCAGGATGGACGGCGGACCATCGCGTTCACCAAGGCCCGCCGGGTCACGGAGCTGATGCACTCGTGGACCGCCGGCATGGCCCCGGAGCTGCGACGCCGCATCGCCAGCTACCGGGCCGGCTACCTGCCGGAGGAGAGACGGGCCATCGAGGCGCGCCTTGCCAGCGGCGATCTGCTCGGCGTCATCTCGACCAGCGCGCTGGAGCACGGCATCGACATCGGCGGGCTCGACGTCTGTGTCCTCGTCGGCTATCCGGGCAGCATCATCTCGTCCTGGCAGCGCATCGGACGGGTCGGTCGCAGCGAGCGCGGTTCTCTCGTGCTGCTGGTCGGCATGCCCGACGCCCTCGACCAGTACTTTCTCTCCCATCCCGACGAGTTCTTCTCGCGGCCGTACGAGCGCGTCATCGTGGATGCCGCCAACCCGATCCTTGTCGCCGGCCATCTGGTCTGTGCCGGCGCCGAGCTGCCGCTGACCGCGGCCGATGCGACCGGCTACGGGCCGGACGTCTTCGGCCTGATTCCCGGGCTGGTGCGCACCGGGCGGCTGGTGGCCGACGAATCCGGGGCGGCGTGGTACTCGCTGCGCCGCGCGCCGCAGCGCGATGTCCATCTGCGCTCGGCGGCGGGGACCTTCGAGATCCGGGACCGCGGCCGCGGACGAAGGCTGGGCACCATCGACGCGGTGCGCGCCCGCCTGGAGTGCCATCCCGGGGCGATCTACCTGCATGCCGGGCGCAGCTACCTGGTCCGCAAGCTGGACATCGATCGGGGCCAGGTCGAGGCGGAGCCGGCGCCCCGCGTGACCTACTTCACCGTCCCGCTCACCGAGAAGGAGACGGAGATCCTCGAACGGCACGAGCAGGCCGACCATGGCTCGTTCCGGGCCGGTCTGGGCCGTCTGAAGGTCACGACCCACTTCCGGGGCTTCGCGCGCCGGAGCCTGGCGACCCGGGAGGTCGTCTCGGAGCATCCCCTCGACCTGCCGCCGGCGACCTTCGAGACGGTCGGCCTGTGGGTGGAGTTGCCGCCCTCACTGGGTCCGGAGATCACCCGGCGCGACGGGCATTTCATGGGGGGCATTCACGCCACGGAGCACGCCGCCATCGGCCTGTTTCCGCTGCTGGCCCTCTGCGACCGGTTCGATCTCGGCGGCATCTCCTATCCCCATCACGCCCAGATCGGCGGCCCGGCCTTCTTCATCTACGACGGCCACGCCGGGGGCATCGGGCTGGCCCGCCAGGGGTATGTCCGGATCGGCGAGCTGCTGGACCGCACCTGGCGGTTCCTGGCGGCCTGCCCGTGCGAGGAAGGCTGTCCGTCGTGTGTCCAGTCGCCCAAGTGCGGGAACGGCAATCGGCCGCTCGACAAGGCCGCCTCGTTGTTTCTCCTGGAGGTGCTGACCGGGCGCACGCCGGTGCCGGCCGCGCCGGACACGGCCGTGCCCGTCCGGACAGGGCCGAAGACAGCCATGCCTGACCCCGCTGCCCCGCAACCGGCCGCGCCGGATGCAACGGTGGCCCCGGCACCGGCGGTGGGTGCGGCGGCGGTCGCCCCGGCACTGATCATGCCGGAGCCGGTGGTGCCGGTTTCCGGGAGCCGGGGCGTGACGGCCGGCCGCTCGCGCCCGGAAAGCGGGCGCCAGGCGGGAAGCGGCGCCGGCCAGGAGACGCGCGGCGATCTGGTCTTCGATCTGGAGACCCTGCGCAGCGCCGACGACGTGGGGGGCTGGAGCCATAGCGCGGACATGGGACTGGCCCTGGCGGTGGTCTGGGATCGGGGCCGGGACGTCTGGACCACCTACCGGGAGACCGACGTCAAGGACCTGATCATCGATCTCCTCTCCGCTCGCCGGGTGATCGGCTTCAATGTTCGCCGGTTCGACTACACCGTGCTGTCGGCCTATGCCCCGGCGGACTTCGGCCGCATTCCGACGCTCGATCTCCTCGACGAGATCTACGCGGTCCTCGGCTTCCGTCTGAGCCTGGGGCACCTGGCCGAGACGACCCTCGGCATGGCCAAGGGCGGCGACGGGCTGGCCAGCCTCGAATGGGTGCGGACCGGGCGCTGGGATCTGGTGGAGACCTACTGCCGCAAGGATGTCGAGATCACCGCCCGGTTGTTCGACCATGGCCGGGACCATGGTCACCTGCTCTTCCGGGATCGGGCGGGCCGCACGGGCCGGGTTCCGGCCACCTGGGCCGCGCAGGATCCGGCCCCGGAGCGCTGCTGAGTCCATGCCGCGGCGGGCCCCTGTCGTGTTGAAATCGGCGCTTCTCCCGCGATAGAATCCTGCGATTCACGGATTGGCCGAGGGCGGGCGCCACCGCCGGCGTCTCGTCCATTTTCATGTCACGGGCCCGTGCGGCCCGAAGCCAGGTGAGAGTCTGTATGCCGACCCAAAGATTTCTTGTCGCCGCCCTGGGCGCCGTCCTGCTCTCCGGTGGCCTGGCCCACGCCGCCGAGCTCGAGGGGCGCGGACACACCTGGAACTTCGAGGTCAACGCCGGAGGCGCGTTTCTCGACGGCGGCTTCGGGCCCAGCGTGCTCGGCTACACCGTGCCGTCGTCGCTCATCGGCAAGGTCCCCAACACCCGGCCCGACAATCTCGACAGCACCATCGTGACGCTGGGTTTCCGGGCCGGATACAACTTCACCCGCTTCTTCGGCGTCGAGATGAGTGCCGCATCCGGCTCCACCAGCGTCGGCGACAAATCGGTCTTCACCCTGGAGCCGGCGCTGCAGTTTCCCGTGGCCACGCGAACGCGCATCCTCCAGGAGCAGGCCGCGGTCATCCCGGTCATCAACGATCGTCTCACCAGCATCGACTACGATTATCTCGGCGGCACGGTCACCGCCGTCTTCAGTTTCAACAATCGCCCCACCTCGAGATGGACCCTGTACTTCGAGCTGGGAGGGGGCGTCTACTCCCTGGATACGGACACGGAGGCATTCAACGAATGTGCCACCGGTGCCACCGCCACGGTGTTCACGGACCCCAGTGCGCGGATCTTCAACGGTGACCCGAATGCGCAGTCCAGCCCCGATCGGACCCCAGACAATCCACAACAGATCTCCGGGTTTGATCTGGGCTGTGGCCGGTCATTTCCCATCGCCAGCCGGACGACGGTGAATCCGCTGACCTTCACGTTCGGCCAGCCGACCTTCCGGGAAGCGGAGGCCGTGCTCGAGGACCCGGGTCTTCCGGATGACAGTCCTTTTCTGACAGAGGAAGGGGGCACCTGTCTCGACCTGCTGATCTGTGACGGCACGCCGATCTACACGGTGGCGCCGGGTCAGGTCGTCGACAACGGCCAGCGTCAGATCAACCCGATCCGCTCGCTCACCAACAGCCAGTACACCGCGGGCATCGGCCTGCGCTACTGGCTGAAACCGCGCCAGTCGGTCCGGGTGGACTTTCGCCGCAACTTCGACGAGCAGATCAACAAGAACATCAATGAATTCGTGCTGGGTTACAGCTTCACCGTCGGCAAGGGGAAGGACATCCGGTCGCAGACGTTGACCCCGCCGCCTCCGGCACCGGACGAGGGCGACACGGACGACGCCGGGGATCTTCCTCCCCCGGCCACCGACGAGGGCGACGGCATTCCGCCCCCGTCCGATGACGACCCCCCGGGCCGCTCCTGAAACGTCCGGGTCGCTCCGGCCATCGGATCCGTCGGGGGAGAGAGGGCGAGAGGACCGATTCATGGATCTGTCCGGCGTCATCCTGCCGGTCCCCACACCGTTTTCGGACGGTCGGGTCGACCTGGCACGTTTCCGTGACAATCTCGTCCGCTGGCTGACGTGGGAAGGGCGCCCCGGCCACCCAGGCCTGGGAGGTGAGCCGTTCCGCATCGCCGGTGTGCTGGTGGCCGGTTCCACCGGCGAGGCGCCGTTCCTCACCGAAGATGAGGTCGAGGCGCTCATCGTCGCGGCCCGGGCCGTGGTTCCCGAGGACCGCATCCTCCTGGCCGGCGCCGGGCGGGAGTCCACCGCGTCGACCATCGAGGCCGTCCGCCGGGCGGGCGATGCCGGGGCCAGCGCGGTGCTCGTGCGGCCGCCCAACGCCTTCCGACCGCATCTGGGAGAGACCGCGCTCGTGGCCCATTTCGACGCGGTGCTGGCGGCGGCCGCCGTGCCGATGGTGCTCTACAGCGTGCCGGCGCATATCGGGCCGGGCATGCCGGTGGGGGTCGTCACCTCCCTGGCCGCCAACCCCGGCGTGGCCGGGGTCAAGGACTCGAGCCCGGACACGGCCCGCATCGTGGAGATCCTGGCGGGCGACCGGCCGGTGAAGGGCGACGGTTTCCGGGTGATGGCCGGCAACGCCACGGTGTTCTATCCCGCCCTGGCGTGCGGCGCCGCCGGCGGCATCCTGGCGGTGGCCTGCGTGGTCCCCGGCCTCGCCTGCTCGCTGATGGCGGCGTGGGCGTCCAACAGCCAGGACCTGGCGCGCCACATCCAGAAACGCCTCACGCCCATCGCCCGGGCGGTCACCACCCGCTTCGGTATCGCCGGCCTGAAGGCGGCCCTGGACATGATCGGCCTGTTCGGCGGGGAGCCGCGCTCGCCCCTGCAGCCCCTGGACGAGGCGGCCCGGGCCGAGCTGCGCGCCGAACTCGACCACGCCCTCTGGTCGGAGGACCAGGAACTGGCGCTGGGGCCGCGCCTCGGGGATCCTGTCGAGGTGTCGTGAAGGTCCTCCTGCTGGGCGGCGGGGGGTTCATCTCCTCGGCCGTGGAAGCCCGGCTGGACCGGGCCGGCCTCGAGGTCACCGTCTTCAACCGTTCCGGGCACACCGCCGTGCCGCGCAGTGCGTCGGTCCGGGGTGAGAGGGAGGATGCTCGCAGTCTGGCGCGGGCGGCCCGCAGCATCGACGCGGTGGTGGACTTCCGCTGCTATTCCGCCGCCTCCGCCGAGAAGGCGGTCACCGCCTTCTCCGGCCTGCCCGGTCCGTACGTCCTCATCTCCACCGGCTCCGTTTACTGGTGCACCGGCGACTGGACCAACCCGGTTGCCGAGGACCAGTACGAGCGGTCATCGCTGGTGCAGCAGGTGCCGACACCGCTCCTGCCCGGCAGCGTGGAGTTCGACTACGGGTGCGGCAAGCGGGAGGCCGAGGCGGTCTTCGCGGCCGCCGCGGCGGCCGGCCGCATGCGCTCGGTGCGCCTGCGCTTTCCCGTGGTCGCCGGCCCGGGGGATCCCTCCGGCCGCTACGCCGGCTACATAGCGCGCATCCTCGCCGGCGACCCCATCGCCGTGCCCGACGGCGGCTTCAATTCCTTCCGGCATCTCTACGTCGATGACGCCGCGGAGGCGGTGGCGGCAGCGCTGAGCGCCCGTGATGCCTCGGGTGGCTACAATGTGGCCAGCAGGGAGATCTTCTCGGTCCGGGATCTCCTCCACCGGCTGGCCGCCGCGCTCGGGCAGGATGAACCGGAGGTCGTCGATATTCCCATCCTCTTTATCGAGCGGCGCGGGGCGAGCCCGCTGTTCGCCCCGTTCTCCTGCCGCCGCGACCAGATCCTGGATCCGACCCGGGCGGAGAACGGCCTGGGTCTGGCACCCACGCCGGCCGGGGAGTGGCTCGGGAGAACGGCGGAGTGGGCGCGAGACGCCGGAGGCGGCGTGGATGGCGCGGTGCGCCGGGCCGAGGCGGACCTGATCGCCTCGTTCCGGCGGGCGATGGGAGCCGGCTGAGGCGCAAGAATAGCGGGGAGACGCCCCGCCGGAAAGAACCTGCCGGGAGGCTGGCACGTATGACAGGCGACGGACGCACCGGGGGGAGCATGATCCTGCAGCTCGATGGGATGACCGTTGCCTACGGCCGCAAGGTGGCGCTGCGCGACGTCAGCCTGCAGCTCGCTGCCGGCGCGGTGGGCCTGCTCGGCCCCAACGGCGCCGGCAAGTCCACGCTGATCAAGACGGTGCTGGGCTTCCTGGCGCCCCGCTCCGGCGGCGGCCATCTGCTGGACCACGACTTCTGCAGCGACCCCCTGGCCATCCGGCAGATGGTGGGCTACATGCCGGAGAACGAGGGGCACATCCCCGGCATGAACGCCGTGGCCTTCGTGGCCTTCGCCGGCGAGCTGGCCGGCATGGCGCGCGTGGATGCCATGGCGCGTTCCCACGAGGTGCTCAGCTATGTCGGGCTCGGCGAGGCGCGCTACCGCCCCCTGGACACGTACTCCACCGGCATGCGCCAGCGCATCAAGCTGGCCCAGGCGCTGATTCACGACCCGAAGGTGCTGTTTCTCGACGAGCCGACCAACGGCATGGACCCGAAGGGCCGCCGCGAGATGCTCGATCTCGTCAAGGACATCTCCGTGCGCAAGCGCATCAGCATCGTCCTCTGCTCGCACCTGCTTCCCGACGTCGAGTATGCCTGCCGCGATGTGGTCGTCCTCAACCGGGGCACGGTGGTGACCTCGGGCAACATCGAGGAGCTGAAGGCCCGCCACCGGCAGGTCTACCAGGTGCGGGGCAAGGGCGATCAGGCGAAGCTGAAGGCCGCCCTGGCGACCGCCGGCTGCGACGTCACCCTCGACGCGGACCGCATGCTGCGGGTGGCCATGCCGGCCGGCGAGACGGCGCGCTTCATCTTCCAGCGCGCCGCAGACACCGGCTATCAGATCCGCCACCTGATGCAGTTGCGGCGCACCCTCGAGGAGGTCTTCCTCGACGCCATCGGTGACACGTCCGCCGGAGCCACGATGCAGGTGGCCGGCGCCAACGGTGCGAACGGGGAAGGGATCGATGCCTCGCGGACCAACGGCTCCGGCGGTCTGGCCGCCGCCGGAGCGCTGCCTGCGGCCGGCGAGGCGGAACGACGCCGCCCCGAGGGCCGGGCGGACGAAGGGCGGGAGTGAGCCGATGCCGATCTATGACCTGAGCTACCGCCACTGGGAAGGCACGCTGAAGAGCGGCGCCGGGCGCTGGTGGGTGATCGCCGAGGCCGGCATCCGGCTGCTGCTGGCGAAGCGCTTCTTCATGTTCTTGCTGATGCTCTGCTGGGTGCCGTTCTTCATCGAGGCCACCTACGTCTACTTCGAGCTGGCCCTGGGCACCGGCCCGGGCTTTGGCATCGGACCCTGGTTCTTCCAGTACGCCTTCGCCTGGCAATTGCCGGCTCTGGTGCTGGTGACCGTCTATGCCGGTTCGGGACTGATCGCCACCGATCTCGCCGCCAACGCGCTGCCCATCTACTTCTCCAAGCCGATCACCCGTCTGGACTACGTGGCGGGCAAGTTCGCCATCATCGCGGCCTTCCTGACCCTGGTGTTTCTCATGCCGGTGCTGGTGCTGTTCGTCTTCACCGCCGGCGTCGACCCGGGCCTCGGCTTCATCAAGGAGAATTACTGGCTGCTGGCCTCCATCATCGCCTATGGTCTGCTCATCGTGGCGGCGACCTCGTGCCTCATCCTGGCGCTGTCCAGTATGGCCCGTTCCGGCCGCGTGGTGGGCGTCACCTTCATGGGGATCGCGATCTTCTCACCGGCCATCGGCAAGGTCATCAGCCTGATCACCGGCTCCGACCAGATGCTCGTCCTGTCGGTGGCCGACAACATCTCGCGCCTCTCCGATGCCTTCTTCTTCCAGCAGGCGAGCACCCATCTGAGCCCGCTGCTCTCTCTGCTGGCGGCCGGTGTGGCCTGCGCCTGGGCGGCCTGGGTGCTGTCGCGTCGCATCCGGCCGGTGGAGGTGGTGGCATGAGGCATCCGGCGGCCGGCACCTCCTCCGCCATCGAGATGAACGGCATCGCCAAGTGGTACGGCCAGGTGGTGGCCGTCAACGGCGTCAGCCTGAACGTGCGCCCCGGCGTGACCGGTCTCCTGGGCCCCAACGGCGCCGGCAAGTCGACCCTGATGAAGATCCTGACCGGGCAGCTCAGGTCCAGCCGGGGCCGTTCCCGCGTGTGCGGCCACGACCCCTGGAACAACCCGGAGATGAATCGCATCCTGGGCTTCTGCCCGGAGCAGGACACCTTCTACGAGTGGATGACCGGCCGCCGGTTCGTGCAGGCGCTGCTGTCGCTCAACGGCTACCGGCGTGCCGAGGTCCTCGCCCGGAGCAAGGCCGCCATCAACGAGGTCGGCATGTCCGACGTGGCCGATGGCAAGATCGCCGGCTACAGCAAGGGCATGCGCCAGCGCATCAAGCTGGCCCAGGCCATCGCCCACGACCCGGAGGTGCTCATCCTCGACGAGCCGGTCACCGGCCTCGACCCCATCGGCCGGCGCCACATCATCGACCTGGTGCGCAGGTGGGGCGAGGAGGGCCGCACGGTGCTGGTCTCCAGCCACATCCTGCACGAGGTGGAGGCGATGACCTCGACCGTGCTGCTCATCAATCATGGCCGCCTGCTGGCGGAGGGGGATGTGCACGAGATCCGGGACCTCATCGACGAGCACCCGCACCACGTGACCCTGACCACCAGCGACCCGCGCAGCCTGGCCGCCCGGCTGATCGCCGAGAAGGATGTCGTGTCGGTGCGCTTCGACGAGCACAGCCGCAACGTCACCGCCGAGACCATCAAGCCGGACGCCTTCTACGCGCGTATCCCGTCCCTGGTCCTCGAGGAGGGGGTCATCGTCGACGAGCTGTCCAGCCCCGATGACAACCTGCAGGCGGTGTTCAACTACCTGGTGCATTGAAGAGGAGTGGCCGTGAGCGGATCCGATCTCATCGACCCCGGCACCGACTCGGCGCCCGACGGCAGCGGGCCGCCCGTCGCCGCTCGACCCCCGGTGCAGTTCGTACGGGGGGCGAGGGCGGTCTTCGCCTTCGCCCTGCCGGCGACCTTCTTCAGCCGGCGGACGCTGTTCTTCGGCCTGCTGGCCGGTGTGCTGCCCCTGGTGGCGGTGGTGTTCCTCCTGGTGAAGGCGATTCCCGCCACCGAGCAGCTCCGCGAGGGGTACATCTTCTACACCCACACGTTCTTCCTGGTGCACTACATCGTGCTGCTCATCGCTCTGTTCTTCGGCACCTCGGTGGTGGCCGACGAGATCGAGAACAAGACCCTGACGTATCTGTTCGTGCGCCCGGTGCCGAAGATGGCCATCCTCCTGGGCAAGGCGACCGCCATCTGGGCATCCGCGGCGCTGCTCATCGGCCCGATGCTGATCGTGACCTACACACTGCTGACCCTGGGAGACGGCATCCTGGCCGAGAACATCCTCAATGCCGGCATCATCCATACCGAGCGCATCTACTCCGGTGCGCCGGCGAGCTTCGTGCACCACCTGCCGACCCTGGGGGCCGACCTGTTCCTGACGCTGGGTGTGCTGGCGGTCTACACCGCCGTGTTCACCTTCGTCGGGGCGTTCTTCAACAAGCCGGTCCTGTGGGGGATTGCCCTGGCCTTCGGCTGGGAATCGTGGGTGCCGTACATCCCGGCCCTGGCGCGCAAGCTGACCGTGATGCACTACGTCCAGTCCCTCACCGCCCATGCCACCGGCAAGAACATGCTCAACCAGGTGGCGGGCCAGGTGACGGCCTCCGCCCAGGCCGCCGGCACCGGCGAGGCGATCCTCGCCCTGCTGTTCATCTTCGCCCTGTTCGGCGGGCTGTCTCTCTGGACCTTCAGCCACCGCGAGTACATCTTCGACCTGTCGAAGCAGTAACGTCGAATCGACGCCCCGCGGCGTCACGGGTGCGCGCGGTCCTCACGTGGGGCGTGCTCAGGCGCAGCCGCTGGTCCGCGTCAACGACTGTTTCAGATGGTGCCGAGTGTGTCCTGCTTGAGCAGGAGTTCCCGTCGTGAGGGAAGCGCCGCCAGGATCTCCGCCAGGCGTTCTCCCGCGTGGCCGTCTCCGTACGGGTTGTGCAGCCCGTGCAGCGACTGGACGAAGGCGGGGCGGGTGATGCGATCGAGGGCGGCGCCGATGGCATCCGGATCGGCCGGCGCATCCACGACATTGGCGGCCCGCTCGCGCCCCTCCTGGCGGCGGCCGACATTGACGGCGGGCAGCCGGACGGCAGGGGTTTCCATCAGGCCGCTGCTGGAGTTGCCGACCAGGGCAACGGCGTGGCGCAGCAGGCTCCAGTAGGTCAGCGGATCGAGGTTCTCGAACAGGCGGGCGTTGGCGCGCCCGTCGCAGAAGGTGCGCACCTTCCCGGCGAGGGCCCGGCCGCGGGCATCGGCATTCGGCAGGCAGAACACGATCGGCTCCGTACGCCGCCCCAGGGCGGCCAGCAGCGCCGCCCCTTCCGCGCCGGCCGGATCGTCGAAGAGGGTCACCGGGTGGACCGCCGCCACCAGCGGCGCCGGGTCCAGGGGCATGCGCAGGCGGTCCGCAAGCTGGGCGGGATCGAGCAGCTTGCCGCGATGCAGGTGGTCCAGCGACGGCGCCCCCACCCGATGCACCCGCCACGCCTCCTCGCCCATGGCGACCACCCGGCGCGTGGCCCGCTCGGTGGGCGTGAAGTGCACGTGCGCCATCATGGTCAGAGCATGGCGCACGACGTTGTCGATGGCGCCGGCGGTCCACTCACCCCCCTCGAGGTGCGCGATCGGGATGCGCAGGGTGACCGCGGCGATGGCCGGCGCCAGCATCTCGTGGCGATCGGCGCTGGCCAGCAGGAGGTCGGGCGGCCGGCTCTCCAGCAGGTCGGCAAAGGCCAGCGTGGCGTGACCCACGCTGCGCGCCATGGTCGCCTCGGTGTCGGTGTCGAGGGGGTAGTCCACCCGGGCGTCCACCACGAAGCCGTCTTCTTCGATGACGTCCACGGTGTGGCCGAACTCCGGGGCGAGGTGCGAGCCGCAGACGATGAGGCGCGGGCAGAGAGCCGGATGGGCGCGCATGTCGCGCAGCGGCCAGGCCAGGTGGCACCAGTCGGACCGCGACGAGGTCACCACCGCCACGTCCAGCGGGCTGGACCGGGGCTCGTTCCTGTCGGTTTGGGAGGGCGAGAGCGGGGAGATTCCCCGCGGCCGGTCGTCTCGCACCGGACTATACCGTCTCCGAGACGGCACCGAAGGCGAGGGCGACCGCAGCGCCGATCACCAGCCCGACGCCAGGGTTGCCGAACCCTGCTCCCAAGATCAGTCCGACCCCTGCCCCGAGCACAACGCCTTTCCCGGAGCCGGCAGACTCGCGACCGGCTCGCCCCCTGGTATCTTCTCTCACCCGCATCTCCTGTTTGCCGATCTTCCGGTCCCGCCGGGAGACGATCGTCTACCATCCGCAGCGCCGATGCAACTGTTCGACCAGTCAGCTCCATTCTACGACGCCGTCTATGCCGCCCGGGCGAAGTCGTATGAAGAAGAGGCGGCGCGTCTGTGTGCCTTCATCGATCGGCACCGTGGCTCTCCCGCCCGTACCCTGCTGGACGTCGCCTGCGGCACAGGGGAGCATCTGCGCTTTCTGGCGACCCGCTTCGCCGTCACCGGCGCCGATCTGAGCCCGTTCATGCTCGAGGTGGCCCGGAAGAAGCTGCCCGCTGTGACCTTCCATCAGGCCGACATGTGCGCCCTCGACCTCGGCTGCCGCTTCGACGTGGTGACCTGTCTGTTCTCCGCCGTGGGCTATCTCGAAGGTGCCGGCCGGCTGCGTGACGCCATCCACCGGATGGCCGCCCACCTGGAGCCGGGAGGGGTGGTCCTGATCGAGCCGTCGCTCCTGCCCGAACAGGTCCGCCCGGCGGCGACCTCGACCCTCGAGACGCGTGTGGACGGCCTGCGGGTGAAGAGGACCACGTCGGCCGCCCGCGAGCCGGGCATGCTGCATGTGACCTTCGACTACGTTGTCGGTGAAGGCGCCGCCCGGCAACAGTTCGTCGAGCATCACCCGATGCGCCTCTACGACCGTGGCACTTATCTGGAGGCGATCACCGGGGCGGGGCTTGCGCCTTTCGCCGACCCGGAGGGAATCAGCGGCATCGGCCTCTTCGGGGGCGTGAAGCCCGGCTAGGCGCCGGGCGCGCCGCCGCCGGCGCCCTCAACGGCCGTCGGCGCGCGAAGCCGTGGACAGGTGCAGGTGCGTGATCAACCAGTGTCGTTCGCGCAGCTCGAAGGTCATCGTCACCAGGTTGTGCATGACATGGGGATGTCCGCGATCCAGGTAGGAGAAGGTCTCCGTGTACTTGGCCCAGCCGTACGGTCGGGCCAGCTTCACCGCCTTCAGTTCCCAGTTCGTGTTCAGGTCCGACCAGCCCGACCAGACCGGGGCCATCTTGATGCCCAGGCGCTGCGCCGCCACCACCGTGCCGTCGGCCATGTACACCTCGGCATTGTCCGTGAACAGGCTCGCGATGCGGTTCACGTCCCGGGCGTCAAAAGCCTGGTTGAAGGCATGGATGACCGCGTTGACGGCGTCGGTGTCACCCTCCAGCGCCGCGATGCGCTCCTTCGGTGAGGAGCCGTCCGACTGCACCGCCGGGGCGAACCCCTCGCCGCAGCCTCCGACGGTCAGCAGGATGACCAGCCCGGCCAGCAGGTGCCGCGACCGCATGACTCGATGGATGGTGGAATGCACGGTTTCTCCCGGCCCGGCGCGAGCCCGATGAGGGTATGCGAGGGGTCCGGCCGGTTCAAGGTCACGATCCCCGCGGCCCGCCGGCCCGATTCTTGACACGTCCCGGGGCCGTTGCTAGCATCCGGCCCGTAAGTATCAATCCAGACACAACCGGTCGCGGGGTGGAGCAGTCTGGTAGCTCGTTGGGCTCATAACCCAAAGGTCGCAGGTTCGAATCCTGTCCCCGCTACCAATCTTTGCAGATGAAGGTCCCGGTCAGTGTCGGTCCCTGACCGGGATTTCTTTTTTCCCACGCATCACGGGCTGCCAGCACGTCGCCATGGGCGATTGGTGGTCCGGCCCCTTCTTCGGGATCGGGCAAATGTGCCCAGCCAACATGCCAGGCTTGTTGAAGCCGGCCTGGCCTCACAATGTGGCGCGCCCCCGTTCTGCGGTCCATTCGTAGTTGAACAGATTCCCATGGTTTCAGGCAACAGCAGGTTGGAGGTCGCCGGATGCGACCGACGAGCTGCTGTTGCGGCGAGAGAGCAGTCGCCTTGACTCTGAACAGAGTATCCTGTAGATGAATTGC
The DNA here is from genome assembly GCA_046757965.1 of Acidobacteriota bacterium. Classification (GTDB taxonomy): domain Bacteria; phylum Acidobacteriota; class Polarisedimenticolia; order SMYD01; family SMYD01; genus JBHHZI01. Next base: position 773 of record JBHHZI010000007.1, on the reverse strand, counting down.
TGACCTTGACTCGAGTGTGGTTGCCATCGTGGTGAACAGTGTTGTGTCGCGAGATGTTCCCTGAAGTGTCGAGGTTTGCGATGTCGGGGGAGGAAGGTCGTCTTCATGTGTGCCCGCCGTGCCGTGTTCGCACTTTGCACCGCACTCGCGGTTCTCAGCGCGATCGGTGCGACGCCCAGGAATACGGTGGGAGGCACCATTCGCGATGTGCCGCTGCCGAGGTCGCCCCGCGCCCGTCCGGATCCGTTCCGACCACCGGAAGCGCTCTCGCCAGACGCCTGGAGGAAGATCCGACGTCAGGTTGGTGCATCGGTTTACGACCTGTCGCCCCGTGCGGGGACAGGCGGCGATGCTGGTGACGTGACCTGGGTCGCGAGGCGACCGGGCCTGGGAGTGGAGTACGAGTTCGACTCACGCGGGTTGCGAGTGCAGTCGCGCCGCGGGGGCCGGCAAACCTGGATTTGGGGTCTGCGACTGATCGGTCTTGGCGGCGCTGGGGAAGTGGAACCGGTCGAGTCTGCGTTGCGGCATGTCGAAGGCAATCGGGTGGAATATCGACGGTCTGGAGTTCGAGAGTGGTACGTTCATGGCCGGCGGGGAGTGGAACAGGGATTCACCGTCGAGTCTTCACCCGCGCCTGGGACCGAGCGCCTGCGGATAGAGCTGGCGGTGACGGGTACAGCGTCGGCATCACTTGATGGCCGGAGGGGAAGGCGTGACAGTCGCCGATGCGGAGGGGGGGCCGGCACTGCTCTATGAGGAACTGCATGCCT
>JBHHZI010000006.1:0-51227 GCA_046757965.1 Acidobacteriota bacterium | reverse complement strand
CATGATGAGTTCGTGGATGGTCACCATGGAGCACTGCACGATCGCCACGGCACGGCCGGCGCGGGTGATCGGTGCCGGGTCGCAGCAATCGTCGAAGAGCGAGCCACCCAGCACGGGAGTATGGGCAAGAAGGTAGCGCGAGTCTTCTGGCAGCAGTTCGATGCCGCCACATTTGGCGTGGGTCGATGTCGCCAGGGGCGTCGTATGGACTCCCGGGCACGCATCCGCCGTGTTTCTTTTCTGCGAGCAGATCACCTTGTTGACCATGGTACCGAAGAGGTGCGACGGACCGCGATTGTCTGCGTTGGCCCGGTTGATTTCGATGAGCGTGCAGTTTCCGGCCTGCGCGGGGGAGGTGGCGTTGCGAAGGGTGAGTTCACGCAGGATGCGGGCGCGCAGCTCCGGGGTCAGCGGGACGGTCGTCGTCTGCGGGTTCTCGAAGCGCGTGGCATGCACCGGGGCCCCGAGAGAGGCCGTGGGCTCGCCATTCTCCACACGAAATCCCTCGACCCGGGCGGAGACCACGTTGTCAGGCGCGCCGATGACATTCACGATGGGGCAGGTCGCTTCCTGAAGATCGGCGGAGAAGTGGACCATTTCCTCGGAAATGCCCGTCTCGTTGGGGTCGTCGTAGTTGGAGCCGGGAACGGCGAAGGAGAGTGTGATGAGGGCGTCCGCGGCCCCGCCGGAGCAGTTGCGCACAACCACCTCGAAGGCTGGGGTGATATCCACGGCAAGCGGAGGGTCACCCGGAGCACAGGTTGCCGTGGTGACGGGAAGAGGCGCCCCGAGCTGGATGAGCGCCAGCGCAGGGGAACTCAGGGCGATTGCCCCCCCCCGATACAGACGGCAGCGATACGTGAGAGCAGATGGAGACGACGCATGATTCATTCCTCCGGCGGTGGAAAGAAACGAGTGCCCCCTCTATACCGGAGCAATCGGTGGATGTCAAGCGATGGCGCCAATAACTGTGTCGCCGATCTGGCGGATCGAAGTCGACTCGGCAGCATGCTGTGGAGTTACGTCGTCGATCCGTCGGCTCGCGTGCGAGGACCGCCCTTCAGCGGACACCACCTGGGGTCAGGCGTCCTGCGCCTCCAGGAGCTTGCGCAGGGCCGCTTCGTCGAGGCGCGTGACGCCGAGTTTCTCGGCGCGGGCGGCCTTGGAACCGGGGTCGGCGCCGACCACCACGTAGGTGGTCTTCTTGCTCACCGCCGAGGTCACGCGGCCGCCGCGGGCCATGATGGCCTCCTTCGCCTGCTGGCGCGACAGGGTGGGGAGCGTGCCGGTGAGCACGAACGTCTTGCCGGTCAGATGCCCGGAGGAGTTTTCCGGATACTCGAGCGTGACGCCGGCGGCGATCATCTTGGCGATCGTGGCGCGGTTGTGTTTTTCGCCGAAGAAACCGATGATGGCCGCCGCCAGCTCGGGGCCGATGCCGTCGATGGCGAGCAGGTGGTCGGTGTCGGCCGCGACCAGATCGTCGAGAGTCGGAAAGGTCGCGGCGAGCAGCCGGGACACCGTGGCGCCGACGCCGGGAATCGAGAGAGAGACCAGGAAGCGGTCGAAGGTCACGTGCGCGGCGGTACGGATCTCGCGGGCAAGATTGGCGGCGCTGGTGGCTTCCCAGCGTTCCAGGGAGACGAGATCTCCCTGGTGGTCCGGCAGGGTGAAGACGTCGGGCAGCTCTTGCAGCAGACCGGCGTCGATGAGCTGATCGATCTTGCGAACGCCGAGCCCGGTGATGTCGAAGGCGTGGCGCGAGGTCAGATGGAGGATGCGCCCGCGCAACTGGTCGGGGCAGGAGGTGTTGGGGCAGTACACGTGGGCACCGACCGTCGTGACTGCCGTGGAACAGCGCGGGCACGTGTCGGGCATGCGAAAGCGGCGAGGCCGCCCGCGGCGGCGGTCACGCACCACCGAGACGATGGCGGGGATCACGTCGCCGGCACGCTGGACGAACACGGTGTCCTTGATGCGCACGTCCTTGGACTCGATCTCGCCGGGGTTGTGCAGGGTGGCGCGGGAGACGGTGACGCCGCCGATGGCGACGGGTTCGAGGACGGCCACCGGTGTCAGGACGCCGGTGCGCCCCACCTGCACGATGATGTCTTTGACGATGGTGGTGGCCTGCCGGGGAGCGAACTTGTAGGCGATGGCCCAGCGGGGGTGCCGGGCGGTCCGACCCAGGGCATTGCGCAGGGCGAGGTCGTTCACTTTGATCACCACGCCGTCCACCTCGAAGGGGAGATCATCCCGGGCGGCTTCGATGGCGTGGTGCGCCTCGACGGCCGTCTCGATGCCGGCGCAGAGGCGCACATCCTTCGAGACCGTGATGCCCCACGCGGCCAGCGCCGCCAGCATCTCGAGGTGCGTGGTGAAGGTCACGCCCTCGGCGATGCCGCATCCCCAGCCGATGAGGTGCAGGCCGCGGCTGGCGGTGATGGCCGGGTCGAGCTGCCGCAGCGAGCCGGCGGCGGCGTTGCGCGGGTTGGCGAAGCGCGGCAGACCGGCGGCTTCCTGGGCGTCATTGAGCCGGGAGAAGCGCTCGCGGGGGAAGATGACCTCGCCCCGGATCTCGATGCGTCGCGGCGCCGGCCGGTCGGCGGTCAGCAGGCGCAGCGGCACCGCGGAGATGGCGCGAAGCTGCGGCGTGATGTCCTCGCCGGTGGTGCCGTCGCCGCGTGTGGCGCCGGCGGTGTAGCGGCCGCCGACATAGACCAGCGAGGCGGAGATGCCGTCGTACTTCGGCTCGACGGCGTATTCGACCGGCCCGGCGGTCTCGGCAAGATCGAGCCCCTTGCGCACGCGGGCGTCGAACTCGCGCACCTGTTCGGCGTCGAAGGCGTTATCCAGGGAGAGCATGGGCGCCGCGTGCCGGTACTCGGTGAACGGCCCCTCCACCGGAGCCCCCACTCGCCGGGTCGGACTGTCGGCGTCTTGCAATGACGGGAAGCGGTCCTCGAGCTCGCGCAGCTCACGCAGCTTCGCATCGTAGGCGGCGTCCGAGATGGTCGGGTCGTCGAGGACGTAGTAGCGCCGGTTGGCCTCCAGGAGTTCCCGGCGGAGCGTGGCGACGCGCCGCTGTGCGCCTTGCCTGTCATCGGGTGCGGAGGGCACGCAGGCCACTATAGCCGAGGTCTTCACGGCTTTCACCGGGGCGCGGCATCTTGACTTGTCGCGCCTCATGAACGAGCATGAATACAGGGCGTCGGGGCCCTTCGCCCATCATCGAAAGGAATCACCTCATGCGGCGAGAAGTGGTCTACCGGGGAATGGATGCCGCCCCGAAACGCGTCTCCGACGCGCTCGAACGGGCGACACTGCGCATCGAGAAACAGGTCTCCCGGTTCGACCCGCGCTCGGCGTTTCTGCGGGTCGTCGTGGCCGGTCACCCGACGCGCACGCGACATTCCGTGTCCATCCGATTGACGCTGCGCGGCGGCGTGTTGCACGCGCGGGAGGAGAGCACCGATGCGGTGACCGCCCTGCGGGCGAGCTTCAAGCAGCTCCGCGAGCAGCTCTCGCGGCATATCAGCCAGTTCCGGCGGGAGCATCTGCGGGACAAGGTGTCTCATCCGGCCGTGGTGCTGGCCGAAGACCTCGCCGAGCAGGCCGCCCACGAGATGAGGGTGCTCCAGCCGCTCGACGCCGAGCAGATCTCCCGCCTGCAGCGCTTCGTGCGCCGCGAGCTGTTCTACCGGCGGCTGGACGGCCGCCTGCCGTACGGCATCTCCGCGGCCAGCGTCGTGGACGAGACGGTGGTCCTGGCGCTCGAGGAGGCGGACGAGAAGCCGGCCTGGCTCTCCTACGATGCCTGGCTGCTGCGGCTGGCGCGGCGCGCTCTCGATGCCCGCACGGTCTCGTGGCGGGTCTCGTCGAACGGCGCCCGGGATCCGCACGTCGAGTGGGAGGCGGTGGATGCCGGGCTGCTCGACCCGCCCAGCGAGGACGACTGGCTGAGCTACTTCCAGCCCGATGACGAGGCCTCCGTGGGCGATGTGACGGAGGACCGGCGTATCGTCTCGCCGGAAGACCATCTGGCGCAGCGTGAGCTGCAGTCGCACGTGCATCGCATCCTGGGCGAGCTGCCGCAGGCGTGGCGCCACGCCTTCACGCTCTGCACCATCGAGGGGTTCGCGCCGTCGGATGCCGCCTCCAGCCTCGAATCCAGCTCGGACGAGGTGCAACGTCAAGTGGCGCTGGCGACGGAGTTCTTGCGGGCCAAGCTGCGCGACACCGGGTATCGCAGCCTGCCCGTCGCCAAGGCCGGGTGAGGGCTCGGCCCGACGGGTTCTCGGTCGCGGTCGCCGCACTGCTGCCGGCCGCAGTCTTGCTGGTGTCGGGATGTACCACCGCCGACGCCGGGTCGGTGCCCGAAAACCGCGATCCCGAGAGCCCGGTCGTTGACACGTCGGTGGGCGTCGCTGCCGCCGGCCCGCCCATACGCGGCTTCTGTCTCGATGCCCCCGGGCGCAGCTTCACGGCCCGCGTCCTCGACCCGGTGGCGGACACCGGCGCCGGGTGGATCTCCCTGACGCCGTTCGCCTGGCAGCGCGGGGTCCATGAGCCCCACGTGGGGTTCAGCCCCTCGGCCGACCGGGTCATCTGGGGTGAGTCCGACGAGGGGCTGACGGCGATCGTGGCGGCGGCCCGGGCCCGCGGCCTGTCCGTTCTCCTGAGCCCGCACATCTGGCTGCACCGCTCCATCGCCGGCGGCTGGCGAGGCGACATCGAGATGACGTCGGAGACCGACTGGCAGAGCTGGTTCGCCGACTACCGCGCCTTCATCCTGCACCATGCCCGCCTGGCCGAGCGCCTGCACATCAAGATTCTCTCGGTCGGGCTGGAACTGCGCCAGGTCGCCGTCACCCGGGAGGCGGACTGGCGGCGCTTGATCGACGAGGTGCGGCGCGTCTATCACGGCAAGCTGACCTACAGCGCCAACTGGTACGAGGAGCCGGAGAAGGTGGCCTTCTGGGATGCGCTCGACTACATCGGGATCCAGGGCTATTTCCCCCTGGGGTCCGATCCATCGCCCTCCCTCGATGAGCTGCGCGCCGGCTGGCGCCCGCACCGCGACCGTCTCGAACGGCTGGCACAACGCACCGGCAAGCCGATCCTGTTCACCGAGATTGGCTACAAGTCGAGCCGCGGTGCCACGGTGGAACCGTGGACCTGGCAGCCTCAGGGCGCCCCGGATGGCGACCTGCAGGCGCGGGCCTACCAGGCGGTCCTGGACACGTTCTGGGACGAGCCGTGGTTTGCGGGGCTGTTTCTGTGGCAGTGGCAGCCGGGACGCAGTCTCCGCCCCTCGCCCGACCGGGGGGATTTCACGCCCCAGGGCAAGCCGGCGCTGGCCGTGGTGCGCAACTACTTCGGGAGAAGCGCGCCAGCCGGCGTCCGCTGAACCGCCTGGCCCGGGGCCGGCCCGGAGTCGGTTGAGGACGCCCCCTGGATCGTTTATATTCCTCCTCACCGACAGCGTCACGAGAGAGATCCATGCCCAAGACACTCGCCCCACACCAGTTCCTGCGCAAGAACCCGAAACGGCTCGCCGTGGTCGACCAGTCCGGCTGTACCGGCTGCGCCGGCTCGCCGGCCTGCGTGACCTTCTGCGAGACGGTCACGGTGAAGAAGCAGGTGGTGGATGCGATTCGCATGGTGAAGAGTGACGAGGGGCCGTTCGAGGTCGCCTACATCGAGCTGGACAAGTGCATCGGCTGCTCGCTGTGCGCGGAGGTCTGTCCCTGGGAGACCATTCACATGTTCTTCCACAAGGAAGGTCTGCTCAAGGACGGAGAGTTCACCGAGAAGACCCCCGAAGGCGTCAACCGGCCGTTCGACGAGGCCCCGCCCGACCCGGAGCGGGAGCCGGAGCCGGTTCCGGCCGCCACCTGACGCCGTGGCAAAGAAGTCGGACGACGCCGGCCGGATGTTCGCCACCAACCGGGCGGCACGCCACAATTACCTGATCGTCTCTACGCTGGAGGCCGGCCTGGTGCTGGCAGGCGCCGAGGTGAAGTCCGTGCGCGGTGGCAAGGTGGTGCTCAAGGACGCCTTTGCCACCATTCGCGACGGCGAGGTCCATCTGCACAACATGCACATCAGCCCCTATGTCCATGCGACCGGCACGCGCCTGGACCCCGATCGGTCGCGCAAGCTGTTGCTGCACCGGCGCGAGATCCGCAAGCTGGAGCGGCGCATCAAGCAGGAAGGGTTCACCCTGGTGCCGATGCGCCTCTACCTCGCCCGAGGCGTGGTGAAATGCGAGATCGGCCTGGCCAAGGGGAAGAAGCAGTATGACAAACGCGCCGCGAAGCGCGAGGAGGATGCCCGGCGCGATATGCGCGCCGCCCTGGCGCGCCGCCAGAAGGGACGTTAGCGCGCCTTCCGCACCGGTTTCGTCGCGAGGCGGTAGAGGTTGCCATGGATGCGACACACGCGACCGAGGGCGCTGGCGAAGACCGCGGATCGTTGCACGCTCGACTCGACCCGGCGTGAATCATCCAGGCTGGCTCAGCAGTTTGAAGGTTTCCGCCTGCATCTGGTAGATTTCATCGCCGATCCTCTCGGGAGATGGACTGTTGCGAACCCTGGGCACGTCCGCGCCGACGGACAAGCGTTTTCAGGCTCGCCGGCGTGCGCTGTGGAACGGGTCGCAGGCCATCGCCGACCTGGAGGGAACGATCCGCCAGGGGGGCCCCGAGAAGTACCGCGAGCGGGAGCACGCGCGTGGCAAGATGCTGGCGCGAGAGCGCGTGGCGCGCCTGCTCGACCCGGACTCGTTCTTCCTGGAGACCGGTCTGCTCATCGCCCACGACCGCTACGACGGGCAGGCGCCGGCCGCCGGCGTGATCACCGGCGTGGGTCGCGTGCACGAGAGGGAGATCGTCGTGGTCGCCAACGATGCGACGGTCAAGTCGGGAGCCTGGTGGCCGGAGACCATCACCAAGATTCTCCGGGCCCAGGAGATCGCCATGCGCTGCCGCATTCCGATCATCTACCTGGTCGATTCCGCCGGCGTCAACCTGCCGTACCAGGATGGTGTCTTTCCCGGCCAGTACGGCGCGGCGCGCATCTTTCACTACAACTCGATCATGCGCCGACTGCTGCACATCCCGCAGTTCGCCGTGGTGATGGGGCAGTGCGTCGCCGGCGGCGCCTACCTGCCGGCGCTGTCCGATGTCCTCCTGATGACCAAGGGCACGTCGTTCATGGGGCTGGGCGGCCCCAACCTGGTCTACGGAGCCCTGCGGGAGAAGGTGGACGGCGAGACCCTCGGGGGTGCTACGACGCACAACCGGATCTCGGGTGTGGCCCACTACGAGGCCGAGGACGATGCCGATGCGCTCGCCCGGCTGCGCGATCTCGTTGACCGTCTGCCGGCGCCCGGCCGGCCCGAACTGGCCTACCGGGAGCCGGCGCCGCCGGCCTTCGACGCCGGTGAGATCTACGGCCTGGTTCCGGAGCGCCACACCGACGGCTACGACATGTACGAGATCCTGGCCCGGGTGCTCGATCGCTCGGAGTTCGACGAGTACCAGCAGGGTTTTGCCGCCGAGCTGATCACCGGCCACGGCTGGGTGGAGGGCGTGCCGGTGGGCGTGCTGGCCAACCAGCGGCTGCCGGTGAAGGGCAAGTCCGCCGGCGGTGGGGAGGAACTGCGGCTGGGCGGCGTGCTCTACCCGGCATCCGCCCGCAAGGCGGCGGAGTTCATTCGCCTGTGCGATCGGGAGGGGATGCCGCTCCTGTTCGTGCAGGATGTCACCGGCTTCATGGTGGGGACCCGGGCCGAACACGCGGCCATCATCCGGGCCGGCGCGGACATGGTCGAGGCGATGGCCACGGCCAGGGTGCCGAAGGTGACGCTGACGGTGGGGCACGCGTCCGGCGCCGGCTACTACGCCATGGCCGCGCAGGGCTTCGATCCCGACTTTCTCTTCACCTGGCCGTGTGGCCGCATGGGGGTCATGGAGGGGGCCTCGGCGGTGCAGGCGCTGTTCTCCACACGCATCGCGGCGCTCCAGGCCGAAGGCAAGACCCTCGACGACGACCCCGAGCTGAAGGCCAAGGTGGAGAAGACGCAGGCGGATTACGACCGGCACCTCGCCGCCACCTTCGCCGCTGCGCGGGGATTCGTGGATACCATCGTGCAGCCGCGCCACACCCGGCGGGTGCTGGGGTTGGCGCTGCGCACCTGTCTGAACAACCCGGGCACCCACCTGGGAAACTTCCAGCTTGCCGGAGCCCGCCTGTCGCGCACCCCGTTCGTCGAGGTGGCTCCGGAGACATCGTGAGGTCGGCCGTGGCGCGGGATCGCATCATCCGGATCGGCAATGGCCAGGGCTTCTGGGGGGACTCCCCGGACGCCCCGGTGCATCTGGTCGAGGACGGACCCCTGGATTTTCTCGGTCTCGACTACCTGGCCGAGGTCACCATGTCCATCATGCAGAAGCTCAGACGGCGCGATCCGGAGGCTGGCTATGCGACGGATTTCATCGATCTGATGGAACGTCTCCTGCCCCGTCTCGTGGAGGGCAACGTCCGCGTGCTGGCCAACGCCGGCGGTGTCAACCCGGGCGCCTGCAAGGAGGCGTTGCTGGCCGCGGCCCGCCGCGCCGGGCTCGAACGGCTGACGGTGGCCACCGTCTCCGGCGACGACATCCTGGCGCGCATGCCCGAGCTGGTGAGGGAGGGCTGCCCGTTCGCCAACCTGGACGACGGCCGCCCGGTGACGGACATTCTCGATCGCCTGCTGTCCGCCAATGTCTACCTGCCGACCACCGGCATGGTGGCGGCGCTGGACGCCGGGGCGAACGTGGTGCTGACCGGGCGCTGCACCGACCCCGGGTTGACGCTGGCGCCGCTGGTGCACGCCTTTGGCTGGCAGTGGGATGACTGGGATCGTCTGGCCGCAGGCACGGTGGCCGGGCACATCATCGAGTGCGGGGCGCAGTGCACCGGTGGGAACTTCTCGCGCTGGTGGGAGGTCCGCGGCTGGGATCGGATCGGCTATCCCGTCGTGGAGGCCGCCGCCGACGGCTCGTTCATCGTCACCAAGCAGCGCGGCACCGGCGGGCTGGTGTCGGTGGACACGGTGGCCGAGCAGCTCGTCTACGAGATGGGCAATCCCGGGCGCTACATCACACCGGACGTCGTGGCGGACTTCACGTCGATCCGCATCGAGCCGGCGGGCCGCAATCGCGTCCGGGTGAGCGGCGTCACCGGCACGCCGTGCACCGACACCTACAAGGTGTCGATGTCTTATCTCGACGGTTACAAGGCGACCGGCCAGCTCACCATCGCCGGTCCCGATGCCCTGGCCAAGGCCCGTGTCTGCGCGAAGGCTCTGTGGGGCCGCCTCGAGCGGGCCGGCGCCGCCTGCGCCGAGAGGCGCACCGAGTTCATCGGCGTCAACTCGTCTCACGAGGGCATCGTCGACGATGCCGTCGACGCGCCGGAGGTGGTGCTGAGGGTGGGCGTGAAGGACCCCGACCGGGCCCGGGTGGATCGGTTCGGCCGCGAGCTGGCGCCACTGGTCACCAGTGGTCCGCCGGGCGTGACGGGGTTTGCCGGCGGCCGCCCCAAGGCCACCGAGGCCATCGCCTACTGGCCGGCCCTGATCCCCAAGGACCTGGTGGACGTGGCCGTGCGGGTGGAGGATCTGACATGAAGGTGCCGCTGTATCGCATCAGTCACGCCCGCTCCGGTGACAAGGGGGACGACAGCAACGTGGGGCTCATCGCCTATGACCAGGCGTGCTACGAGATCGTGCGCCGCCAGGTGACCACCGCGCGTGTCAAGCGGCATTTCCGGCGGATCGTCGCCGGGCGCGTCGAGCGGCACGAGGTGCCCAACCTTCTGGCCTTCAACTTCATCCTGCACGGCTCGCTGGGTGGCGGCGGCTCGACCAGCCTCAAGAACGATGCGCAGGGCAAGACGCACGGCATGGGACTGCTGCTGATGGAAGTCGATCTGCCGCGTGGATTTCGCCTGCCCGCGGTCGGGACGCGCGGCGCCGTCGCCCCGGGCGGCATGCTCGACAGGCGCCCGGCGAGCCGGCAGCGCCCACGGAGGCACCGATGAGGAACGATGGCGCGACGACCGCCGCGACGGTGATTGCCGGCCTGACGACCCTGATCCTCGAGGTGGATGACGACGGGATCGCCGTGCTCACGCTCGATCGCCCGCCGGTGAATGCCCTGGGGCAGCAACTGGTGGCCGACCTCGACCGCGCCGCCGAGGCGCTGGCAGCCGATGCGAGCGTGCGGGTGCTGATCCTCGCCGCTGCCGGGCGCACCTTCTGCGCCGGCGCCGATCTGAAGGAGCGCCAGAGCATGGACGAGGATGCCGTGCGGGTCTTCGTCCGGAAGCTGTCGGCGACCTTCTCGAAACTGGCGAACCTGCCCGTGCCGACGGTGGCGGCGATACACGGCACCGCCGCCGGCGGGGGCTGCGAGCTGGCCCTGTGCTGTGACTTCCGTGTCATGGAGTCATCCGGCCGCATCGGCCTGCCCGAGACGACACTGGGCATCGTGCCGGGCGCCGGGGGAACCCAGCGACTGCCGCGGCTCACCGGCGTGTCGACGGCCAAGAAGTGGATCTTCTCCGGCCGGCTGTTCGCCGCCGACGAGGCGCTGGCGGATGGCGTTGTCGATGAGGTGAGCGGGCGGGACGCGTTGCTGGCCAGAGCGCACGCCTTCGTGGCGGACATGGCCCAGGCGGCACCGCTGGCCATCCGGGCCGCGAAGCGCGCCATCGATGCGGCAGGCGGGCTGCCGCTGGCCGACGGTCTGGCGGTGGAGTGGACCGCCTACGAATCGATCCTGTCCACCGAGGATCGACTCGAGGCGCTGGCCGCCTTCCGGGAGAAGCGCAAGCCGAACTTCCGGGGGCGCTAGCGCGCGCCTCGCGGTCTGTACCGCCCGGGCCCCGGGCAGCGCGGCCGACGTGCCGTGCAGGAGTCGGCCTACGCGATGCGGCCGTCGAGGGGGGAGGAGGCGCTGGCGTACGGCCGCTTCGGCATGCGCCCGGCCTCGTAGGCGAGGCGTCCGGCGTCGACCGCCAGCTTCATCGCCCGCGCCATCTTGACCGGGTTGCTCGCGGCGGCGATGGCGGTGTTCATGAGGATGCCATCGGCGCCCAGTTCCATGGCGATGGCCGCATCGGAGGCCGTGCCCACACCGGCGTCGACGATCACCGGCAGGTCGGTGATCGCCTCCAGGATCAGACGCAGGTTGGCGGCGTTCTGCACGCCCAGACCCGAGCCGATGGGGGCGGCCAGCGGCATCACGGCCGCCGCCCCGGCGTCCCGCAGCTTCTTGCAGGTGATGAGATCGTCGCTGGTGTACGGCAGCACCGTGAAGCCGTCCGAGACCAGCTCGCGGGTGGCGCGCAGGAGTGCCTCATTGTCGGGAAACAGCGTCTTCTCGTCGCCGATCACCTCCAGCTTGATGAGAGCGGTGCCGCAGGCCTCGCGGGCGAGGTGGGCGGTGCGCACCGCCTCCTCGGCGGAGTAGCAGCCGGCGGTGTTGGGCAGCAGCTCGATCTTTGCGGTGTCGATGTGGTCGAGGAGCGAAGCCTTCGAGCGATCCAGCTCGACCCGTCGCACCGCCACGGTGACGAGCGAGGCAGCGCAGGCCTCGTGGGCACGGCGCATGACGTCGAGGTCGGCGTACTTCCCGGTGCCCACGATGAGCCGGCCAGGGTAGCTCTTGCCGGCGATGACGAGTGTGTCGGTGTTCATGACCCACGGATCGTATCACCCGCCCGGCAGGGCGTCACGCCGCGTCAACCGCCTCCGACGAACTGGACGATCTCGATCTGGTCGCCGTCGGCGAGGCGCGTGTCGGCGAGATGCTCTCGCCTCAGGATCTTGCGGTTGTGCTCCACGGCGATGCCGCGATCGGGCAGATCCAGGCGCGCGAGAAGATCGGCCACGGTGGTGGTGTCCGGAACCTGCCGGACCTCCCCGTTGACCGTGACGCGCACGGTCATGACGGCTTCCGGCGCGGCGGATCGGGCAGCGTGCCTCCGCGCTCCTCGTCCTCGATGAAATCCCGGACGACGGTGTCGAAGCTGCGGTCGGTGACGATGCCGTCGCCGAACGGTCGTCGCTCCTCCGGCGGGTCGAACTTGCCGAGGCGGACATCGCGAACAATGGCCTGATGCTGGCGCTCGAGGAGCACGGCGAGCTTGTCCTCGGTCCAGTCATCGTCGATCAGGTCGGCGTAAGGCTTCCGGCGTGACGCGAGGATCTGGCCCCCGACGTAGATCAGTGTCTCGATGAGAGGATTGTCGTCCCCCTTGTCCTCGGTCTGCACGTGGTAGACACGCCCTTCATGCTGCACGTCGCTATTATACCCGGTGAGCATCGCCTCTCCGCAGCAGGCGGGCGCCCGCACTCCCCGCACGGAAGCCCGCGCGGGCCGCAGGCACCCGACCCGGATAATGTATGGAACCGGACGGCCGGCGGCAACCGGCGCCGGATGGCCCCCGCCGTCCTTCCCGGGCGAGACAAGCGCCGGTCGCGGCGAAACCATGGTCCGGGTGGTCCGTATCAGTGCGCAGGAGGCGGTGGGAGCGGCTGATCGAGGCGCGCCGTGACAGACCGTGAAGGGCGAGGAGACGCACCATGACCGCGATTTCCGTCGAGAAGATCACGAAGCGCTACGAGGAGCACGTGGCCGTTGACGGCATCTCGTTCCAGGTGCCGGCAGGCAGCGTGTACGGCCTGCTCGGTCCGAACGGGGCGGGCAAGACCACGACCCTGCGCATGATCATGAACATCCTGCGGCCGGACACCGGGCAGGTCACCATTCTCGGCCGTCCCTCCGGCGGCGACACTCTCGATCGTGTCGGCTACCTGCCCGAGGAACGGGGCATGTACCTGAAGATGAAGGTGGTCGATCTGCTGGCGTTTCTCGCGGAGATCAAGGGGGTGTCGCGGCGCGATGCCGTGCCGCGCATCGATCGATGGCTCGGGCGGCTCGAACTGTCCGACTGGAAGGCCCGCAAGGTGCAGGAGCTGTCCAAGGGGATGCAGCAGAAGATCCAGTTCATCGCGACCATCCTGCACGAGCCCGAGGTGATCATTCTCGATGAACCGTTTTCCGGCCTCGACCCGGTCAACACCAACCTTCTCAAGGATGTCGTGCTGGAGATGAACCGGGCCGGCACCACGGTCATCTTCTCGACCCACATCATGGAGCAGGTGGAGCGGATGTGTGAGGCCATCTGCCTGATCCACCACGGCCGGGTGGTGGCGGAGGGTGCCCTGGCGGCGGTCAAGGAACGCTACGGCACCAACTCGGTGGTGCTCGGCTTCCACGGCGACGGGGAATTCCTCCGCGCCCTGCCGAACGTGGAGAAGATCGATCTGCACGGCAGCTACGCGGAGATGAGACTCGTGGAGGGGGCAGACCCCGGGGCGATCCTGGCCGCGGCGATGCCGCGGGTGGAGGTGCGGCGCTTCGAGGTGGTCGAGCCGACACTCAACAGCATCTTCCTGGATCTGGTCGGCGAGGCCCGGGCGGACCGGCGCCCGCCGGAGGACATCCCGGCGCCCGCCGGTGAGCCGGCGACGGGAGGCGCGCATGTCTAAGCTGCTGGCGGTGATGAAGCGGGAGTATCTGGAGCGGGTCCGCAAGCGGAGCTTCATCATCCTCACCCTGGCCGGTCCGCTGCTGCTGGCCGCCATCTACTCCCTGCCGGTGCTCTTCCTGTCCATGAGCGGCACCGAGAAGCATCTCGGCGTCGTCGACCTGCATGGCGGCCTCATCGAGCCGTTCGTCGCGCAGCTCGCGGAGGCCGGGCGGTTGAAGACGGGAGAGACGAGTAGCGATCTGCCGGCGGATGGCGAGACGGCAGACGGCGGATTCGAGCTGGCGAAGACCCTGTTTTCGATCACCGATGCGGGTCAGACCGGTGACACCATCGCGACGGCACGCCTGCGTCTGAACCAGGACCTGGCGGCCGGGCGATTCGATGCCTACCTGATCCTCGGCGAAGATCCCGACGAGACCGGTTCGATCCTGTACGGCTCCCGCTCGTCCGGTGACATACCGGACAGCATCGAGCGCGCTCTCCGGGAACCGCTGGTGGCGGTGAGGGCCAGCGACCTCGGGTTGACCCTGGGGGCGGCCCAGATCGTCGACCTGGCGCGCGCCGTGGAGGTGACGCCGATCCGGGTCAATTCGAAGGGGGAGGAGACCTCCGAGGGAGCGGGCCAGCAGGCGGCGTTGATCATCTCGGTCTGGGTGCTGGCGTTCTTCTTCTACATCATCTTCATCCTGTGGGGGAGCAACATCCTGCGCGGCATCATCGAGGAGAAGACGTCCCGCATCGTCGAGGTGCTGCTGTCGTCGGTGACGCCCACCCAGTTCATGGTGGGCAAGGTCGCGGGGATCGGCTGTGTCGCCCTGACGCAGATCGTCGTCTGGGGGGCGTGTGGGTTCATCCTGACGCTGACCGGCGCCGCGGCCGCTCCGCAGGTCGGTCAGCTCCTCGCCGGCATCAACCCGATGCTGTTCCTCTGGTTCGTGCTGCTGTTTCTCCTCGGCTTTGCCATGTACGCCGTCATCTATGCGGCCGTCGGTTCGACGGTGACCTCCACCCAGGAGGCGGAGCAGGCAGCCGGGCCGATCACCCTGACCATCGTGGCGTCGTTCATGGCGATGGTCGCCGTCCAGCGAGCGCCGGACTCGGGCCTGGCGGTGGCGGTGTCGCTGTTTCCCCTGACCGCGCCGCTGAACCTGCTCATGCGCCTCGGGATATCCGATCCGCCGGCCTGGCAGATCGGCCTGTCGCTGCTCCTGCAGGTCGGCGCCATCGCCGGCCTCGGGTGGGCGGCCGCGCGGGTCTTCCGGGTCGGCACACTGATGTATGGCAAGCGGGCGACGATTCCCGAGATCTTCAAGTGGGTGCGATCCGGGGCCTGACCGGCGACGAACCGCTTACCTGCACCGGACTCCGTCCCGGCGGTCGGGACAAGCGCACCGGCTATCTGCACGCCACGCCACGCGGCAGCCGGCCATTTGCCCCAAACCCGTGACGGACCTATGTTTGGCCTCCGGGAGGCGACGGAGGCAGGCGTGTATTCTCGGGTCGTGTTGATGGTCGGTCTGGCTCTGGCGGCGCCCCTGCTGCCGGTGGCCCGTCCGGCGACCGGCGCTCCCCTGGCCGCCGCGGCGTCGTCCCGGGAGGTGGCCGGCCCACCTGCGGAGTTCATCTACAGGATCGATCTCACCGGCGGGAAGGCGGTTGTGGCGGCGCGGTTTCCGGTCCGGGAGAACAAGGATTTCGCCTTCCTGACCTCGTCCTCGCAGGGCGTGGTCTCCGATCTGACGGTGCGCGATGCCGCCGGAGAGCGTCCGGTGGTGCAGACGGGCGAGACCGGCATCTACCGCGTGGACGGTCTGGCTGCCGGGCCCGTCGAGGCGACGTACACACTCACACTGGCCACCCCGTGCGGGCGGGCGGCGTGCCGGGACGAGGGCGGCGTCAGTGTGGCCGGGAAGGACATGATTCTCTACCCCATGGGGGTCGACCCGGACGTCGAATCGAGGGTGCGCGTGGACTTCATCCTGCCCCCGACCTGGAGCGTGGTCACCTCTGCCGGAGCGGCCGGGTCCTCGTTGAGTGTGCCGACGCTGTCGGCGCTGAGCCGGGAGCACCTGCTGATCGGCAATCAGATCGCGAAGAAACTACCGGGCGGAGAGCTGCTCGCCGTGCAGAAGACCGGCTGGCAGGTGGGAGCCGACGATGTCGCCGGTCTCATCGGCGTGGCAGTCGCCGAGCAGGAGCGCCTGCTCGGCGACCGGTCGGCCACCGGCGGGTCGATCCTGATCCGGGTGACCTCGGCATCGGCGCGCCGGAGCGCGTCGATGGTGGAGGTGGCGCCTCGCGTCTATCAGCTCCACCTCGATGGCCGATCGGAGAGGTCCGCCATGGCTCACCAGCTCGTCGGACCGCTGGCCACGCTCTTCGAGACGAGGCTGTCGCACGCCATGGCCGGAGCCGCCGCCGGCTCGGTGGGCTGGTGGCGCGTGGGGTTTCCGCGCTACACCGCGACCCTGGCGGCGGTCCGCGCCGGCACCCTCAGCCAGAGCGACTTCATCGATCGGATCTTCGCTGCCTGGCGTCTGGTCTCGGCCGGGTCACCGCTGGCCGGCAAGGTCTCCCTGGCCGATGCGGGATCGCGGTCCGGAGACGACGCGCAGGAATTCGTGGCCGCCGGCGGCTTTCTCACCTGCTACCTGCTGGATGTGCGCCTGCGTGCCGCATCCGATGGCCGGGTCGGCCTCGGCACACTGCTCGCCGACATGGTCGGACACACCGTGGACAATGGTTTTCTCCAGGACGAGGTGGCTCGCATGACCTCCCGTGATGTGGGCAACCTGCTGCGCGTGAGCGTGCTCGACAGCTCGGCACCCCCGCTTCCCGAGGAAGCCTCCCGGGCGGCGCTCGAGCTGGTGAAGGCGGGCACCGGCGAGCCATTCGTCGGCTTCTCCCTGGAGGACGACGAGCCGGTGATTCGCCGCGTCTTCGCCAGTGGCCCGGCCCGGTCCATGGGTCTGCGCGCCGGCGATCGGATCACGGCCGTCGACGGGACGCTCGTCAGCAGTGTGGCGGATGTGCAGGCCGGGCTCGCCGGGCGCGCGCCGGGCGATGCCGTCGGCATCAGCGTGCGCACCGACGACGGCCAGATCTACAGTGCGGTGCTCAAACTCTGGGAGCGCACCGAGACCATCCTGCGGCGCGCCGAGAGCGCGCCCCCGGCGGCCCGGCAGGCCTGGTCCGCGCTGACCCACGGCGACGCCACCACGTTCGCCAACTGAGCCGGATCCTGGACCGGTCGCCGGCTGGCAGGTCTTTCCGTCCGCATCGGCGGCGAGCGATTGGCACCTGCCGCGAAGCTCGACCGTGCGGCCTTCCCGCAGGCTGGACCTGACGGGTCAGGAACCATTCCGGCGCGGTCGCCATCTCGAGTCCTGCCGGCACGGCGCGACGCGCGCCCGGCCGTCCTCGGCATGGTCCGGGCACGTGTCTACTCCGTGCAATTGCCCGGTGTACCGGCGGGCAGCGTCGACAACTGCGCGAAGGTCGCCGGAGCCGGAAACCCGAGAGCGGTGGGGTCGAGGCTGCCACGGGAGGCGGTGGGCGCCTGTCCGGGCACCCGTGCCGTTCCCCAGCTCCCGAGCCCCGTCCCGGCCACCGGGTAGAGGAGATAGCCGATGGTGTCGCCGGTGGCCAGCCGGGTGAGGCGGTCGGTGTGTTCCAGATCCACCGGGCCGGTGGCGGGGTTCGGTGCCGCCAGCGACAGGCCACACGCGTGTTGCTTGAGGAGACGCGCCATGCTGGCCGCGCCGGGAGTCGGCCCGGGGCCGGCCAGCACCTGCGCCAGATGGAAGGGGCCGCGCTCCAGATCGAGGCGCACGACGATGCCGGCCACGTCCGGACCGTCCGGTGAGACAGCCTGGAGGCGCACGGGTCGCATGGTGGCGTCCGCGTCGGGTGTGAACTCGACGCTGAGAGCGGTCTCGCCGGCGGCGGCGATCTCCATCTGATCGGCCGGCGCCACCAGCACCGTGTCACTGCCGGCGCAGGTGCGGTCGGTGGAGCAGGCCACATCGACGGTGTAGAGGGTGGTCATCGACGGGTTGTCCACCAGTCGCGGTGAGGTCGTGAAATCGCGCACGGTGACGCCGCCGATCCGCCAGCGGTAGAGCAGCACGCCATCGACGCAGCGGTCGGCCGCCGACCGGCCGGCGGACAGCTCGACGAGGCTGCCGGCCACGGCCGGAAAGAGGTCCTCGCCGGCGTCGGCAGTGACCTGGGAGCAGGCGGGCCCGTCGCAGGCGGAGGCGGGAGGCGTCCGGCGGTCGGGGATGAGATGGGCGGGGGCGTCCAGCAGACCGGAGACCGCCACGTCGTCGATGCGCCAGCCGCGGGTGGCGTTGCCCAGGCCGTTGCCGAACAGGTCCGCCCAGGTGAAGCCCACACCGATGTCGATGTCGGTCTGCACGAACCGTAGCCGGATCGTCTTGCCGGCGAAGCGGTCGAGGCTGAAGAGGGAGTTCACCCAGATGCCGGCGCCGGTCTCCCCGGGCTCTCCGCCGGTGAACCCGCGTCTGAGAATGGGATGAATATCGGCCAGGTCGGTGGCCGTGTAGTCGCCGATGGCCGAGTAGACGAAGGCCGGGAAGCAGCCTCCCGACGGGCCCAGCTCGCGCAGCGGATCGTTGGGGTCGAAGTAGTCATCCTCGGAGGAGATGTTGTCGGCGTTGTAGCGCACGTTGACCTGGTTTACCGCGTCTGGGCGGAAGCCGGGTGTGTTGCCGTGCGCCGCGGCGGCATCGTAGAAGTCGTCGTACGGGTCGAAGATGCAGTTGAGGAAGAACGGCGACGTGCCGATGCTGTCGTAGTTGTTCTGGAAGCCGCTGAGCTTGAACCAGCCGCCCTCGTCTGGCAGTCCCGTGTCCGGGTCGATGGGCGCCGCCTCGAGAAAGCCCCGCCCGACAGCGTTGTCATCCGGCACGCTGAAGGTGCGGTCATCGGCCATCTGGATGATGTGATAGATGGAGAGCGTCGAGCCACCGCCCACGCCGACCGACAGGGGGGGCGTGAACGCCGCCGCCAGCAGATTGGTGTGGTTGGTGTCGAAGGAGATGTCGGCACCCAGGTCCTCGTCGCCGTTGATGCCGCCGTACAGGGAGCGGGCGCCGTGGAAGGCCAGGTTGTCGTTGACATGCCAGTCGGAGCCGTCCCACGGCCGGCAGCCGGTCTCGCTGCGCGGATGCGGTGTCGCTCCCCGCGGGTCGTTGTACGAGCAACGGATGCCATCCACCGCCGACGACCCCTCGGGATCGTCGGGTGTGTTGCCGGGCACCGATCCGGGGCTGAGGCCTTCCAGGACCCCGCGGCCGCCCTCGAGCCAGTCGCGCACCGCCCGTTCCAGGAAGCCGCCACCGGTGTTGAGGGCGGGCCGGTGAGAGAAACCGGTGCCGGGAATCGGGTCGGCCCCGGCGAAGTTGCGGCCGGCCATGTTCACCGCCCCCTCGAATCCCTCGAAGTAGCCGACCTCGCCGGCCACGAAGGCGGAGCCGCCGGCCCGGTAGCGGGGCGGCAGCAGCGTGCAGGTGGCCGGCGTGCTGCCGTCGCCCTGCAGCCCCGGGCAGGCGTCGGCGCAGGTCCCGCCCCCGGCCGTGCAGGGGGTCGGGTCGGTGGGGTCGCAGGGCACGCCTGCCACGCTGCCCCCTGAACAGATGCCTTCTCCGCCGCAGGCAAAGCCGGAGCGGTCGCCGCCGACGCAGGCCCGGTCGGAGACGTCGGCGCGTCCGGCGCCGGTGATATCCAGGTCGAGGTTGATGGACAGGCGCTGGGGGGTGGCGAACGAGGCGATGCTGCGGCGCCTGCCGAGGCTGTCGGTGGCTGTCGCGGCGATCCCCAGGATGAACTCCGCCTGGATCACCTGTTTCACGTCGGTGCGGCCGGGTGTGGCCACGACGAAGCGAAACGGCTCGTCCGTCTGGCGAACGCACTGCCCTCCCCCGGCCTCACACGCCGCATCGTCCGGGGTGTCACAGGCGACACCGGCGCGCGTCCCTCCCTCGCAGCGGAAGTCGTCGCGGTTGTTGAAACGCGCCTTGCCGAAGGCCAGCCGGCCGTAGTGGGAGGATTCTTCCAGGATGCAGGCCACGTCGGAATCGGTACTGGTCAGGGTCACCGTCACATCGTCCAGATCCACAGGGTCGCCGAGGATGTCACGGGTGTTGTTGATCAGCGCCACATCCAGACGCACCTGTTCCCCATCGTCGGGGATGTCATCGCCATCCGTGCCCGGCCCCTCGTCACTCACCCGGGCGGTGGCGAACAGCACGTCAGCGGTGTTCTGACGGCTCACGGCCTGGGCCAGCAACGGGTTGTCCGGGCAGGGCACGGCGGCGCCTGCGCCGGCCACGTTGATGTCCGCATCGGTGTAGCTGGCGGTGACCACCACCGGCACGGCGCCGCCGCCGGCCGCCTGCATGAAGATCACGCCGTCCCGGTCGGAGGAGAGGCCGTGGGTAGTGGAGACCACGACCGAGCCGCGATACACCGGGGAGGCGAAGCCCGTCTCGATCAGATGCACCGTCTCGCCGGCCAGATCCACATCCGAGAAGACGCGCACGTCCAGTTCGGCGAGACCGTCGCCGTCGGTATCGATTGCCTGGTCATCGCCGGTGCCGACGATGCCGTCGGCGCCGTAGGCGGCGTTGATGTCGATCACCGTCAGGGCAAGCATCGACTCCACCTCGACGATGTCGTGACGATCCCAGGAGATCTGCGCGCAGCCGGCCGCCAGTTCCGGCCGGTCCGTGACGGAGCCGACAGGGTGGCCGGCCTCATCGACGGCCCAGGTGGACGGGTCGGCACACGGGGTGCGGTCCGCCACCGGGTGCCCCTCCCGCCATTCCACCACCACGTCATCGACACCGAGACCGTAATCCGGGAGGGCATGAAAATTCCCCTTGATGTCACCGCGCAGCCAGGCGATGAAGTTGACCTGGAAGGCATCCCGCCGGGCCGCGAGCACCTCCGGCTGCCGGCTCGTGATGGGTGACGCCGCATCCGGCCCGCGCGTCTCGTGGGGGCCGAACAGGTCCTCGAAGGTGGCGGCGCCGGCACTGGCCAGGTCAAGATCGAGATTGCGCACCGGCAGGCCGCCGGCGCCTCGCCGCGAGGGTGAGGCGAGGCCCCGGCCGGTGGCCACGCCGGTGACCTCGCCGAAGGGCCGCGAGGGAGCCTTGAAGGGCTCGTTCGCCTCGCAGATGCCGGCCGGCCCGCAGTCGGTCTCGTTGACACACTCTCCGCCGAGAGCGGCGGGAACCTGGCCGTTCCCCGGAGCCAGCGGGTCGAAGACGGTGCCGCAGGCCGTCAACGAGCAGGGGGCGCCGGCGATGGGGGCATCGGCGCGGCAGGTGCCGGCGTCGTCGAAGAACGAGCCGGCCGAGCCGGGTCCGTGGATGGCCCGGATGGTCTGCGCGCCGCCCGGCGCATCGGAGAGAGGCAGGCCCGCGGCGGCCGCGGAGGTGGCCTCGTGCGGATTGTTGGGGTTGAAGACCAGAAACGGACCGGGCGAGGCCATCGCCAGAAAGCCATCCGGACCCTGGTCGGAGAAGAGCCAGCCCATATCGAGGGGGTCGACCGGGACGGGTGTCGTGGCGTCCGGGTCGAGCTCGCCGGCCATGATGACGCTGGCATCGCCAATACTGACCTGCAGGTTCGCGGCCAAGCGTGTGAAGGAGAGGGTGTAGGCGAAGCCGTGGGCGTCGACGTTGGCGTGCACGCGGAAGAAGCGCGGGCTCGACAGCGTGTCCAGGACGAAACGCCGCGCGTGATCACCTGGGTCGAATGGAACATCGTAATCCTCGCAGCCGAGATCGAAGCCGGTGCGCCCGGGCGGCGTGTCCGGATCGCTGGCGGCAAACCCCGTGTGCCAGATCCCGCCCTGCCCCCCCTGGCCGTCGGTGGCCGCCGCGGTCCGGCACGCCCCTCCGTGGCAGTCGGCCGCAGTCTCGCAGGGGGCCCCGGGCCGGGAACCTCCCTCGCAGGTGCCGGCGTTGGACTGGAAGCCGCACTCTCCGCTGGTGCTGTGCTGCCAGACGCTGGTGTCGGCCAGCTCCGCGTTGAGGCCGGCGTCGGAGTCGAAGCGCCGGCGGGTGCGAAATGCCTCATCGTCGAGATCGAACGTCCACGGCCAGTTGTTCGGCACGGACGCGCCGCCGAGGGCATCGCCGAGCTGCGCGTTGCCGAGCCCGAAGGCCGCGGTGGTGGCATCGTCGAAGACGAACAGCTCCGCGTCGAGCGACGGGTCGGCGGGGCTGGCCAGCTCACCCGCATACAGCCGGATCTCCTGCCCGCCGGTGGGGAAATCGGTGGAGTAGTGGAACACGCCCGATACCGCCGGGCTCTCGTCGGGACGGCTCCAGGTGTCGGCGTCGAGAAGATGGTGGAAGCGTGTCTCGGACGTGTGGGTCAGTCCGCTGCCCACCGCTGCCAGCCTGAACTGCATGTCGAACTGGTCGGGGAAGGAGACGCCGGTGGCCACCTGCACGTTGAACGACACGCTCTGGGGCCGGCCGGGAGAGATCGTGCCGAGCCGCTGGACCGGATCGAGCACGCGCACTCCCGGCTGGGTGTGACAGGCGGACGGGTCGCAGTCGGCATCGGTGACACAGGAGGTGCCGTCCCCGCAGAAGGTCTGTGCAGTGCCGTCCCGCGGCACATCGCGGCAGCTTCCCGCGCTGCCGGCGGTACAGGCCGTCAGGGTGGCGGTGACGTCGTGCAGGTCGGTGCCTTCCTCCTGGCTGGCAAAGGCCACGGTGTAGACGAGCTGCTCGCCTGCGTCGAGATACAGATCGCCGGTGCGGTCCAGGCCGGTGCCGCGCACCAGACCGAACAGCACCATGCGCGGATCCACCCGCTCTCTGGGATCACAACCGCCGGACAGTCCAAAGGCCGCATCGGTTCCCCGGCGCACGACGTTCATCATCTGGATGTCCGGCGTGCAGCGCACCTCGGCTGTGGCCCGCGTGACCGGGAGATCGGTGTAGGTGGCCTGAATGCGTCCGTGATCGGTGACGCTGAGCAGGCCATCGTCCGGCCTGGGGTCGAGCCCCCGGGCATCCACCAGGGCCAGAGGCGCGATCGCGAACCGGGTCGCGGGATCGATCTCGATGACCTGGCGGGGTCGTTCGATGTCGAGAACGACGTCGTCGGGCGTGCCGCAGACGCCATCGACGCCGCAGTCGATGGAGGTCAGTGTCAGACCGCTGGCGATCGAATCCACAGAGGCATCGGCGGCGCCGTCGAGCAGGTCCACGGACAGGGCGTCGGCGCAACGGTAGCGGGAGCGGTCGAGGCGCACCCGGTTGGGGGCACCGGCGGGGTCGAAGGCGCCGGTGATGACCAGGCCGGCCTGCACGGTGCGGGGCACGCAGGTGGCCGCCACGTCCCCGCAGGCGAGGCCGGGATCGGTTGCGGTCGGGTCGCAGGGGGCACCGGAGTTGCTGCACTGCCCCAGGAGCGGGTCGGTGGCCGAGGCGACCCAGTTCAGCGTGATCTGCGCGGTGTGCGAGCCGGCAAGCTGGGCGGGAGAGAGGTGCACCTTCTCGGTGGTGTTGTTGCGGTCCCGTGTGCCGTCGTCCCCGGGCAGGCGCAGGCAGTCGTGGCCGGTGACCGGCAGGGAGAAGAAACTGGAATCGAGCAACTCGTCGCCGTTGCAGTCCTCGGTGCCCCCGCTGAAGAACAGATCGCAGGAATCCACACCGGTGGTGCCGCCGGGGCACTGGGTGGAGGCATCGAACTCGCAGGTTCCATTGTCCGGCGTGCAATCGAAATCCGAATGGCAACGGGTGCCGCGTGAACCCCCGGTTCCGTCGTCCGGACCTCCCACGCAGAGGTCGGTGCGGGTGTCGCAGTGGACCTGGCAATGCTCGTCTCTGCCATGACACCGCACGCCGTCGAAGGCTCCACCCATACAGATGTCCGCGTCGGGGTCACATTCGGTCGTCCCGTCGGTGCTGCAGACGAACACGTCCGGGATGTGGCTGAGCCCTCCGTCGAAGTTGGCGTCCTCCGTGAAGAAGTTGCCGAAGGTGAGCGTGTCGTCGGGGGTGTCACAGAGGTCGTCCGGTCCGCAGAGGCGGACGGTCAGGTCGACGTCGTCCACCAGCTTGCCGTCCGCCAGCGGACCGGCCACCGAGGCCGGCCGGTCGTACCAGGCCACCGCCACCGTCAGTGGCTCGCCTGGATCGAGCAGGGACAGCATCGACACCACGGGGGTGGTGAAGGCGAGCGCATGGGAGCTTGCCTCGATGAAGGAGGGCGTGTCGGGATTCGAGGCGAGGGGCAGGAGATGGGTGCCGGAGATCCGGCCGTACCCCTGCTCGGGTGTGTAGCCGGCCAGGTGGTGCGGGTTGTAGAACTCGAGGAATTCCGGTCCGGTGAGCAGCCCTCCCCCTCGGAAGCTGAAGTGGCGGGGCCGTTGCAGGGGCGGGTTGCCGGCGAGAGGGGTGGCCGAGGCGATGAGGGCCGCCTTCAGTTCCGGGCCGGAGAGATCCTGCGGTGGCCCGCCTTCCTGGCCGGCCGGGGCAAACCCCTTGGCGAAGTAATCTCGCACCAGCGCCGCGAAGCCGGCGGTGGCGGCTGCCGCGAACGACGTGCCGACGAATGTTTCCGGCGGCAGGGGCCGGCAGGTCGCGTTGCTGTCGTCTGCCGCCGCGGTCAGCAGCCCGTTTCCGTCGTCGTCGGAGATGCAGGTCGTCGGCGAGACCATCCGCTGGTTGCCGAGGGTCTCGTCGCCGGGCGCCATGACATCCGGCTTGAGGCGCCAGTCTGGGGTGGTGTTCGCCTGGGTGGTGAAGGCCGCCGGACCCTGGCCGGAGCCGAGCGAGCCGGCGGCAAAACGGGAGATCATCTCGATGCCGTTGTTGGCAACGCCCGGCACCACCGAGGCCTCCAGGTCCAGGGCGTTGTTGGGGTAACCCGAGGAGCCGACGGTGACCACGTTCTTCGCCGTGCCCGGCGAGGTCACCGTGCCGAACTCCAGGTTGCCGTCGTCACGCGGATCGACGCCCTCGTTCCCGGCGGCGGTCACCACCAGGAAGGCCTGGTTGTCCACCAGCCACGCGTCGATGTCCTGCGCGGCGGCGGTGTAGGAGCCCTGTGAGTCGAGAATGGACTGCGCGTACAGATGCACGCGGGCGTCATCCGAGGTGCCGCGCGTGCCGTCCGGACCATCCGCATGATGGGCGGAGTTGTCGGAGAGCAGGCCGGGTGTCTGTGCCTCGATCTGTGTGGGCTGCACGCACTGGCTGGCCTCCTGGGCGTCGATGAAGGCGATGCGGGCGCCGGGCGATACGCCGTCGAGGGCGTGTGTGGTGGTGCAGCCGGACCGCGCCGTCTCCAGGCCCGGCAGGTCGCAGGCCTGCCTGCCGGCCGCCGCCAGCAAGGCGGAGGCATTGCCGGCGGCGATGGAGGCCACCAGATGGCCGTGGGTGGCGCCGGTGGTGCCGTCGCAGCTCAGCAGGTCGCCGGCGCCGCCGGCACTGATGGTGCCTGCGTCGGTGTAGCCGATCACCTTGCGATGTCCGGGTCCGGCGGCGTGGGCCGTCCCCAGGCCGAGGGCACCGGCGGGCCCATCGGCCAGCACCGTGGCGTCGAGGCTGAGGCCGGTGTCGGTGATGCCGATGACCTGCGTGGAGCCGTCGATGCCCGCCTCGGTGTAGGGTCGCGCCCCGCCGGCGAACGTACCGGTCTGCACGCCGGTGCTGGTGTCCTCGTCGGCACTGATGAACCGCTCGGCCTCGGTGAGGTTCCTGATCGGGAGGCCGTCCCACGCGCCGGCCGCCAGCGAGGTGCGCAGCGTGTCGATGTGCATGACGAACGTCACGACCCGCCCCTGGCCGGGCGACATCGGTGAAGGCGCCGCTGTCGAGAGAATCGCGCCGCCGAGGTTGCGGATCATGGCGGTGATCGAGGGCGCATCGTCGACACGGAACAACGTGGCCAGCAGCGTGAGGTTCGGGTCGGCGGCGCGCGCCGGGGTGTCAACCGGCGTGACGCCGATGGCGGGCGAGGTGAACAGGCCGCAGGTGTAGGACAGCGGCCGCACGCCGGCATCGATCAGCGCCGTCTGTGCCTGCGGCGTCAGCCCGGTGACCAGAAACGACCTCACCGGACGCACGTCCAGCACGGTGACCTGCGCGGCCGCCAGCAGGGCGAGGATCTCCTGTCGACTCTGGCCGGCAAACGGCAGCACGGCCACCTCGTCGGCACGGATGGAACGGGTCAGTGCGGTGGAGAACGGTGCCGCGAGATCGGCAAGGGTGGACAGGCGCACCATGCCCGCCGGTGTGGCGAGCTGGTCGGTGCCGATGAGGGCCGGCCGGGTCGCGAACTCCGGGGTGTCGAGCACCGGCGCGAAGGTCCGGTCGAGAAGACGTGTGGCCTCCGGGCCCGCGGCGCCGACCCCCGGATCCTGCCGGGAGGCGCGCAGGCCGAAGACGTGCGTCTCGCCGGCTCCCCGCACCAGTGTCGGGTCGCGTGACCCCGGAAAAGCGGGTGTGCCACCGGCGGCCGGTGTGGTGCCGGAGCCGGCTATCAGGACACAGACCACCAGGGCGCCGGCCGTCAGGACCAGGGCGGCCCACCCGTGGGCCGCGTGCGGCCAGCCTGCCGATCGCCGGTGCGCGGGCTGCATGACCGACCGGTTCCGGCCGGATCGCGGTCCGGGCCGTGCCGCCGGCCCGCCGTGCCGGGCGGACCCGGTGCCCCCGGCGGCCCGGGATGAAGAGCTGAGCCCGTCGCGCCTGGGCCGGGAAAGGTGCCGTCTTCGTCCCGCCGCCGCCATGTCGCCCTCCTCCCGGTCTCCGGCTCGATCGCCGTGGACAGCCCTGAGGGGCGTGTCGGGTGCTGAGGAGAACGACCGGTCCGGAGATCCCCAGGATGCGGGGATCCGGCAGTGAAGTCAAGAAGAATTATTGTTGTGGTGCCGCCGGGCCGGCGTCCTGCTCCAGCGTGCCCAGCGTTGCGCGCGCCCAGTCCGCCTCGGCATGGGCCGGGTCGATGGCCAGGGATCGCGTCAGGTCCGCCCGGGCGGCCTCCGGATCGTCGAGTAGCCGCAATTCAACCCGGGCCCGTCCGGCATGCGCGAGCGCGCGGACCGAACGCACCGGAAGACGCAGCGCCACATCGTACGCCTGCAGCGCCTGCGCGGCGGCGCCGTTGGCCTGTTGTATTTTTCCCATCTCCAGGTAGTACGCCGCCGCCGCACGATGGAACGGGGCCCCGCCCGGAGGTGCGCCGGACGGCCGGTTGATGACGATGAGGGCGACGGCCAGAAGCAGTCCCCATCGCAGACGACGACCCCATGCGAAGGCGGTGGCGCGGGCCGGCAACAGACGATCCCCCGCTGCCGCTGCAAAGACGAAGAGCGCCGGCATCCCCGGCAGCCGGAACCGTCCGGCGACAAAGAAGAGCATCACCGAGAAGGGAGTGATCCAGGCCAGCGCATGGATCGGCAGCAGGTCCCGGGCTCGCCGGCGAAGAATCCACGCTCCCAGCAGGGCGAGTGGCGCCACGACACCGAAGCCGGGAACGGGGAGGGAAAGGACCGGCGAGGCACCGCGAAGAAACGTGTAGTCGGTCACCTGGGAAATCTCGCCGCCGCGGAAGAGAAGTCCCGCCTTGCGGAGGAGCAGGGCGAGCCACGGCCCGCTTCCCGGTGTCAGCAAGGTGCCCGGCGTCTCGACGAACGCTCCGCTGGAGCCGGTGGAGTTGCCGATGCGCCAGCTCTCGGCTGTCGTGTCGGAGATGAGAACAAATCTGCCCTCGGCGATGACGTTCCGGACCGTGCACGGAAGGATGGCGATGAACAGGCCACAGGCGAACCAGCCGCCCGCGAACGCCAGGCGCCGCCGTCGATGTGACGAGCCGACCGGTACGCCTCGCCGGCACAGGCTGATGCCCACGGCGGCGGCCACGGCGACCAGCAGCGGCCAGGCCGCCACCGCCGCGCCCCACAGCAGGCCGGCGATGAGCAAGGGGCCGGGGCGGTCGCCCGCGGCCAGGCCGCCGGCCGGCCTTTCCCGTGTGCCGGTCTCGGCGTCGGCGGACGCACCATGGAACTGGAAGCCGATGGCATCCACATGAACACCGCCGGGGTGATCCGCGTCGCGGTCCGCATGCTGACTGTTGTCTGCGACAAACCAGCGCATGGTGAAGAAAAGGGCCGCCGCCGTGAGAAACATCGCCAGGGTCTCGGGGAGCAGAAACGACTCGTAGAAGATGGTCGGGCCGTAGACGGCGGCGAGACCGCCGGCCAGCCAGCCGGCGCGCACCGAGACGGCGCGGCGCGCGATGCCGGCGCACAGGCCGCAGGTGATGGCCCCGAGGAGCGCGGAGAACACCGCCACCGCCAGCACGTGGCGTCCCCCGAGCAGTCCGTAGATGGCGGCCACGAGATACGGATAGACCGGCGAGGGGAAACCGGTTCCGGGGCCGTGATCGGTCCACCAGAGATCCCCGTGAGCGATCTGCATGGCCCAGCGATCGACCTCGCCGGTGGCGAGGGGATGGTCGGGCGTGTTCCACGGGGCCGGGTCGAAGAAGACGGTGGCGTGGGAGAAGACCGCCAGGTGGAGGAGCCGCACGGTGGCGGCCAGAAGCACCACGGTCGCCACCAGCAGCATGCCCCGGCGAGAGGCCGCGCCGGCGGCGTGGTCCGGCGACCGGTGTCGATCAGCCCTGCCCGGTGGATGCTGCCGGAGCCGGGTCAACCGGGACGACACGTCGGACAGGCGCAGAGCGCACGGAGACGATCGAAGGCGTAGATGCCTGTGGAGTGGCCGTCAGACCATTCGAAGGAGAGGGCGTAGTTGCCCACCCGGGCCACCGCGTTCGCCGTGACATCCGGGGGCACGTCCTCGGGTCGCAGACGCACCGCTCCGGTGCGCTCGTCGACGCATCCCGCGCACGGACACGCCAGCCGCAGCATGCGGGCGGCATAGACCGACCGATGCCCGTCGTTCCACTCCACATGGATCGGCCCGTCCGGCGCCAGAGTCACCTGGCGCGGGACGGGCATCGGTCGCAGGGCACCCATGGTCAGGCGGACCCGGCGGCGCGCGCACCGGCACGGCGTGTCCGGCGCCGCGCCGGGCGAAGGGCAGGGCGGCGGGTCGGACGCCCGGTTCCGGAGCGGGAGTGGCTCGCGAGGATGCGCCGGAGATGGACGCCGGTGTGACTGCCCGGCGTGTGCGCCACCTCGTCCGGGGTGCCCTGTGCCACCACGGTCCCGCCGCGGTCACCGCCCTCCGGGCCGAGGTCGATCACATGGTCGGCACACTTGATGACATCGAGGTTGTGCTCGATGACGACGATGGTGTTGCCCTCGTCGACGAGGCGGTTGAGAACGGCAAGGAGCTTGCGCACATCGTCGAAGTGCAGACCCGTGGTCGGCTCATCGAGGACATAGAACGTGCGGCCGGTGGACCGTTTCGACAGCTCCTTGGCCAGCTTGATGCGCTGGGCCTCTCCGCCGGACAGCGTCGTGGCCTGCTGTCCCAGCCGGATGTATCCCAGGCCGACGTCATCGAGTGTCTGGAGCTTGCCGCAGATCACCGGAATGTTGGCGAAGAAGCGCAGCGCCTCCTCGACGGTCATCTCCAGCACGTCCGAGATGGTCTTGCCCTTGAAGTGAATCTCCAGCGTCTCCCGATTGTAACGCTTGCCCTCGCAGGTCTCGCAGGTGATGTAGACGTCCGGGAGGAAGTGCATCTCGATCTTGATCAGGCCGTCGCCCTGGCAGGCCTCGCAGCGCCCTCCCTTCACGTTGAAGGAGTAGCGGCCGGGCCTGTAGCCGCGCACGCGAGACTCCGGTGTCTGGGCGAACAGGTCCCGGATCGGTGTGAACAGACCGATGTAGGTGGACGGATTGGAGCGCGGGGTGCGGCCGATGGGGGCCTGATTGATGGCGATGATCTTGTCGACGAGTTCCATGCCCTCGATCTTGCGGTGCCGTCCGGGGACGACCTGGGAGTCGTAGATCGAATGGGTGAGGGCCTTGTAGAGGATGTCGTTGACCAGCGTGCTCTTGCCCGAACCCGACACCCCGGTCACGCAGGTGAACGTGGCCAGCGGGAAGGTGACATCGATGCCCTGGAGATTATGCTCGGTGGCGCCCCGGACGGTGAGCCGGCGGCCGTTCCCGGGCCGGCGCCTCTCCGGGGTGGCGACCGACTGCCGGCCGGCGAGGTACTGCCCGGTGAGGGAGGTCGGACATTTCTCGATGGCCGCGGGGGGGCCGGCGGCCACCACCTCGCCGCCGTGCTCGCCCGCCCCGGGGCCGAGGTCGACCACGTGGTCCGCCGCCCGGATGGTCGCCTCGTCGTGCTCGACGACGATGACCGTGTTGCCCAGGTCACGCATGCGCTCCAGGGTGGTCAGGAGCCGCCGGTTGTCGCGCTGGTGCAGACCGATGGACGGTTCGTCGAGCACGTAGAGCACACCGGTGAGCTGGCTGCCGATCTGGGTGGCCAGGCGGATGCGCTGTCCCTCACCCCCGGACAGCGTGGCCGCGGAGCGATCGAGGGAAAGATATCCCAGTCCGACATTGAGCAGAAAGCCGAGCCGCTGCCGGATCTCCTTCAAGACCTGGGCGGCGATGGTCTTCTCCCGCGACGCGAGCCTGAGGTGTCGAAATGCCTGCTCGGCATCCTCGATGCTCAGCCGGTTGTAGTGGGAGATGTTGTGGTCGGCCAGGGTCACCGCCAGAGACTCGGGACGCAGGCGCTCGCCCTTGCAGGTGGCGCAGGCGTGCAGCGACATGAGACGGTCGAACTCCGCCCGCCGCCGTGAGGACGAGGTCTTCTGGTACTTGCGCAGGATCGACGGGATGACCCCCTCGTACTTGCCGCGAAAGGTGTACTGGCTGCGCCGCCCGTTCCAGACGAAGCGGTACTCGCGTTCTCCCCCGCCGTGCAGGATGAGCCGGCGGACCGTGGCGGATAGCTTCTTCCACGGCACGCCGGTGGAGAACCGGTGACTCTTCTTGAGCCCGGCCATGTACACCGAGAAGAAGCTGTTGCGAATTCCCGGCACCTGGATGGCCCCGCCGTCGATGCTTCGCGACGGATCGGGCACGATCTTGTCCGGGTCGAGTTCCCGCCGCACGCCCAGGCCGTCACAGGCCGGGCAGGCCCCGTAGGGGGAGTTGAAGGAGAACATGCGGGGACTCATCTCCGACACCGACACGCCGCACGCGATGCAGGCCAGTCGATCGGAGAGCACGATCTCCTCGGCGGCTCCCCCGGCCGGTTCGATGACCACCCTGACGAGCCCGTCGGCCAGGGCGATGCAGGTCTCCACCGCCTCGGTGAGTCGCTGGCGCGCCTTGCTGCGCACCGCGAGACGGTCCACCACCACCTCGATGGCATGCTTGCGATGCTTGTCGAGCTTCGGCGGGGTTGCCAGGTCGACCATCTTGCCGTCGACCCGCGCCCGGACGAAGCCCTTCTGCATCATCTCCTGCATCTGGCGCCGGTACTCGCCCTTGCGGCCGCGAACCACCGGGGCCAGAAGCGTCAGGCGTGTCTTCTCGGGCCGTTTCAGGAGCTGGTCGGTGATCTGCTGGACGGTCTGGGCGGCGATCGGCTTGCCGCACCGATGGCAGTGAGGCCGGCCGATGCGGGCGAAGAGGACCCGGAGGTAGTCGTGGATCTCCGTCACCGTTCCCACGGTGGAGCGGGGATTCTTCGACGTGGTCTTCTGCTCGATGGAGATGGCGGGCGACAGTCCCTCGATGAGCTCGACGTCGGGCTTCTCCATCAGCTCCAGGAACTGCCGGGCGTAGGCGGACAGGGACTCGACATAGCGACGCTGGCCCTCGGCGTAGATCGTGTCGAACGCCAGGGACGACTTGCCGGAACCTGAAAGGCCGGTGAAGACGATCAGCTTGTTGCGGGGCAGGACGAGATCGATGCTCTTGAGATTGTGCTCCGCGGCTCCCCTGATGCGTATCTCGTCCATGCCCATTCGCCACCGATCCTTGCCGCCAGCCTCGAGTTCCGGCCCGCGGCGGTCGCTGTCAGCCGTTCGCCCGGATCAGGGACTTCTGGACGGTCTCCAGCCATCGATCGGTCTTGATGAAGCCGGAGCCCCACTCGTCCCACTTCTCTGGCAATCCCTCGGCCTTGATCTCGTCGAGCGTCTTGCCCGCCTTCATCTTGCCGTCGACGATGGCGGTGGTTCCGACGAGCATCTCGAGATAAGCCCGCAGGTCGTCCTTGGTGCTCACCGGGCCGTGGCCGGGGATGATCTTCACGTCCTCGGGGAGGCGCTCCAGGATCTTTCTGATGTCCCGGGTGAGCCCCGCCACGTCCCCGCCGCCGTCGAGGTCGACGAACGGGAACCGGCCCGCGAAGAACGTGTCACCCATGTGGACGACGTTGGACTTCGTGAAGAAGATGACGCTGTCACCGTCGGTATGGGCGGTGGGGAAATGCACCACCTGGATCTCCTCGCCGTTGAAGTGCAGCGCCAGGGACTGGTCGAACGTGACCACCGGCAGTCCGGAGGCACCCATCGGCCTGTCACTTCCCAGGGGCGGGTTGTCGGGATCGGACAGGCGCTTGCGGACGTTGGTCTGGGCGATGATCGGCGCCTCGCGGCCGAACGTCTCGTTGGAGCCGGTGTGGTCGCCGTGGTAGTGGGTGTTGAGCACGAAGGCCAGATCTCCCGAGTTCAGCGACTTCAGCGCCGTCTTGATCTTGTCGGCGAGCTGGCTGAACTGGTCGTCAATCATGATCAGACCATCCGGTCCGGCCGAGACCCCGATGTTGCCGCCGGCGCCGAAGAACACATGGACGTTGCCGGCCACGTGCTCCGTGCGGATCTTCACGTCGGAAAGATCACGCTGGGCGACCAGATTGTGAAGCACGCCGCTGCCCAGGACCACCGTGGCGATCCCGGCGAACCAGACGGCCTGGCGACGCCACCCTGAGAGTCTTCTTCCTCGTCTCATCGGTTCTCCTTCACTGTCCTTCGGATATCAGAGCTTGACATGGCACCACTCCTCCGACCAGGGCAGACGCGACATCTGCCGGGCGGGTCCCTTCGGCGCGACGACGAAATCGTCGGACCAGTTGACGCCGAAACCGTTCTCCGGATCGTAGAGACCCGGCTCCACCGAGAAGACCATGCCCTCTTCGAGCATCGTGTGGTCGCCCAGGGCCAGGTAGGGCGGCTGGTGCCCCTCGTAACCCTCGCCATGAGCGGGACGGTGGTAGATGTAGGGGGCCATGCCGTTGTCGACCTGGTACCTGTGAACCTTGTAGGCAACCGTCGAGCAGGTGACGCCCGCGATCGATTCTTCCTTCTGGATCTGTGTGCAGTCCCGGCTGATGCTCCACACCTTCTTCATGTGGTCGGTCCACGGATGAATGAGGAAGGCACGGTACAGCTCCCCGCCACACCCGCCGATGTGAACGCCGCCGGCGATCTGCAGCGCCTGTCCCGGTGCGATCCGGTTGTGGTGAAACTGGTTCGGATGGGGGTAGGCGGTGCCGCGCCCTGTCCGGCAGGAGATCCCGAAGCGAATGCCCACGGCGGTGTGCGGCCGTCCGTCCCGCTTGATGTCCGCCAGGATGAGGTCGGTTCCGAACCGGGTGGCGGCGCTGGTGATGTCGTAGTCGGTCAGATCCGTGCCATGTTCGAGGAGAAGATCACGGGCGTAGGCGTGGGCCTGGTTGAAGTAGTTGTAGGCGCGCCGCCACAGAGCCTGCTCCTCGGGCGTCTTGACCATGCGCATGCGCAGGCACTCCTCGGCCACCGAACCCATCTCCCGGCCGAGAACCTTCGCCACCTTCGCCGCCGCCGATGGGGGCATCTCCACGTCGGCGGCCAGTTTCTTGCCGGCGAAGCCCCGGTGTTTCAGGTGCTTCATCTCCCAGTCGAGGAGATCGACCTTGGCGCCCATCTGCACCTTGCCCCGGTTCGGGAAGGCGCCCTTGCCGTGGTGCCAGTCGAAGTACATCTCCCCGTCGCCGTACCACCAGCTCCGGACCAGATCACGGTCCAGGCCGGGATAGAACCAGATCGGCTCGACGGGATCGGTGGGAAAGAAGACGTGAAACTGACGCTCGGTGGTGCTGTGCCACAGGCCGGTGAAGTAGATGATGTTCCAGCGGTCGGTGAGGAGCAGCCCGTCGATGCCTTGCTCCGCCAGGCGGCCCATGAGTGTGCGGATCCGGCGCTTGTTCCAGGCGAGCGGCAGCCGGTCGAAGGTGGCCGGCTGCAGGTCGTCCTCGGGCAGAAAAAGACGGGACGAACCGTCAGAGGTCACCGGTGGCGTGGCGGGTGGCGTCGCCCGAGCCCGGGCGGCCCCGGCCAGCATCGCACCGGCCCCGGTCCCCGCCAGGCCGAGAAAATCCCGTCTCTTGACCATGCCCACACCTCCCATCATGCTCGCCAGGGTTCTTCGGAGAGGCACAGCATAGATCGAACCGGGCCGGAATTCACCACACGGTCCCGGCGCACGCCGCCTGGAGCCCATCTTCTATAATGGCGCCGCCGGTGACCCTCGCCGCGAGGAGACCTGTATGTCCCGATCCGTCCCTCCTGCCGCTCGGCCCCGCGGACAATGTCTTCGTGGCCGGCCACTGATCCTGGCCCTCTGTCTGGGACTCCTCTCCCCGGCCGCCCTGGCGAGGAAGCCCGCGGCCGGGGAACGGCACTGGGTGCCGGTGCCGGCCCTGGGAAAGAAGCACGACCCACGCCTGCAGATGCACGGCACAAGGGCCTCGTTCCGGCAGGCCGGGGTCCGGGTGGACGTCGAGCTTCTCGATGCCCGCCGCCGGGGTCTGTTCCTGGCGTCCGCCCAGGTGGCGGGCGCCGACCCGTTCTCTCCTTCCATCCTGGGGCAACATGCCTGGACGTTCCTGCTGCGGCTGGAGAACGGTTCCGAGCAGCCACTGGCGTTCCGGCCGCCGACGGTCTCCCTGTTCACCAAGAAACCGCTGAGTGTCAACTCTCCCTGCGATTACCTGTGCCTTGTCCAGGCGTCGGAGCGGGCCGGCCTCGGGGAGGCCAGCAAGAAGGCCCTGCTGCGCGCCGCCTACGACAGCGCCGAGACCATCGGCCCGGGCGAGCGAGTCAGCAAGATCCTGGTCTTCGTGGGTGCACCGCCGCGCTTCAAGCAGATGATCCTGCAACTGGTCGGGTTCAACATCGGCCGCGAGGCGCTGCGCTTCTCGCTGCCGTTCGCCCCGGAGGCGCCCCGGAAGCGCTCCGCCCCGCCCCCCGGACCGGACCCGTTCGCTGACCGGGGAGCGCCGGCCGGGGAGGGACGTTGACCGCCCGGATCCTCGATGGCGCCGGGCTGGCCCGCGTGCTGCGGGCGGAGGTCGCTGCCGAGGTGAGGGACCTGGCCGCGGCCGGTCGACCGGTTCCCGGTCTGGCCGTGATCCTCGCCGGCGAGGATCCGGCCTCCGCGGTGTATGTCCGCAACAAGAGCCGGGCGTGCGTGGAGGCGGGGATCCACTCGACGGTGGAGACGCTCGACGCCGGTGTGACGACCTCGCAACTCCTCGACCGGGTCGCATCGCTCAACGACGCGGAGGACGTGGACGGCATCCTGGTCCAGTTGCCGCTCCCCGGGGAGGTCGACACGGACCGGATCCTGGCGTCGGTCGACCCGGAGAAGGATGTCGACGGGTTTCACGTGGTCAATGCGGGAGCGCTGGCCCAGGGTCACCCCCGCCTCGTGCCCTGCACGCCGGCAGGCATCATGGAACTGCTGCGGCGCGAGAAGATCGAGACCGAGGGGGCGCGGGCGGTGGTGCTGGGGAGGAGCACGATCGTCGGGCGGCCGATGGCGCTGCTCCTGGTGGATGCCCATGCCACCGTCACGGTGGCCCACTCGCGCACGCGGGATCTGCCTGCCCTGTGCCGCGAGGCGGACATCCTCGTGGCCGCCGTGGGGCGACCCGGCCTGGTCACCGACGAGTTCATCCGGCCCGGCGCGACGGTGATCGATGTGGGCATCAACCGGGTCACGGAGGAGGCGCGGGTGCGCGACCTGGTCGGTCCGGGATCGCCGCGTCTCGCCGCCTGGAAGAAGCGCGGCTGGTTGCTGGTGGGCGACGTGCATCCCTCTCGCGCCGTCGCGGTGGCCGGGGCGCTGACGCCGGTGCCCGGCGGCGTCGGTCCCCTGACCGTGGCGATGCTGCTGAAGAACACGCTGGGAGCGTACCGGGGCCGCCGCGCCGTGGCCGGTGAAGCATGAGGAGCGGTCGGTTGCCGGCGGCCCGGAAGATGTCGCGGCGGTGAGCGACCCCGCCGCGCCGTCCGGGAGCGGGGCGGATGTTCTGCTGGATGTCGGATTGACCGGCGGCATCGCCTCGGGCAAGTCCACGGTCGATGACGTGCTGAGGATATGTGGTGCGCATATCATCGATGCCGACCGCATCGTCCACTCCCTGCTCACCCCGGGCCGGCCCGAGCACGCGCAGGTGGTGCGTCGCTTCGGTCAGACCATCGTCGACGGTCAGGGGGAGATCGATCGCCAGGCACTCGCGGCGATCGTGTTCCGTGATCCGAGCGCCCGTGCCGATCTGAACGCCATTCTCCACCCGGCGGTGGGCCGGGAGGAGGCCCGGCTGAAGGAAGACCTCCGGGCCCGCGGCGTCGGCATCGCCATCACCGACGCCGCCCTGCTGGTCGAGGCCGGCCGCGCCGGGGCGTACGATCGCCTCGTCGTCGTGGCCTGCCCTCGATCGCTGCAACTGTCCCGCCTGCTGGCCCGACACCCGGACTGGCACGCCGAGGAGGCGGTCGCCCGGATCGACGCCCAGGGTCCCCTGGAGGACAAGATCGCCCTGGCCGACTACGTGATCGACACCAGTGGCTCGCTGGCCGACACCGAGCGGCGCGCCCACCATGTCCACGTCCTGCTCCATGAGGACCTGGAAGCCCGGCGCGCGGGCCGGCCGCTGCCGGACCGGCCTGTGATCGGGCCGGAACCGTTTCTCGAACCGTGACTGCCGGCTCCGCCCGGCATATCTGCACGAAAAAAAGAAGTTGCCCGGACCGCGGGGGTCTGTTATGATCTTCTTCGAGTGATCCCGCACATTCGATTCCTGCCCTTGCGCCTCCGAAGCCATGCCGGCTTCAGGGGCGTTTTATCGTTTCGCCGGCCCTGCGCGGGCCGGCTCTGAAGGAGAACCCCGATCGCATTCCAGCCACGCTCCCGCGCCCGGACACCCCAGATACGTATCAATCGCCAGATCCGGCTGAGTCCCGTTCGCCTGATCGGTCCAGATGGGGCCCAGGTGGGAGTTGTTCCGATCGAAGAAGCCCGGGCCCTGGCGGAGGAGCACGGCCTCGACCTGGTCGAGGTGGACCCCAATTCCCGCCCCATCGTCTGCAAGGTTCTCGACTGGGGCCGGGCGAAGTACGAGCAGGCCAAGAAGGAGAAGGTGGCCAAGCGCCACGAGAAGACCCTCGAGATCAAGCAGGTCAAGTTCCGCCCGGGGGTCAGTGACCACGACTTCGAGACCAAGCTGGCCCACGCTCGACGCTTCCTGCAGGATGGCCGCCGCACCAAGATCACGATGATGTTCCGCCGGCGGGATCTGCGGCGACCCGAGAACGGGCGCAAGGTTCTCGAGCGGGTCATCGAGGAACTGGCCAGTGTGGCGAAGGTGGAGACCAGGGCCAATCGCATCGAGAACCGCGACCTGACCATGGTTCTGGTACCGAAGGCCGGCGTCGGCCACGCGGTCAACGAGGAGAAGAAGCCGGCGCCGGATCAGAAGGCGGCTGTTGCGCCGCGTCCGCGGGTGAAGAGCCCGGTGGCCGCTGACGATGTCTCCCCGGAGCCGGAGCCGGAGGCCGAGGCCGCGGCGCCGGAAAAGACGCCGGAGACTGCCTCCACCGCCTGACACCGCCCGGACCGTCGACGGATCACGAACCGGACAGACACAGGCTGCCGCGGACGAAGAACCGCCACGGCGCATCCCGGTCCCGCCGGGCGGCG
This sequence comes from Acidobacteriota bacterium, assembly GCA_046757965.1. Classification (GTDB taxonomy): domain Bacteria; phylum Acidobacteriota; class Polarisedimenticolia; order SMYD01; family SMYD01; genus JBHHZI01. Next base: position 13,645 of record JBHHZI010000006.1, on the reverse strand, counting down.
TAGTCGATACCCACTCGCGGTCCGGTCGCCACGTGCCGTGCCTGAACCGGTTCACCGGCCTCGATGAAGAGTGACTCACTGCGGGTCAGGTCCTCGCCATCGAGTGACAGGTCCACGTCGAGCGCCTGGCACAACCGGGCGGGTCCTCCTGCCAGCCAGTTCGGCCGGGGCGCCCGGCGCGCCGTCCCGCGGCGCCGGGCCATGGCGGCCGTGCCCTCCTCCGGGACGAGTGCCCGGAGGAGGACCGCCGACGGGAATCCCTCCCGCTCGGTCACGGCATTGAGCAGATGGTGGAGGCCGTAGGCGAAGTAGACATAGGCCTGCCCCGGCGCACCGAACAGGACCTGGTTACGGCGGGTCACGCCGCTGCGCCCGTGGCAGGCCGTATCGGTCGGTCCGATGTACGCCTCCACCTCGACGACGCGGCCACTCATCCGCCGGCCCCCGACCCGGCGGACGAGCCGCCGTCCCAGCAGATCGCGCGCCACCGTGAGCGTGGGACGGGCGAAGAAAGATCGGGGCAACCGTCGTGACGCCCGATCGGCGGCCTCATTCCTCCGCCGAGGCATCCCGGCCCCGGGACGAGCCCGGGCTGTGTTTGCGGGGCCGGTGCTTCGGCAAGCAGGTCCGGCAGTACACCGGTGAGATCCCGTTGGGCCGGAACGGCACCTCGGTGTCCGCGCCGCAATCGGAACAGACCGCCTGGAACAGGCGCATCGGTGTACGAGGGGCGCCCTGCACCGGACCGGCGCGGCCGCTGGCCCGGTTCCGGTCCCACGGGGCGGCGACGAAGGCAGCCCGGTAGCGGCTGTCCTCCCCGGCAGGGGAGTGCCGCCGGTCGCCGGTCTGCCGGCGCGACGGTCGCGACTTCCGGCGCGGCACGCTGCCGCGGGGCTGCCGATATCCGGTCCGGGACGAGGCGGTCGGGGACGGGCCGAAGTCGGCCTTGAAGATGGGTGCCGCGCGGACCCCTGCCGGGCCATCCGCCAGCGTGTTGCCGCGCGGGGCCCGGGGGGTGCCGTGATCCTGACTCTTCCGGGCCGTGCGACACGGTTTACAGCGCTTCGGTTCGTTGGCGAACCCCTTGTCCTGGTAGAATTTCTGCTCATCCGCCGTGAACGGGAACGACACGGCACAGTCCGAGCAGACCAGATTCTTGTCCTCGAATTTTCTCCCGTCGTGTGTCATGAGAGCGTGGTGGCCGCCTTCTGGACCTCCGCCAGGGTCGCGAGCCGGTTTCTCGCGTCGACGAACACCAGGCGCGGGATGAAGCCCTCCACCTCATCGGGTTCCAGGTCACAGTAGGCGGCGATGATCACCGAGTCGCCACGGTCGGCGCAGTGCGCGGCGGCCCCGTTGATGCAGATCTCACCACTGCCTCTGGCCCCCTCGATGACGTAGGTGGCGAATCGCTGGCCGCTGGTGATGTTGTAGACCTCGACCCGCTCGAACGGTGCCAGGCCGGCGGCTTCCATCAGCGCCCGGTCGATGGTGATGCTGCCGGTGTAGTCCAGACAGGCCTCGGTGACGGTGGCCCGGTGAATCTTGGCGCGCAGGAACGGTCGCCTCATGATGAGCCTCGCATTCCGCCGGCCTGCACGAGCGCTCCGCCAGGCCAGACCTCGTTGTCGATGAGCCGGACGTCGCCGATACGCACCGCGGCAGCGATGAGGACCGGCTCTTCGACACGAACCGGAACCTCCAGTGTATCGAGGTCGACCACTTCCAGGTAATCGATGGCCAGGGCCGGCTCGGCCGCCAGGATCTGGTGCCCCGCGTCCCGGATCGTCGCGGGTGAGGTCTCGCCACGGCGGAGCCTCTCGGTGCATTGCTCCAGGGCGCGGGGCAGCGCGAGGGCCTGCCGGCGCTGTCCGGCTGTGAGGTACGCATTGCGGCTCGAAAGGGCCAGCCCGTCGGCATCGCGCACGGTGGGTGCGATGAGAACGGCGGTTCGCAGATTGAGGTCCCGTGCCATGCGCCGGATGAGGATCGCCTGCTGGGCATCCTTCTGGCCGAACACCACGATGTCCGGGTCGGTCGCCGCCAGCAGCTTCAGGACGACCGTGAGGACGCCCCGGAAGTGTCCCGGCCGCACCGCCCCCTCGAGCGGGAGACTCAGCCGGTCCTCGCTGACCCAGGTGGAATGATCCGGCGCGTAGAAGGTGGCGGCGTCCGGCGCGAAGACGGCGCTGGCGCCGGCCTCCCGGCAGATGTCCATATCCTGCGCCAGTCGGCGGGGATAGCGCTCGAGATCGTCACCTGGACCGAACTGCGTGGGATTGACGAAGATCGAGACCAGCACGGCGCCGCCGTGGCGGCGCGCCGCCTCGATGAGGCTGCGATGGCCGGCGTGGAGGGCTCCCATGGTCGGCACCAGCGCCAGCGGTGTGTCGTCGCGGCGGAGCCGCCGTGTGAAGGCGCGGACCTCCGCCACGTCCGCCAGAGCCGGCAGGCGATCGATCCGGACCGGCGACGCCACGCTCATGCCGTCTCCCGCTGCGACCGTCCACCGGCCCGGTCGCGAAGCCAGGTGGCGACCGGCTCGGGCGTGGGGTAGGTCTCGTCGTTCGAGGGATACCGGCCGCTGCGCACGTCTTCCGCGAAGGCGGTCAGCGCCCGGCGGGCCTCCTGCCCGAGGTCCGCGTAGCGTCGCACGAAGCGCGGTGAGGGGCCCGGGCCGCTCCATCCCAGCAGGTCGTGAAACACCAGCACCTGTCCGTCACAGGCGCCGCCGGCGCCGATGCCGATGGTGGGCACGGGGAGTTCGGCGGTGATCGCCGCGCCCAGGCGGTCGGGCAGTCCTTCCAGCACGACGGCGAACGCTCCCGCCTTCGCCACCGCGAGCGCATCGGCGAGCAGCATCTCCGCCTGCGCGGTCCTGCGGCCCTGCACCCGGTAACCCCCCAGGGTGTGCAACGACTGGGGCGTCAGTCCGACGTGTCCCATGACCGGGATCTCCGCGTCGACCAGGGCGGTGATCACGTCGACCCGCTTGCGGCCGCCTTCCAGCTTGACCGCCGCGGCACGACCCTTCTGCACGAACCGTCCGGCGGCCATCACGGCGTCCCGCCAGCCGGTGTGGTACGAGAGGAACGGCATGTCGCCGACCACCAGGGCGCGATGCACGCCGCGGCTGACCGCGGCGGTGTGGTGCACCATCTCATCGACGGTGACGGACAGCGTGTCCGGGTGCCCCAGCACGACCATGGCCAGGGAATCGCCGACCAGGACGATGTCGACGCCGGCCTCATCGGCCGCCCGGCCGGACGGCGTGTCATAGGCGGTCACCATCACCAGGCGGCGGCCCTCGCTCCGCGCTTCACGGATGGAGGGGATGGTGACACGCGCAAACGGCGTGGTGCGTGTGCTCATCTCGGGCTCCTTCCTCCCCGCAAGGTGTCGGGGGGACAGGTCCTCTGGATTCAAGGGTGATGCGGCCAGCCGGTCACCCTCCCGGTCACACGCGTGATCCGAGGGGGACGTAGTACTGGACGCCTCGCTCCATGGAATCGATCTGTTCGATCAGGTCCTCCAGGTCCTCTTCCCGGCCGACGAAGTCGATCTCGCTGGTGTTGACGACCAGCAGCGGCGTCGTCTTGTAGTGGAAGAAGAAGTGGTTATAGGAACGGTTCACCTCCGCGATGTATTTCTCGGAGATGTTGGCCTCGACGCCGCGCCGGCGCTTGCGGATCCGTTCCATCAGCACATCCGTTCCCGCCTCGAGGTAGATGGTCAGGTCCGGGCGGGGCACGTTCTCCTCGAGAAGGGAGTACAGCTTGTCGTAGATGATGAGCTCATCGTCGGTGAGATTCAGGTAGGCAAAGATCTTGTCCTTTTCGAGCAGGTAATCGGCGATGACCAGCTTCGAGAACAGATCCTTCTGCGCCAGATCGATGAGCTGGCGGTAGCGGCTCAGAAGAAAGAACAGCTGGGCCTGGAACGCCGCAGACGGCCGGTCGTTGTAGAAATCGTCGAGGAACGGGTTGTCAATCGTCTCGAGGATCTTGCTCGAATCGAACCGGGCGACCAGCGCCTCGACGAGGCTGGTCTTGCCGACACCGATCGCTCCCTCGACAGCAATGTACCTGTGCTTCAATGGCTCGAGCGTCTCGACGTGGGTTGGAAGACGACCGTACGGGAACGGTGCCCATCATACATCGGGCCCGGATCGCGCGGCAAGCCAGGGTCCTCGCCGGGCCGCCACGGGGAGACCCCGGCCCGGTCGCGACATCCTTCGAGCAGTTCTTTCGCGGTCCGGCAGAGGACGGGATGAACGGCGTGTGGGGCGATCTCCGCCAGCGGGACGAGGACGAAGCGTCGCCGATGCAGGCGGGGGTGCGGGAGGCGCGGTCCCGCCGCCGTGTCGCACACGGTAGCGCCGTCGAGGAGGAGGTCGATGTCCAGCGTTCGCGGCGCGTTGGGTCGGGACGGACGCCGGCCGGACTCCTGCTCGATGCGGCGGGTCCGTGCCAGAACGTCCCGTGGTGTCAGCCAGGTCGTGACCTCCACCACCTGGTTCAGGAACGGCCGGGGATCGCTGCAGTCGACCGCCTCGGTGAGGTAGATTCGCGACCGTCGAATCACGTTCAAACCATTCATATTCAGCAGGTTATGAGCTTTTCTCAGATGCGCGTGGCGGTTCCCGAGATTGGAACCGAGGCCGAGGTAGAGACCCCGCCGGATCGAGCAGCCGTTCATCGTGGCGCGATCGTAGCATCGTGCCCGGCCGGGACCGGAGAGGTGTCCTTGAACCGGCCGGGGCCTTCATCTATCTTACGGGTTCCGATCAGGCGGCATGCGCGCCTGGTCATGTGTCCTTCAGCGGGGTGGCCATGGGCGTTGCCAGGAACAGTCCGGCCGGACGCCGTGGCGGTTCGACGGGGTCGCGCAGGAGATCCGCCGCGGGCAGCCGGGCGAAGAAGACGACCCGTTCCCGGACGGTGACGCGCAAGAAGGCGGCCCCGGCACGGAAGACCCGCGCGCGGAAGGCCCCGTCGAGAACCGGCGCTGCCCGCAAGACCTCCGCCGCGAAGAAGGGCGTGCGGAAGAAGAAGGTCGTGAAGAGGGCCACGAGGAAGAAGGTGGCCACGCGGAAGGCGCCGAAAAGATCCGCCGCGAAGAAGAAGGTGACCACCCGGAAGGCGCCGGGGAGATCCGCCGCGAGGAAGAAGGTGACCACCCGGAAGGCGCCGGCGAGGTCGGTGGCGAGGAAGACGACCCGCAAGCCCTCCGTTCGACCCGGGACGGCCCGCAAGAAGGCTGCGGAGGCTCCAGCGCCGCAGGGGCCCGCTCCGAGCGTGCTCCGCTACAAGGAAGCGCTGGATGCCTACTCGCAGGGCGTCGCATTGCTCCAGGACAAGAACTGGGAAGCCGCCAGCCGGGCCTTCGCCGATTTTCTCTCCGAATTCTCGAGAGAACGGGAACTGGCGGAGCGCGTGCGGATGTACCTGCGGGTGTGTGGGCAGCACCTCGACACGGACTCGAAGGCGCCGGAGAACTTCGACGATCGGTACTACCTGACGGTGGCGCTCTCCAACCAGGGCGAACTCGACCGGGCACTGGAGACCGTGGAAGAGGCCCTGCAGGAACGTCCGGACTCGCGCAAGGCGCAGTACCTGAAGGCGTCGATCCTGGCGCTGAAGGGGTCCCGCCGTGCGGCGCTGGACGCGCTGGTGCGGGCCATCGAGCTGGACGAGACCAATCGCATCTATGCGACGAACGATCCCGACTTCTCCGGCCTCAGGGACGATGAGGAATTCATCACCTTGACCACCCGCGAGGATGACGAGGGTCTGTAATGTCATCGCGGATCGCCGCGCTCGACATTCTCGTGCTGGCTGCGGGTCGCTCGAAGCGGATGCGGTCGAAGACCTCCAAGCTGCTGCATCCGCTGTGGGGTCGACCGCTCATCACCTGGGTGCTCGACGCCCTGCAGCCGCTGAAGCCGCGCCGCCAGGTCGTGGTGCTCGGGTACCAGGCAGGTGCCGTGCGCGAGGCACTGGCGGCCTACCCGGTGGAGACCGTGATCCAGGACCCGCAGCGAGGCACCGGGGATGCCGTCCTCACGGCGCGACCGCAGCTCGACCCAGACGGGGATCTGCTCATTCTCAACGCCGACCTGCCATTGCTCTCGACGTCGGTCCTCTCCGGATTCGTCGACGTCCACCACGCCTCGTCCGCCACGCTCAGCCTGCTGACCACCGAGCTGGCCGACCCGGACGGATACGGGCGCATCGTGCGCGCCGGCGGTCAGGTGAGTCGCATCGTCGAGGACCGCGACGCCGACGCATCCGAGCGCGCCATCCGGGAGATCAACTGCGGCGTCTACCTGGCTCGCGCCGCGGCGGTTCTGCCGGCACTGGATGCTCTGACGCCGGACAACGCGCAGGGCGAGTACTACCTCACCGACCTGGTCGCGTCGCTCGGATCGTCCGGCGAGTCGGTCGCTGCCGTCGTGCATCCCGAGCCCCGGGAGGTGCTGGGCGTCAACGACCGCGCCGATCTCGCCGAGGCGTTCGACATCCTGCGCCGGCGCAAGCTCGCGGCGCTCATGAGCGACGGTGTGACCATCCTGGATCCTGCGCACACCTACATCGATCCCCGGGCGCGTATCGGCGCCGACACCGTGATCTATCCGGGTGTCTGGGTGGAGGGAGAGAGCGTGATCGGGGAGTGCTGCGTGGTGCGACCCGATGCGCACCTTGACGATGTCCAGATTGGCAACCGCGTCACCATCAAGAACAGCTGTGTGGTGACCTCCTCGCAGATCGGGGACCACGCGCAGGTCGGACCGTTCGCGCATCTCAGACCGGGAACGTTCCTGTCGGAGAAGGTCAAGGTGGGGAATTTCGTCGAGACGAAGAAGACCGTTCTCGGGCCGGGCAGCAAGGCGTCGCACCTGACGTATCTCGGCGACGCCGAGCTGGGCGCCGGCGTCAACGTGGGTGCGGGCACCATCACCTGCAACTATGATGGGAAGGCCAAGCACCGCACCGTCATGGAGGATGGTGTGTTCATCGGCTCGGACACGCAGCTCGTCGCCCCCGTGAGGATCGGGGCGGGGGCCTACGTCGGTGCCGGGACCACGGTGACCGAGGATGTGCCGCCAGGCGCGCTCGCCGTATCCCGTGCGCGGCAGCGGAACATCGAAGGGTGGGTCGAGCGCCACCAGGCCGGCTCAGGACAGAAGGCCGGCGGAAAGAAGGACACGTGAGACACTCCGGCCGGCGAGAGACGATGCGTCCAGGTGTGGAGCGGTAAGGCCGATGTGCGGCATCGTCGGTTACGTTGGCGCGGGCGACGTCGTGTCGGTCCTGATGGAGGGTCTGCGCCGCCTCGAGTACCGGGGGTACGATTCGGCGGGCATCGCCGTGGTGGATGGCGCCGGCGACATCCATGTGCGGAAGGCCCCGGGCAAGCTGGCGGCACTGGACCGGGTCATCCGCGAGGATCCGCTGGCCGGCGACTACGGGATCGGGCATACCCGGTGGGCCACGCACGGCCCGCCGACCCACACCAACGCCCATCCGCACCGGGACTGCACCGGCCGGCTGGTGGTCGTGCACAATGGCATCATCGAGAACTACCGGTCGATCAAGGCCGAACTCGAGTCGGGGGGGCACCGGTTCGACACGGAGACCGACACGGAGATCGTCGCACACCTGATCGAGGATCAACTGACGGGCGGCGGCGGGCTCGACGCCGCGGTGCGTGCCGCTCTGGGCCGGCTTGCCGGGGCCTACGCGCTGGTGGTGGTGTCGGCCGATCACCCGTCACATCTGGTCGCGGCGCGTCACGGACCGCCACTGGTCGTGGGACTGGGTGAGCAGGAATGGTTCGTGGCGTCGGATACGCCCGCGATCCTGGCCCACACCCGGCGCATGATCTTCATGGATGATGGTGATGTGGCCGTGGTGACGTCGGCCGGGGTCACCCTCACCGACACGTCCGGTGCCGCTCGCGAGCCGCTGGTGCGTTCCATCACCTGGGATCCGGTGCAGGCGGAGAAGGGCGGTTACAAGCACTTCATGCTCAAGGAGATTCACGAGCAACCCCAGTCGGTGCGGGACACGCTGATGGGGCGGTTCAGCCGGGAAGCCGGGACGGTGCAGCTCGACGACCCGGGCATGGACCGTCAGACCCTGGCCCGGATCGACAAGGTCAATCTGATCGCCTGCGGCACCTCGTGGCATGCGTGCCTGGTGGGCAAGTTCCTCATCGAGGCGCTGGCCCGCATTCCGGTCGAGGTGGACTACGGGTCGGAGTTTCGCTACCGGGATCCGCTGGTCGACGCATCGATGCTGACCGTGGTCGTCTCCCAGTCCGGCGAGACCGCGGACACGCTCGCGGCGCTCCGCGAGGCCCGGGGCAAGGGGTCGCCAACCCTGTCGATCTGCAATGTCGTCGGCTCGATGATCACGCGCCAGACCGACAGCACGATCTACACCCATTGCGGTCCCGAGATCGGGGTGGCCTCGACCAAGGCCTTCACCGGTCAGCTCGCCGCGTTTCATCTCCTGGCGCTGTTCCTCGCCCAGTCTCGTGGCGCCCTCGATGCCGAGGGCGTGCGGGAGCACGTGGAAAAGCTCGTCACGTTGCCCACGGCCATGGCAGAGGCCTTGAAGATGAACCCGCATCTCGAGGAGATGGCGCGGACGTTCGTCAATGCCCGGGACTTCCTCTACATCGGCCGCGGCATCTCGTATCCCATTGCCCTCGAGGGCGCGCTGAAGCTCAAGGAGATCTCCTACATCCACGCCGAGGGGTATCCCGCCGGGGAGATGAAGCACGGCCCCATCGCCCTCATCGACGAGGATCTCCCGGTTGTGGCCCTGCTGCCGGATGCCACGAACTTCGACAAGATGTGCACCAATGTCGAGGAGGTCAAGGCACGCGGGGGGGTGACCATCGTGGTGACCACGGCTTCGCGAGCCGGTCAGGTCGAGGACAAGGCGGATCACACTCTCCTCATCCCGCCGATGGATCCGCTCCTGAGTCCGATCGTCGAGGTGATTCCGCTCCAGCTCTTCGCGTACCATATCGCGCTGCGGCGCGGGTGCGACGTGGATCAGCCGCGCAATCTCGCCAAGAGTGTCACGGTCGAGTAGCCACGGTCTCGACGAGAGGGGGCGACCCGTGACCCTGGCGATGAAACCTGTGTGCGAGCGTTGCGGGGTTCCCCTCGGTCTCTCCCACGAGGCCTACATCTGCAGCTTCGAGTGCACGTTCTGTCCGGCGTGCACGGAGGCGATGGCGTTCGTCTGCGCGAACTGCGACGGCGAGCTCGTCCGCCGGCCCAGGCGTCGTCCCCGGCCCGGTCTATAATCGTCGTTCGAGATTCCACAGGATGCCCGTGTCCAGTCCACTCGTCGATACTCTCAATGATGCCCAGCGCGAGGCGGTGATCGCCGGCGATGGTCCGATCCTGATCCTGGCCGGGGCCGGATCGGGCAAGACCCGGGTGATCACGCACCGGATCGCCCACCTGATCCGCGATCAGGGGGTGCCGCCTCCCGCCGTGGTGGCGGTGACCTTCACCAACAAGGCGGCGGGTGAGATGCGAGAGCGGATTGCCCGGCTCCTCGACGTCGACCATCTGCCCTCCTGGCACCCGGCGGCGCCTCGCCTGGGGACGTTTCACGGCTTCTGTCTGCGCCTGCTGCGCGAGGAGGCCGACCGGCTGGGCTTCCCACCCACGTTCGCCGTCTACGATGCCGACGATTCGAAGGCCGTGCTGAAGCGGGTCATCAAGGACCTGGAGCTGGACACCAGCACCTGGGTTCCCGGCCGGGTGCTGTCCCGGCTCGGTCGGTTCAAGGACCGGATGGTCGACCCCCGTGGGGCCCTCGAGGCGTCCGCGGACCACGAATCCGAGACCCTGGCCCGCATCTATCAGCGCTACCAGCTCCACCTGAAGCAGGCCGACGCGATGGACTTCGACGATCTCATCCACAAGACACTGGTGCTGTTTCGCGACCATCCCGACAGGCAGGAGCATCATGCCCGGCAGTGCCGGCATCTTCTCGTCGACGAGTTTCAGGACACCAGCGCCTCCCAGTACCGCCTGGTCCGGGCCCTGGGCTCGGCGCACGGTAACGTGATCGTCGTCGGCGACGAGGACCAGTCGATCTATCGATTCCGCGGTGCCGACATCACCAACATCCTGGAATTCCAGAAGGACCATCCCCAGGCGCGGGTCATCCGCCTCGAACGCAATTACCGGTCGACCCAGGTGATCCTGGATGCCGCCAGCGCGGTGGTGGCCAACAACCGGGAGCGCCTCGGCAAGACGCTCTACACCGAGGCGGCCGGCGGCGAGCCGATCCAGGCCTTCAGGGCCGGTTCGGAGCGGGACGAGGCACGGTGGGTGATCAACCGGATCCGTGGGCTGCGCGATGAGGATGTCGCGCCGATCACGGATCACGCCATCCTGTATCGCACGAATTTTCAGTCCCGGCCGTTCGAGGACGCGCTGACCCAGGCGGGAGTTCCGTACATGATCGTGGGATCGGTGCGGTTCTACGAGCGGCGCGAGGTGAAGGACGTGCTGTCGTACCTGCGACTGATGAACAACGTCTCCGACGATGTTGCCGCTCTGCGGGTGCTCAACATCCCTCCCCGCGGGATCGGGCCCGGCACCATCGAGAAGCTGCTCAGCGTGGCCCGGAGCGAGGGCGTGGCCGTCTTGACCGCGGTGCGCCTCGCGGTGGAGAACCGGTTGCTCTCCCCCCGTCAGCATGCCTCCATCAGTCGCTTTCTCGACCTGCTCGATGAGCTGGCCGAGGGAAGGACCGGCCAGCCGATGCGCCGGATGATGGAGGACGTGATCAACCGGACCGGTTATCTCGCCTATCTCGAACGGGTGGAGCCGGTGAGCTTCGACAGCCGCGTGGATAACCTGGAATCCCTGGCCACGGCGGCCGACGAGGTCGAGGCCGAAGGGGGTGACCTGGGCGCGTTCCTGGACCGGACCGCACTGACCAGTGCGGTCGATTCGACCGACGGCGAGGGTGGGGTCACGCTGATGACGCTCCACTGTGCCAAGGGTCTGGAGTTTCCGTCCGTCTTTCTGGTCGGCATGGAGGAGCGACTGTTTCCCCATTCACGGTCCCTGGAGAGCCGCTCGGACATCGAGGAAGAGCGGCGTCTCTTCTATGTCGGGATCACCCGGGCCATGCGTCAACTGACCCTGAGCCACGCCGCCATGCGATCGGTGTATGGCAGGCTGCAACTGGCCGAGCCGTCCCGTTTCCTGGCGGAGGTCCCGCCGGAACTGGTGCGGGAGGAGGTCTCCGATCTGACGTCGTACGCGGCTCTGCGGCGAGGCGCGGAACGAGACGGCGGCTCCTGGCAGTCGCCGGCCCGCCGGCCGGCGGCATCCGGCGACCGGATGCCGGTCGGCGCCGTCGTCTCGCGCGGCGCGGGACGGGACGGAGAGGTCACGGTGGAATACGATGTGGCCGAGGTGGAGACCCTGGAGGAGCTGCGGGTCGGCATGAAGGTCCAGCATGGCAAGTACGGCCAGGGCACGATTCTCGGCACCGAGGGCGGTGGGGCGCGACTCAAGCTGACCATCTCGTTTCCCGGCTTCGGCCGCAAGAAGCTGATGGCGCGATTCGCCGGCCTGCGGGTCCTCTGATGCCTGCCGGGGCCGTTCGCGCAATACGGGTCACCCGCCGGCGGCGATGGGCCGCACGATGTGGCGCGCGCTGACGTCGTCGCGTGCGGTCGCGGTGGGGGCCGCTCTCGCGGCGGCGAGCCTGACCCTGCCCGCCCTGGCGGTCTCACTGCCGGATCGCAACGACACGTGGCTGGCCGTGGACTCGGGCAACTTCACGCTGCTGTCGGCAGCCGGCGAGACCGTGGCCCGCGAGGCCGCCGTCCGGATGGAGACCGCACACGATCTGATCCTCCGCCTGAACCCCGGCCTGACCCCGCGTTACCGCATTCCCACGACGGTGATCATCTTTCGTGACGAGGCATCGTTCCGTCGCTACAAGAGCCGTCCCGACGGCGCCGTCAAGGACGTCGACGGTCTGTTCGTGTCCCATCCTCTCGGCAACTACATCGCCCTGGCCGCGCATCCCTCTCGTGACCCGTATCCGGTGATCTACCACGAGTACACTCATTATCTGGTGGGCTCCCTCCTCGATCCGCTGCCGCTGTGGCTCGACGAGGGTCTGGCGGAGTACTACAGCACCCTGCGCATGACCCGGGGCCCGGTCGAGGTGGGGCGACCGCCGCGGGCGCACCTTCTCTGGTTGAGCGAGCATCCGCTCCTGCCGCTGGCGGATCTGCTGTCCATCTCGCGCGAAGACGACGACTACAACGAGGGGACCCGTCGTGGAACCTTCTATGCCCAGTCCTGGGCGCTGGTTCACTTTCTCCTGCGGGACCAGCCCGCCCGCCTGGACCGTGTGGCCTCTCTCGGACGGCTTCTCGCCGCCGGTCGCTCGCAGGAGGACGCGCTCACCCTCTCCTTTGGCGCCGACGTCCATGGCCTGAACCAGGCCCTGCGCGCGTACGTGACGGCGGGCGACTACCGGGTGGTGACGGTGGCGGCCCGCGAGACGCCACCGCGGGCTCAGCCGGCCGTCCGGATGGCGCGTTATTCCGAGGTGGTCGCGCGCCTGGGCGCGTATCTCACCTTCGGGCACATGGGTCGTGATGGGCTGGCACGGGCCCATCTCCGTGCGGCCCTGAAGGAGGACCCCTCCGAGGTCACGGCGCTTCTCGCCTCGGGCGCACTCTACGCCGGGGAGAGGCGGTTCGACGAGGCGATCGAGGCCTACGAGGCCGCCCTGCAGGTCGACCCGTCCCGGCAGGCGGTGAACGGGCCGCTCGGACAGGTGCTGCTGGCCCGGGCGATGCTCGCGACCCCTCAGCGGATGCCCCTCGCGGACCATCTCCGGCCCACGGCTCCGTTGCCCGCAGACCTGGCCCGTGCCCGGAGTCTGCTGCGTGCGGCGACCGGCCCTCCCTCCCGGCAGGCAGAGAGCCTGGTGTCGTTCGGCTACACGTTTCTTCGCGACCCGGGTGACGTGACCGAGGGGATTGCCGCCCTGACGCAGGCGCAGGCCCTGCTGCCGGAACGGACCGACGTCATCTACAACCTCGGCGTCTTGCACCTGCGGGCCGGCCACCGGGCCGCGGCGAGCGCCCTGTTCGATCAGATCGCGGCCCTGGCGCCAGGGTCGGACATGGCGGCGCAGGTGGCGCGCATCGAGCTCTTCGAGGCGCTGCGGGAGATTGACACGCTGCTGGCGACCGGCGATCTGGAGGCGGGGCAGGCGCGTCTGACCGCGTTGCGGCGACAGACGACCGACGTCGAGATGCTCGATGCCATCGATGCGCGTCTCGACCGGCTCGACGCCGTGCGAAGCCGGGAGCACGATCGCGCCCGTCTGGAGGTTGCCCTGGCTTTCGCGCGGGATGGCCGTGACCCGGATGCCGCGAGGATGCTCCGGGCCATCGTTGCCGAGACCCGCGATGAGGCCATCCGGGCCGAGGCTCGCCGCCTCCTGCGCCGGATCGTGGACAGGTCGCGCCACCTGGAGGGCGGGACGCCGCCGTCCTGACCCTGCCGGCGGTCAACGACCGCCGGCGGCGTTGCCGCCCCTGTTCCCGGCACCTGGTTATTCGAGGC
>JBHHZI010000005.1:0-52406 GCA_046757965.1 Acidobacteriota bacterium | reverse complement strand
GGTGGTGGCGGGCTTTCAACAACGGGAACTTGGTGTTCTTCAGGTCACGACGGGCTGTCGACACCAGGGTGTTTCGTGGCAGGCTCGAGCCGACAGACAGATACTTGACCTCGACCGTCGTGCCGCCACGACTTCAGGCTGGCCATGGGAACATCTGGAGACATCTCGTCCGGCCGGCTGGAGATGCGTTCCGGGAACATCGAGGGATGATTTGTGGGATTTGCGGACAGCTCGCTGTTTTTTGTTGAAGTTTCATGAATCTTTCCGTATAGTGTGAGGAGCCCAGCAGCGCGAAACAGTTTCAGACAGCGAGGGGGATCACCATGCGCCCGTTGAATTCCGTCTCTTTCGGCAGGCCTCTCTCGCTCATGGTCGTTCTCGGTGCGGCGGGCATGCTCTCCGCCGGCAGCAACCCCTCGGCCCAGTCCACCGCATCATCGGCAAGCACTCCCACCGCCCACATCGGCACCCCGCTCCCGAGAGGCCGCGCGCTGCCGGCGCCCATTGCGCTCTCACAGGGTCAGGCGCATCTCTTGGGGCCGCATGTCGACGGTGAGATTCTCATCAACTTCAAGAAACGGGCCACCGTCGCCGACCGGGAGAAGTTCCGGAGCGGGATGAACGCCACCAAGGTCAAGAGGTTTCACTCCGGAGCCGAGCAGTGGCATCTGCCTCCGGGACAGACCACGGAGAAGATCGTCGAGCGCTACCGGAAGCATCCCCTCGTGGAGTTCGTGGAGCCCAATTATCTGATCCAGGCGGAGACACTGCCGGATGACCTCCAGTTCGTCAGCCAGTACGCGCTGAAGAACACCGGACAGGACGGTGGTGTCCCCGGCGCGGACATCGGCACCGAGATGGCCTGGGACGTGACCACCGGGAGCCATGACGTTCTCGTGGCCGTGACCGACACCGGCATCGACTTCACCCATCCCGATCTCGCCGCCAATATCTTCGTCAATCCCGGCGAGATCGCCGGCAACAGAATCGACGATGACATGAACGGCTTCGTCGACGACATCCACGGCTGGAGCTTCGTTCACGGCTCCAATGATCCCTCCGACGACAACGGCCACGGCACACATGTGTCCGGCATCCTCGGCGCGGTGGGAGATAACGGCGTGGGCATCGCCGGGGTGAGCTGGAAGGTCCGTCTGCTCCCTCTGAAGTTTCTCGCCTCCAACGGCGGCGGGACCACGGCCGGCGCCATCGGCGCCATCGACTATGCCGTCGACATCGGAGCCCAGATCATCAATGCCTCCTGGGGAGGCGACAATTTCTCCCAGGCCCTGTTCGACGCCATCGACCGGGCCGGGGCAGCGGGAGTGCTGTTCGTGGCCTCGGCCGGCAACTCCGGTCGCAACATCGATAACAGCCCGTCCTACCCGGCGGCCTTCGATCTCGACAACATCATCGCCGTGGCGGCCACCGACAGGAACGACCACTTCGTGTTTCCGTCGAACTTCGGCCCGCTGACCGTCGACCTGGGAGCGCCCGGTGTGGATGTCCTCAGCACCTTGCCATTCGGCGCCTTTGGCGTCGCCTCCGGGACCTCCATGGCGGCGCCCCATGTCAGCGGCGCCGCCGCGCTGATCCTGTCGGTGCAGCCCGAACTGACAGCGCTGGAGATCAAGGACCTGATTCTCGGCGGGACCGACCCGCTGCCAGCCCTGGAGAACATCACCGTCTCCGGCGGCCGCCTGAATGTGTTCAATGCGCTGGCAACGCCCGATGCCATTCCCCCGTCTCCGGTCACCGATCTCGCCGCGGCGGCCGCCTCCAGCAATTCACTCCTGCTGACCTGGACCGCACCCGGCGATGACGGGGCCGACGGCATCGTGCGCTCCTACGACATCCGTTTCTCCACGAAGACTCTCGACGCCACCACCTTCAATGCCGCGTCGCGCGCCACGGCATCACCCGTGCCGGTGCCGGCAGGCCAGACCCAGACGGTCGAACTCACCGGGCTGGCGGCCGGCACGACCTATCAGGTCGCGGTGAAGGGCAAGGATGACTGGGCCAACAGCGGTCCGTTCGGCAACGTGGCGCTGGCGACCACGCTGCCTGCCCCGACCGTGGCGACCGCTCCCGATGCGCTCTCCCTGTCCCTGTTCACCGGCGAGACCGCTCGCGCCACCCTCACCGTGGAGAATGTCGGACTCGGCACCCTCGACTGGAGCCTTCCCGAACCATTCCTGGCCGATGCCACCGGCGAGATGGTCCCGGGTGTCCTCACCGCCGGTCCCACCGCCGGTCGGCTCCTGGCCGGGGAGAGCGCGTCGGTGACCCTCACCCTCGACGCGGCCGGGCTGGCCCCGGGCTCCTATACCGGCCTGGTCGACGTCTTCTCCAACGATCCCGCCACGCCGCTGCTGCGCCATCCGCTCCAGGTCGGGGTGGCCTCCGGCGCCGCCATCGCCGTGTCTCCCGCCTCACTCGACTTCGGTCCGGTGCTGGTCGGCAACACGCAGAGCCGCACACTTCGCATCGACAACATCGGCTCGGAGGCGCTGGTGATCTCGGATATTCCTTCCACGACGGCCGACCTGTCGCTCCAGACCATGCAGCTCATCATCCCGGCCGGGGAGGCCCGGTCCGTGGAGATCACGTTCGCCCCCTCCGCCGCCGGACCGCTGGACGCGTTCGTCTCGCCGGCGAGCAACGCGCCCAACGGCGCGTCGTTGACCATTCCTGTCACCGGCGAGGGCGTGCCCGCCCCGGCCATCGCCATCGCCCCGGCCGCCCTGTCCGAGACGCTGTTCACCGGTCAGACGGTGACTCGCCCGGTGCAGATCACCAACACCGGCGCCAGCGATCTGGTGGTCGATCTGGACTTCGAGCGCGCCCTGCCCAGCACGGCGACGGTGGCGTCCTGGACTGCCCGGGCCAAGGGTGACGAGACC
Organism: Acidobacteriota bacterium; assembly: GCA_046757965.1. GTDB lineage: Bacteria > Acidobacteriota > Polarisedimenticolia > SMYD01 > SMYD01 > JBHHZI01. The sequence goes on along the minus strand of JBHHZI010000005.1, from coordinate 49,503 downwards.
AACCCGACAGCCCCTGTTCCGGCCCCGGACTTCTTCGGCTACACGTACCTCGACAGCACCATGGCAGGGGGGCCCGCGTTTTCCTGGATTGACATCCGCGACACCGGCACGGCCGTGGACCTGTCGGGAGATGACGTCACCAGCGCGCCGGTGGAGATCGGGTTCGACTTCCCGTTCTACGGGTCCGCCTTCGATGCGCTGCAGGTGAGCACCAACGGCTGGGTGAGCTTCACCAGCTCGCTGTCCTCCTTCAGCAATCCAGACGAGCTTCCCAACCAGGGTCCTGAGGTCCCGGAGAACCTGATCGCTCCCTTCTTCGACGACCTTGACTTCGACCGGGGAAGCCGCGTGTCGGTGCTGCACGACGGAACCCGCTGCATCATTCAATACAGCGACGTGAACCGGGTGGGCGGCGGGGCCGACCTGACCTTCGAGATCATCCTGTACCGGGGGGGACGCATCGTCTTCCAGTACCTCGACACCGGCGGCATCACGGACAGCGCCACGGTCGGCATCCAGAGTGGGACGCGGGAGAGCGGTCTGACCATCGCGTCGAACACGACCTATCTGACCGACGGGCTCGCGGTGACCATCCTGCCGCCTCTGACCCTCACCAACCCGGGCTTTGAGACGGGAGACTTCGATGGCTGGACCACGACGGTGGACGGCCCGCAGACGCCCGCCAGCCCGTGGGCAGTGGGCCGCTTCGGCGCGGCGCGTCCGCGCAACGCTCCTCTGGAGGGCTTCTTCGACGCGTTCAACCCCCTCTCCGGCCAGAACGGCGCACTCACCTATGTTCTCTCCCAGGAGATCCACGTGCCGCTGGGCACGGTGCAGGCGGATCTGAGCTTCTCCGATCGTCTCCAGTTCTTCTTCGACCAGTCCGGCCTGCCCCGCATCTACGAGGCAACCATCACGGACCTGGCGGGGAATGTCCTGGCGGAGGTGGCCCGCGAGGTGCTGGAGGGCGCACCCGGTTCCGGTCCGTTCCCGAGCTTGAACCTTACCGATCTGGGCTGGCAACTCCGGACGGTGGACCTGGTGCCGTTCGCGGAACAGACGGTTCGCGTCGAGATGCGCATCACCGCGCCAGATGTCAGCGACACGCCGTTCGTCATTCACCCGCTGGCACTCGCCGAGTTCGACGATTTCCGCCTGGAGGCCGCCCAGTTGCCCGAATGGGCCCATCTCTCGACCCTTGACCTGGTCATTCCGCCCGGTGAGACCCGCACCGTCGACGTCACCTTCGATGCCGGCATGGCCGATGACACGACCTTCTCCGGTAGCCTGCGACTCGACACCAACGTCCCCTCCCGGCCACTCATCCGCGTGCCGGTCAGTCTGGAGGTGAGCGGCGGCCCGGATCTGGAGGTGAGCGGCGATCGGCTGGACTTCGGGGACATCTTTGTCGGGCGCTCGATGCAGAGGCGGCTCATCGTGAGCAACACCGGTGTCCGGCCCCTGGACGTCAGCGACATCGTCTTTCCGGACGCCGACCTGGTCATCTCGCCGACCACCTTCTCGGTGCCGCCAGGTGGCTCCCAGCAGATCGTCTTCACCCTCACGCCCACAGCGGAGAAGACCCTCTCCGGCGCCGTCACGTTGCACAACAACGACCCGGATTCGCCGGTGGTGACCTTGCCGGTCTCCGGCCAGGGGATCTTGCCGCCTGTCGTCAGCGTGGCGCCGGCTTTTCTGACGGCCAGCTTGCCGGTCGGCACCACCCAGGAGAGCACGCTGACGGTGGCCAACCTGGGCACCGGCCTCCTGGAGTTCGACCTCGCCCTGGAGCCTGCGAACACGAACGTGGTCCGCGTCGGGCTCACCAGCGGCTCGGTGGAGCCGGGTGGATCGCTCGTCATTCCGGTGGTCTTCGACGCCACGGGGCAGATGGCCGGCGCTCGACATGTCGATGTTGTCGTCCACAGCAATGACCCCGATGAACCGTCCGTCCTCGTGCCGGTGGACCTGACCCTGATCGGCTCCCCCGACCTGGCCGTGGGCGGTGACGAGATCCAGATCGATGCGAGCGCCCCGTTCACCGAGGCCGGCGCCCGGACCGTCCAGACCCTTTCCCTCCCGGCCACCCCGGCGTCGCAGATGGCAATCGTCGTCACCGCGTTCGCCGACATCGTGACCATAAGACCGCAGGTCGAGGTGGAAGGGCTCACTCTGGGAACGGTCGGATCCGGCCTCAGCGGGTGCGGGCCCCACCAGCGCACCTTCCTGCTCTCCCCGGCGGAGACGGCCGCGGTCGCGGCGGACGGCCTCGTCGAGATCGCCGTCACCAACGGCGCGGACAGCGAGCCGACCTGCCCGATCAACCGCCACGATGTGAGCGCCCGTTTTCGACCCGAGGTCACCGCTCTGGATTTCGGTCCCGTCTCGGTCGGTGGCCACCACAGCCGGACGCTGCATCTGGAGAACCTCGGCACCGATACACTCACCATCTCCTCGATCGCAAGCAGCGAGCCCCGCTTCGTGCCTGAAGCCGCGACGCTCGACCTTGCGCCAGGCGCGACCACCGACCTGGAGATCGCCATCTTTCCCGATGCCATCTCGACGGTCTCCGGCGAACTGACGCTGCTGTCCAACGACCCCGACACCCCGTCCGTGATGATCGCCCTCACCGGACAGGGCGTTGCCGCCCCGTCGGCCAGTCTCTCTCCCGTCGCCATCGATGTCACACTGCTGCTCGGCGAATCGGCCTCGCGGATCCTCACGCTGACCAACGGGGGACCGGGAGATCTCGACTTTTCCCTGGACGGGCCGGTGCCGCTGGGCAGTGTCACGCCGTCGTCCGGGAACGTGCCGGCGGGCTCATCAATGTCCCTCGTCTACCAGGTCTCGACGACCGCCGCCGCGCCGGGTCGCTTCCCGGGCGAGCTGCGCCTGGCCACCAACGATCCCCTGGCAGCGACCATCGTCGTGCCGATCGAGATCACCGTGGTCGGCATCCCAGACATCCGTCTGGCCGGCCAGAGTGTTCGACTCCTGTCGTTCTTCTTCCGGTCGAGCAACGGCGTTCAGTCGGAGAAGGATTTCGACGTTCCCGTGCCACCCGGCACCGCACCGGTCTTCGAGATGCTCTCGACAGGGAACCCGGCATCGGACACCTCCACGCGGTTGAGCGCCGACGGAAGGGTGCTCGGGTCCGTCTCCGACACCGGAACCTGTGGGCTCGTCACGCGAGATTTCACCCTGCCGCTGGAGGAGGCGGCCCGCCTCTTCGCCGATGGACGGGTGACGGTCGAACTCACCGAGACCATCTCCACCCAGAACAGCTGCAGCAGACGCAAGGACCACTTCATCACCCTGACCTATCTGGGTCGAACCGATGAACTCGACTTCGGCGACGTCTTCACCGGCACCGGCAAGACCCGGTCCGTCACCGTCATGAACCCGGGCACGGCGCTGCTGAGCGTTCAGGTCGAGACGGACGACCCGGCCTTCGCGACCGGCGTCGAGACACTCGACCTCCTGCCCGGAGACCAGACCCCGGTATCGGTGGTCTTCACTCCACCCACCACGGGAGCGCACGAGGCCGTCCTACTTCTCTCGACCAACGACCCCGATCAGCCCGAGATCCGCCTGCCGCTCCATGCCCGCGGTCTGGTGCCGCCAGAGCTGGCCGTCGAGCCGGCCGCCATCAACACGAGCGTGCCGGTCGGTGAGGATGCCGCCGCTGCCCTCCTTCTCCGCAATGACGGAGGAAGTCCGCTGCGCTTCCAGATCGTCCCGACCTCGAGCCTCCCACAGATCGACATCCAACCCGATCGCGGCGCGGTGGACGCCGGCGCGTCCATCCCGATCCAGCTCACCGTGCGCACCGCTTCCGACCCGGTCGGCCTGGTGAAGGGGACGATCCGGATCACGACCAACGACCCGGCGCACCCGGTCATGAATGTGCCGATCGCCGTCACCATCACCGGCACCCCGGATCTTCTGATCGGCGATCCTCTCACCGTGTCCAGCCAGAGCAGCTTCTCACTGACCGGAGGTTCGACGCACCATGCCCTCCCCTTGCCCGCCTCCCTCGCCGGCCCGGTCGACCTGGCGGTGACGGTGACCGGTGATTTCGACCGCTCCGACGAGTTCGCCACGGTCCATCTGGAGTCCGCCGTCATCGGCACGGTTGGCGACCTCGGGTGCATCCCATCCGGCCGAACCTTTCATCTCGACGCGGAAACAGTCGCGAGCCTGGCATCGGATGGCGTCATCGAGGTGGATGTGACCAACTCCGGTTCGGTGGGTCTCACCGCCTGCCTGGCGAATACTCACCAGGTATCCCTGACGGTCCTGCGCCCCGTGACCGCCCTTGACTTCGGTGTGGTCGTCGTGGGAGACAGCGTCGAGAAACGTCTTGAGGTGAAGAATCTCGGCGATGACCTGCTGCGAGTGGACCCGGTGGGGTTCTCGTCGCCGGAGTTCGTCGGCTCGGCCTCGTCGCTGGCGGTGGCTCCCGGTGGATCCGCGATGCTCGACATCTCGTTCGCGCCGGCCATACCGGGCGCCGCCAACGGCGTGCTGAGCTTGACGACCAATGACCCGGACACGCCGCAGGTGGACATTTCACTCCGTGGCACCGCGGTCCCCGCGCCGGCGCTGGTGGTGACACCGGCGACCATCGATGCGACCGTCGCCGAGGGAGGACACACCACGACGACCGTCACCGTGTCCAATCCCGGGAACAACACCCTGGAGTTCGCCCTGGCGGCCCAGAACGCGCCGTTTGTCGCCGTCGACTCGACACTCCACACGCTCGCCCCAGATCAGACCGTCGACCTCGAGGTGGATCTCGACGCGCGGGGGCTGAACGCCGGGAGCTTCGCGGGCAACCTCATCGTGACCAGCAATGACCCCCGGGCGCCTCATCTGGAGGTGCCGATCACCCTCACCATCCAGGCCGCCCCGGACGTGGAGCTGTCCGCCGCACCTGTTCAATTTCCCCGCTCGACTCGGGTGTTCACCGCCGGGTCCACGACTCACCATCTCTTTCCGGTGATCGAACCGATCGGCGGCGATGGGCAGCTCACGCTGACCCTGGTCGGACTGTTTCGGCCCGGCGATTTCGTGCAGCTCTTCGCTGATGGGGTGAGCCTGGGCGGCATCATCGGTCAGAGGTCTTTCTGTTCGACCGTGCGGAAGACGTTTTCCATCGATGAGGAGGTGCTGCAGGCCATCGCCGCCGATCACCTCATCGACGTGAGTGTCGTCAACTCTCCCCTCGTATTCCCGAGCTGCTTCCAGAACCTGCACCAGGTCGAGCTGGAATACACCGGTTCGCTGACGCCTCTTGATTTCGGCACGCTGGTGACGGTCGGGGATTCCGCCACCCGCACCGTTCACATCTCCAACCAGGGGTCTCAGCCTCTCCAGGTCCTCGGGGCCATCCCCTCGGCGGGATCCTTCACCGTGTCTCCGGAGACGCTCACCGTTGCCGCCGGCGCCACCGCGCCGATGGAGGTCACCTTCACGCTGGACCAGCTCGGCACCGTCGATGAGCAGCTCGTCCTGCAGACCAACGATCCCGACGAGATGGCGCCGGCGGTGTCGCTTCACGCGGTCGGGCAGCTTGCGGCCAGCCTCGCCGTCGAACCGGCGCTCCTCTCCGTGTCCCTCGCGGAGATCGAGCAGACATCCCGAACCCTCACCCTGATCAACGACGGGGACGGTCCGCTCACCTTCCAGCTCGTGCTGATGCCGGGCGGCCAGGAGCAGGTCGTGCTGAGCGGATCCGCCGGCATCGTCCCGCCGCACGGCTCACTCCCCGTGACGGTTACGGTGAACAGCCGGGGACTGGCCCTGGGGAGAACGGATTTCGTCATCCTGGTGGCCAGCAACGATCCCGTCCGGCCCAGGCTGAATGTGCCCCTGCAGGTGACCTCGGTCGCCGTCCCGCACATCCTGGTGAGCGGTGAGGGCGCGGCGGATGTCTCCACAGTGGATTTCACCACGGCCGGCGCCACCACGTCACACGCTTTCGCGCTGGACGATCTGCCCGCCGGCCTGGCCACTGTCCAGGTTGTCGTGGATGGCAACTTCCGCAGTGTCTCCGAACGGGCCTCCATCTTCATCAATAGTGTCTTCCGGGGTGTCGTCGGGGGTTCCGGGGCATCGTGCACGCCACATAAGCGGACGATCACGCTCTCGACCCGTGAACTGGTGTCCCTGGCGCGCGACGGCGACCTTCACGTCGACATCGTCAATTCCCCCGCCATCTTGCCGTCCTGCCCGGTGAATCGCCATACCGTGTCATTTACCGCGCGTCCACCGGTCCGCTCCATCGACCTGGGAGATCTGTTCGAGAACGAGAGCGGGACGGCCACGGTCAACATCGAGAACCTCGGCTCCAGGGTCCTGAACGTGGCCATCGCCACGCCGCCGGGCATAACCGCGGCGCCCCCGGTCTTCAACGTGGGGCGCAACAAGTTGTTCCCCGTGACGCTCACCCTGACGGAAAATTCCCCCGGACCGGTCTCCCGCACGGTGGTGGTCAACAGCAACGACCTCATCAATCCGCACCTGTCGCTGCCGGTGACCGCGGTGGTGGTGGAGCCGCCGGTGGCCCGCGTCACACCCGCCGCCCTCGACGAGACCCTGTTCGCGGCACAGCAGGTTTCCCGCTCGCTGGTCCTGTCCAACGACGGGACGGCGGCGCTCACCTACACCGTCGGGATCCAGCCCGAGGACAGCCTGGTCACGTCATCGGGGAGCGGGACGATCCCACCCGGCGGCAGCACCCTCATCGGAGTCGACATCGACACCGGCCGGCTGGCCGCCACGGGGACGTTCCAGGCCGAGGTCCAGATCGCCACCAACGACCCGCGGGCCGCGATGATCCGTGTCCCGGTGCGGGTCGTCATCACTTCGGGACCCCGTCTCCTCCTGGCAAGCGGTCCCCTCAGCGTTGAATCCCGAGTCTCGTTCCCGTTCAGCTTCGGTGCCATGACCTCCCACTCGCTCGCGGTTCCTCCCGATCTGCTGCCCGGCACACGCCTGGTGGTCACCGCCATCGGCGATTTCGGCGCGTTCAACGAGACCGCCCGCGTCGAGCTGGAGGGAACGGTGCTGGGCACCATCGGGACGAATGCCGCCGACTGCGTGCCGTTCTCCACGGTCTTCCAGCTCGATCCGGCTCTGGTCGCGACCGCCGCCGCGGATGGTCTGCTCGAGGTCACGGTGAGCAATACCTCCTCCGTGGCTCCCTCCTGCTCCGGCCTGGACGAACACCGGGTGCGCGTGGAGGGCCATGTTCCGGCCTCGTCGCTCGACCTCGGGGAGGTGCTGGTCGGCAACACCGTCGAGGCCACCTTCGGTCTCTTCAACGCCGGAAACGCGGAGCTGAACGTGCTCTCCTTCGCCGACGTTGCCTCCGATCTCACCCTCACCCCGCAGACACTGACGGTGCCGCCCGGCGCCACCGGGGAGGTGATGGTGCGTTTCGCGCCATCAGCCGCCGGACCGCTGCCACCCGCGCTGCGCGTGGTCAGTGACGACCCGGTATCGCCTCGGGTGGATCTGTCCCTGCTCGGCGCCGGACTGGCGCCTCCGGCGGCCAACGTCGATCCCGGCCAGCTTGCCGCCACGGTGGATGAGGGACAGATCGTGAGCGAGACCCTCACCGTGAGCAACACCGGGGGCAGCGACCTCGTCTTCGACGTGGACGTGGATCTGCTGCCACCCGATGCCGTCACCGCCACCTCGCAGACGTTGTCCGGCCCGGGCGGCTCCCCCTCCGCCGCGGCACGGCCGGTCGCGCTCCAGCCTCTCGCTCCGACGCCGGTGCCGATGACCGGCCTGGTGGTCGACCCGGCATCCGGCATCCTCTACGGCCAGGCCTTCGACGGGGTGGCGTTCTTCCGGTACGATCCGTCGGTTCGGGTCTGGGAACCGCTGGCGAGTGCCCCACTGCCGGCACGGCGCGGCGCGGCCGCGTCGGTTCTCGACGGCAAGATCTACCTGGCGTACGTGGGAACCCGCGACGTCCTCCTGGTGTATGACATCGCGAATGATGCGTGGGCGGTGCGAACCCACCCGGCGCCGGCGGTGCTGGTCGCCGCTCTGGCGCCGGGAGCGATGGCCGGTGATGGGGTCCGCTTCCTCTACATCGCCATCGGGCGGTCGCTGTTGCGTTTCGATTCGACCTCCGGGGGGACCGTATTTCTCGCGGGACTGCCGTTGTCGTCGGGTCGATTCATCCTTCAGGAGGCCGGCATGGCCCTCCACGACGGATCGCTCTACGTTGTGGGAGGCACCGATGGATTCAACCTCAACAGACCGCCGGTCTTTCTCCGCTACGACATCGCCACCGATACCTGGACAAAGCTCGATCCGCCGCCCTTCCCGGGAGATCTGGGTGCGGTGGTCGACCCCATCACCCGTGAGTTCGTGGTCACCGATCAGGACCACCTCATGCGCTACTCGCTGGACGAGGCGGTCTGGTCGGTGACCGATCTGCCATTCTTTGCGGTCACCCACGGCGGCGTCGCCTGGCTGGGCGCGCCGGTTCCCGGCGTGGTGGTCGCCCAGGGCAGAGACGGGCCCGGCTTCGCCAGGATGCTGTCGGGGCCGGCCTTCATACGTGTGGAACCGGCGTCAGGGTCCGTCGCACCCGGGAATGCCGTCGACGTCAGCGTCATCCTTGACGCCCGCCGTCTCCGGCCGGCCGCCTACAACGCGACGCTGACGCTGCGCTCCAACGATCCCGTCACCCCGGCCTTGCCGGTGAGCGCCTCCCTGACCGTGCAGGGGGTGCCGGACATCGCCATCGCTCCGGAGACGGTCACCGTGCAGTCGGTGGCCAGCTTCGACGGGCCCGGCGCGTCCACGACGCACCGATTGCCGGTGGCCAGCCCGCCGGTCGGCGACCTCACCGTCCGGCTGGCGGTGGATGGGGATTTCGGCGACCCCGGAGAGGTCGCCACGGTGAGCGCCGGAAGCCTCGACCTGGGTCCGTCGGCGAGGGGCCTCCGCGACTGCCGGCCGTCTGCCAGCGCCTTCGTGGTCTCCCCCGATGATCTTGCCGGCGGTGCCCTGGCAGGGGGATTCCTCGACCTCACCGTCACCAACAGCGACCGTGTGTCCTCGTTCTGCCCACGCAACGAGCATGCGGTGACGCTGCTCTACGGCCGCGCCGTGGAACAGCTCGACTTCGGCACCGCCTCGGTGGGGTTCCCCACCACCCGCTCCGTCACCCTGCTCAACCAGGGTCACGCAAACCTCCACCTGCTGTCGCTGTCCGCCTCCGCGGATGGCCTGCAGGTGCCCTCGGCGCCGGTGGTCATTCCACCTGGAGGGCGTTTCCTCCTGCCGACCACCTTCACACCGACCGCCGCGGGCGTTCTCGCGGCGACGCTCACCATCACCTCCGACGACCCGGACCAGCCGGTGATCCCCGTGGCGCTTCGAGGCGAGGCGATCCTGCCGCCCCGGATCACCGTCGAGCCGGTGGCGGTGGAGACCGCCCTGCCGCCCCGCAGTTCCCTGCCGCGCACCCGGACCGCGGTGCTCCGCAACGACGGCCTCTCCGACCTGGTCTGGCAGCTCGACACGCTCGCCACGATCGCTGCCGCGGGCGGACCGGCGCCCGGCGACTGGCTCGACCTGGCCAAGGACGACGAATCGGCCAACGGCACCGGCGCCCTGACGGCCACGCGATTCAGGGGGCCGGACCCGTTCGGCTACACCGCCACGGACAGCGACGAGCCGGGTGGGCCGGCCTTCTCCTGGGTGGACGTGAGCGCGGCCGCCTCCCCGCTGCTCATCAGCGGCGACGACACCAACAGCGGCCCCGTCGCCATCGGTTTTGGCTTCCCGTTCTACGGGGAGGTGTTCGACACCGTCAACGTCAGCAGCAACGGCTGGCTGAGCTTCACTAGCACGCGATCCTCGTTCAGCAACCCGGACAGGCTGCCCAATACCGGGTTCTCCGTTCCCGAGAATCTCCTCGCGCCGTTCTTCGACGACCTCGACCTGGGCGGCAAGCAGAGCATCGAGGCGTTCGCCGACGGGGACCGCTTCGTCATCCAGTTCAACGCCGTCGCCCGCCACACCTCCGGCGGCGACCTGACCTTTCAGGTCATCCTCTACCCGGACGGGCGCATCCTGTTCCAGTACCTGACCCTCTCCGGCATCCTGGACAGCGCCACGGTCGGCATCCAGAACGGCGAGAAGACCTCCGGGCTGCTGGTGGCGTACAACGAACCGTACCTGCACGACGCGCTCGCCGTCGAGTTCCGGCCCCGGCCGGAGTGGCTCGAGGCCGACCCCACGTCGGGCGTCGTCTCCCCCGGGACAGAACAGACCCTGACGCTGACGTTGACCACCCGGGATCTGGACGACGCCGATGTCTTCGCCCGCCTGGACCTCACCACCAACGACCCGGCGCATCCGGTGACCTCGATCCCGGTGACGCTCCACTCCCGCCAGGTGGACCTGGATCAGTTCGCCATCGAACCCGGCTCCCTCAATCTGGGCTCCATGGGGCAGACGGTGCGCGCCTCGCTGCAACTGCCGGCACCGTTCAACCCCCATGACATCGTCATCGACAGCGTCTCCATCGATGGCAAGCTGTTCGCCAATCCCGCGCCGGTGGAGTTCACCGACGCCGACGGAGACGGACGCGAGGAGATCGGCCTCAAGTTCGACCGCCAGGCCTTCATCGACCTGCTTCCCGACGGCGAGCAGCCGCAGGTCACCATCACCGGCGAGGTCCGGGATCAGACCTGGTTCATCGGCAGCGGCTCGGTGCGGGCCCTGCGGCCGAAGCTGCTGCGACCCCGCGGTGGCGAGCTGGTGCTGGCCGGCGGGGTCTATGACGTCGCCTGGGAACCGCTGCCGATGTCCGGTTCGTTGACCTATGACGTGCTGCTGAGCGTCGACGACGGCGCCACCTGGAGCGTTCTCGCCGCCGGCCTCACGAAGACGAGCCATGCGTGGCCGGTGAGCGGGCCGGACAGCCGCGCCGCGCGTATCCGGGTCATCGGCTCGACGCCGGGCGGTGCGGTGGGCAGCGACACCAGCGATGAGACGTTCGCCATCACCACGCTGGAGAAACCACCCCACGCCGTCTCCTCCCTGCGCCTGACGAGGGCGAACGACGCGACCCAGGCACGCTGGATGCCACCTGCTGTCGACCCGACCCACGACGCCGCCCGCGCCTACCGGCTGGAGGCGGCCTCCCGGCCGGAGGGTCCGTTCACTCCGGTGGCCTCGACCGCGGCGCTTCAGTTCCCGGTGGCCGAGCCGGTGGACGCCGGGGCCATCGTCTTCTACCGGGTCATCGCCGCCAACACCGGGGGCGACGCCATCCCGTGAGGGGAGCCGGCCCTGGCGTCAGGTGCCGTCGCCATCTCGGACTCAGGGATCGCCTGCACCGGAAGGCGCCGGCGGTCCGACGACGAGCAGCAGGGCGCCGCCGTCCACCGTCTGGCCCTCGGTGACGGCGATCTCGGTGATGAGGCCATCGCACGGGGCGGCCAGCTCGTTCTCCATCTTCATGGCCTCGACGACAACCACCGGTTGCCCGCGCGTCACCTCCTCATCGACCGCCGCCAGGACGCGCATCACCCGGCCGGGCATGGGGGCCACCACGCGACCGGTGCCGGCGCCGGGAGCGGCCTCGCCGCGCAGCAGGGCCCGGGCGGGATCTGACAGGTCGAAGGCGAACTGGCGACCGGCGATGGCGACCCGGAAGACCGTGCCGTCCCGCTCGACATGGGCATCGAACGAATCGGAGTCGAGCAACACCGACCACCAGTTCTCCGCCACGGCGTGAGCGTCGACCTCGAAGCTCTCGCCCCCATCCACGATGGTGTAGCGCCCCCGGTCGGCGCGCACCTCGACCGGGCGCCGCACGCCGTCCTGTGCCAGCGTCAGGATCATGGTCGATAAGCACCGGGGAGGCGGGAACGCATCCCGTCACTGAGCGCGGCCCGTTTCCAGCCACTCATCGGCCGGCGGGACGGATCCACCCGGCGGCCGTCACGACCCAGACGTTGCGCCGCCTGGTGCGCGGCCGCCAGGGCGACGGCCAGGGCCGCCTTCTCGATGGCAGGACCGCCGGCCGCTGACGGCGCCAGCGAGTGCGTGTCGATGAAGTGGGTGTCGATGTCTCCGGCCCGGAAGGCCGGATGATCGATGAGAGCACGGTGAAACGGCAGGGTCGTCTTGACGCCGCCGATGTGCAACTCGCCCAGCGCACGCCGCATGCGGTCCAGCGCGGTCTGGCGGGTTCGTCCCCAGACGATCAGCTTGCCGATCGTCGGGTCGTAGTCCAGCGGCACGGTGTAGCCCGCATAGACGCCCGAATCTTCTCGGACACCCGGCCCGGAGGCCGGGGTGTAGGACGTGATGCGCCCGGGGCTGGGCAGGAAATGGTTGTCGGGATCCTCGGCGAAGATGCGACACTCGATGGCCGACCCGTGCAGACGGATGTCGTCCTGGGTGAAGCCCGGGTCGAGGCCGGCGGCGATCAGGACCTGGGCGCGCACCAGATCGATACCGGTGACCATCTCCGTGACCGGATGCTCCACCTGCAGGCGCGTGTTCATCTCCATGAAGTAGACGTTCTGCTGCTCGTCCATGATGAACTCGACGGTGCCGGCGTTGCGATACCCCACCGCCTGCGCGGCGCGGGTGGCCATCTCCCCGAGGCGCGCGCGCAGGGTCTCGTCCACCGCCGGCGACGGCGACTCCTCCACCAGCTTCTGGTGGCGACGCTGGATGGAACATTCGCGCTCACCCAGGTGCAGCGTCGTGCCGTCGGCACCGGCCAGCACCTGCACCTCGATGTGGCGCGGCCGGTCGACATAGCGCTCGACAAAGACGGCGTCATCACCGAAGGAGGCGGCTGCCTCGGATCGGACGGCCCGCAGCGCCGAGGAGATCGTCTTCGCGTCTCGCACGATGCGCATCCCCTTGCCACCGCCCCCGGCGGCCGCCTTCAGGAGAATCGGGTAGCCCACCTCATCGGCGACCTTCTTCACGTCGGCCGCCGTCGCCACCGGCCCATCCGAGCCGGGGGTGACCGCCACCCCTGCCTGGCGCATCAGCTCGCGGGCCGAGACCTTGTTGCCCATGAGCCGGATGGCTTCCGGACCGGGTCCGATGAAGACGATGTTCGATATCTTACATAATTCAGCAAATTCGAAATTTTCGGATAAAAAGCCGTATCCAGGATGAATCGCTCCGGCTCCGACCTCCTTGGCAATTTCAACTATCTGTTCTGCATCGAGATACACCTGTCGAGGCGAATCGCCCTGGAGTCCGTGTGCTTCGTCAGCCTCGAGAACATGGCGCGATTTTCGATCCACATCGGAAAATATCGCGACCGAGCGAACGCCCATCTCCCGGCAACAACGGATCACCCGGACGGCGATCTCACCCCGGTTGGCGACCAGGATCTTGTCGAACGGCGGCGGGGTTCTCACCACGTGATTCCGGTCTCAGAGAGGGATATTGCCGTGCTTCTTGGGGGGATTCTTGTCGCGCTTGTTGCGTAGCAGTTCCAGCCCGCGGATGAGAAGCGGCCGGGTGCGACGCGGCGCGATCACCTCGTCGATGAAGCCGCGCTCGGCCGCCCCGTACGGGTTGGCGAAACGCTCCCGGAAGTGGGCAGCCTGCTCGGCCCGCACCGCTTCCGGATCGTCGGCCTCGGCAATCTCCTTCCGGTACAGGATGTTCACGGCGCCTTCGGGCCCCATGACGGCGATCTCCGCGGTGGGATAGGCCAGGTTGAGGTCGGCCCGGATATGCTTCGAGGCCATCACGCAGTACGCCCCGCCATAGGCCTTGCGCGTGATGACGGTGATCTTGGGCACCGTGGCCTCGGCAAAGGCATAGAGCAGCTTGGCGCCATGATTGATGATGGCGCGAAACTCCTGGTCCGTGCCGGGCAGGAAGCCGGGAACGTCCTCGAAGATGATCAGCGGGACGTTGAACGCATCGCAGCAGCGGACGAACCGCGCGCCCTTGCGCGACGAGTCGATGTCGAGCACACCGGCCAGATGGGCCGGCTGATTCGCCACGATGCCGACCGAGACCCCGCCCAGACGGGCGAAGCCGATGACCAGGTTCGGAGCGAACTCCGCATGCACCTCGAGAAAACAGCCGTCATCGACCACCCTGCCGATGAGCTGCTTCATGTCGTACGGTTGATTCGGCTGCTCCGGGATCAAGGTGTCCAGGACGGCATCCTCGCGATCCGACGGGTCGTCGGTGGCGAGATAGGGCGGTTCTTCCATGTTGTTGCTCGGCAAGTATCCCAGCAAGGTTCTCAACAGCAGCAGGCAGGCGCGATCATCCTCCACGGCGAAGTGCGCCACACCCGACACCGAGGCATGGGTGCGCGCCCCGCCCAGATCCTCCTTGGTGACCTCCTCGTGGGTGACGGTGCGGATGACGTCGGGACCGGTGATGAACATGTAGGACGTATCCCGGACCATCGCCACGAAGTCCGTGATGGCCGGCGAGTACACGGCCCCGCCGGCGCAGGGGCCCATGATGGCGGTGAGCTGTGGCACGACGCCCGAGGCCAGGGTATTGCGCAGGAAGATGTCGGCATAGCCGCCCAGGGAGACCACGCCTTCCTGGATGCGGGCGCCACCGGAATCGTTCAGCCCGATGATCGGCAGGCCGTTGCGCACGGCGTGATCCATCACCTTGCAGATCTTCTCCGCGTAGGTCTCCGACAGCGAGCCACCGAAGACGGTGAAGTCCTGGGCGAAGACCATCACGTCCCGCCCCTCGATGCGGCCATGACCGGTCACCACGCCGTCGCCGGGGATCCGCCGGCGGTCCATGCCGAAATCGGTCGCCCGGTGGATGACGAAGCGATCGAACTCGACGAAGGAACCGGGGTCCAGGAGAACCTCGAGGCGCTCCCGGGCCGTGAGCTTGCCGGCGTCATGCTGCCGCCGGATGCGCTCCGGCCCGCCTCCCTGCCGGGCCGCCTCGTTGCGACGGCGCAGATCGTCGAGACGGTCGGTCAAGACCGCGTTACTCGGCCGCGGCGCCGGGGCGCTCGGAAAGACGGGCCACGGACACCACGGTGTCGCCGTCCCCGACGTCGATCACCCGGACGCCCTGGGTGGCCCGTCCGATGGTGGAGATGCCCTTGACCGGCATCCGGATCACCTTGCCCTGGGTGGTCATGACCATGACCTCGCTGTCGGCGTGGACGCGCTTGACGCCGACCACCGGGCCATTGCGCCCGGTCACCTTGAGGTTGATGATGCCCTTGCCTCCCCGTCCCTGCCGGCGGTACTCGGAGAGCGCCGTCCGCTTGCCGTAGCCGTTCTCGCTGACGGTGAGAATGGCATCCTCGTCGGAGGAGACCGTTTCCAGGCCGACGACCCCGTCATCCGTGCCGACCCGGATGCCCATGACCCCGCGGGCCGTGCGGCCCATCGGGCGGACATCGCTGCCGGGAAAGCGGATCGACATGCCGGCGCGGGTGGCCACGAAGATGTCGTCACCGTCGTCACAGAGACGCACCGAGAAGAGCGAGTCGTCGTCGTCGATGCTCAGCGCGATGATGCCGTCCGCCCGCGGGCGGGAGAAGGCCGACAGGGCCGTCTTCTTGACGATGCCCTTCTTCGTCACCATGACCACGAACTGCTCATCGTTGAACGCCCGCACGGCGAGCTGGGCGGCCACGCCGTCGCCTTCTTCCAGATGCAGGAGGTTGACGATCGCCTTGCCCTTCGAGGCCGGCCCCACCGGCGGGATGGCGTGCACCTTCAGCCAGTGAACCCGCCCATGATGGGTGAAGAACAGCACGTAGGCATGTGTCGAGGCCACGAACATCTCCTCGACGAAGTCCTCGTCCTTGAGGACCATCCCGATGCGACCCTTGCCGCCCCGCTGCTGGGCCCGGTAGGTGTCCAGCGCACTGCGCTTGATGTAGCCGGCGTGGGACACGCTCACCACCATGTCCTCCTCGGCGATGAGGTCCTCGGTGGAGAGTTCCTCCGGCTCGGAGACGTCGATCTCCGTGCGCCGCGGGTCGGCGAAGTTCTTCCTCACCGCCAGCAGCTCGTCGGAGATGATGCCGTCGACCCTCTCATCGGAGGCCAGGATCTCCTTCAGATCCTTGATGAGGGCCTGGATCTCGTTGTACTCGCGGATGATCTTCTCACGCTCGAGGCCGGTCAACCGCTGCAGGCGCATGTCGAGGATCGCCTGGGCCTGGATGGCGCTGAGCTTGAACCTCAGACGCAGGGTCTCGCGAGCCTCGGGCGGCGACTTGGACTTCCGGATCAGCGCCACCACCTCGTCGAGATTGTCCAGCGCGATCTTCAGGCCCTCGAGAATGTGAGCGCGCTCCTCCGCCTTGCGCAGATCGAAGCGCGTGCGGCGCACCACGACCTCGCGGCGATGCTCCACGAAGTGGTGGATCATCTCCTTCAGGGAGAGGACCAGCGGCCGGCCATCGACGATGGCGAGCATGATGATGCCGAAGTTCTGCTGCAGACGGGAGTGCTTGTAGAGCTTGTTGAGAACCACGTCCGCCACGGCGCCCCGCTTCAGCTCGAACACGATGCGCATGCCGTCGCGGTCCGACTCGTCCCGCAGGTCGGCGATGCCCTCGATCTTCTTGGCGCGGACCAGGTTCGCGATCCGCACGATGAGGTCGGCCTTGTTGACCTGGTAGGGGATCTCGGTGACCACCAGGCGCTCGCGATCCTTGCCGTGTGGCTCAACATGGACCCGGGAGCGCATCGAGATGATGCCACGGCCCGTCGCATAGGCCTGACGGATGCCGCTGGTGCCCAGGATGATCCCGGCGGTGGGAAAATCCGGGCCCGGAATCATCTTCATCAGCTCGGCGCCGGAGATGTCCGGGTTCTTCATCTGCGCGATGATGCCGTCGACGACCTCGCCAAGATTGTGCGGTGGGATGTTGGTGGACATGCCCACGGCAATGCCCGACGAGCCGTTGACGAGCAGATTGGGAAAACTGCACGGCATGATCAGCGGTTCGGTGAGCGTGTCGTCGTAGTTCGGCCCGAAATCGACGGTTTCCTTGTCAATGTCAGCGAGCATCTCGTGGGCGAGGCGGTGCATGCGCACCTCGGTGTAGCGCATGGCCGCGGGAGAGTCGCCGTCCACCGAGCCGAAGTTGCCCTGCCCGTTGATGAGCGGATACCGCAGGGAGAAGTCCTGCACCATGCGGACGATGGTGTCGTAGACCGCGGCCTCGCCATGAGGATGGTACTTGCCGATGACATCGCCCGCCACACGCGCCGACTTCTTGTACGGCTTGTTCCAGTCGTTCTTCAGGTCGTGCATGGCGTAGAGAACCCGCCGGTGCACCGGCTTGAGTCCGTCGCGCACGTCAGGCAGAGCCCGCCCGACGATGACGCTCATCGCGTAGTCGAGATACGAGCGGCGCATCTCGTCCTCGATGTTGACCGGTATCCGTCTGTCGTCTTCGTCAGACATCGAGGTTCTGGACCTCCAGGGCGTTTTCCTGGATGAACTGCCGGCGCGGCTCAACCTCCTCACCCATCAGCCGGCTGAAGATGGTCTCCGCCTCGGGAGCGTCCTCAATGCCGACCTGCAGCAGCTTGCGGCGCGCCGGATCCATGGTGGTGGACCAGAGCTGTTCTGGATTCATCTCGCCGAGCCCCTTGTAGCGCTGGATGGTCAGGCCCTTCTTGCCACTCTCGATGAGCGTCGCGAAGAGGCGCTCGCGCGACAGGAATGATTCCTGATGACCGTTGGTCGTCACCAGGAACGGCGGCTGATGCAGCTCCTCGATGCGCGAATACACCTCACAGAGATTGCGATACGACGGGGCACTGAGCAGGTCGTGATCGATGACCACCGAATCGAACTTCAGGGTGCACGAGTCGACGGTGATGCGATGGGCGCCTCGTTCCTCGTCGCGCTCGGGCTCACTCACCGTCCGGCCGGCCTTCTTCAGGGCGGCCACCAGGCTCTTCACGCGCGTCTCGTCCTGCAGGTCGGCCGGGCCCGTGACGGACTGCGCCATGAGAATGGCGGTCAGGCCCTGATCGAGACCCCGGCGCTGCAGCAGACCCCGATAGTGGCTGTACTCGCTCAGATGGGCGAGTACACGACGCAGGGGCTTTCCCGTCAGCGTGAGGGACCGCCCGGGAATCTCCACTGTCTGCTCCTCGGCCACCTTGTCGATGAGGAAAGAAGACATGTCCTTCTCTTCACTGGCATAGGTCTCGTGCTTCCCCCGGGCGATGCGATACAGCGGCGGCTGGGCAATGTAGAGATAGCCGCGCTCGATGAGCGGCCGCATCTGGCGGAAGAAGAAGGTCAGCAGCAGCGTGCGGATGTGCGACCCGTCGACATCCGCGTCACACATGATGATGATGCGGTGATACCGGAGCTTGCCCAGGTCGATGTCCTTGGCGATGCCGCAGCCGAGGGCCGCGATGATGGTGCGGATCTCCTCATGCCCCAGCATCTTGTCGATGCGTGCCTTCTCGACGTTGAGAATCTTGCCACGCAGCGGCAGGATCGCCTGAAAGCGCCGGTCACGACCCTGCTTGGCCGACCCGCCGGCTGAATCACCCTCCACCAGGTACAGCTCGCACAGCGCGGGATCACGCTCCGAGCAATCGGCCAGCTTGCCCGGCAGGCTGGACGAATCCAGGGCTCCCTTGCGCCGGGTGAGTTCCTTGGCCTTGCGGGCGGCCTCACGCGCCCGGGCGGCCTCGACCCCCTTCTCCACGATGCGGCGGGCCACCGTGGGGTGCTCCTCGAGAAACTGCGACAGCATCTCGTTGACCAGGGCCTCCACCAATCCCTTGACCTCACCATTGCCCAGCTTGGTCTTGGTCTGTCCCTCGAACTGTGGCTTGGCGACCTTCACCGCCACCACGGCGGCCAGCCCCTCCCGCACGTCGTCACCGGTGAGAGTGGTCTCCTTCATCTCCCGGGACAGATTGGCGGCCTGGGAGACATAGGTGTTGATGGTGCGGGTCAACGCGGCACGAAAGCCAGTCAGATGGGTGCCGCCTTCCTGCGTGTTGATGCTGTTGGCGTAGGAGAAGAGGGTCTCGCCGTAGGTCTCGTTGTACTGCAGCGCAACCTCGACCGCAACACCTTCCTTCTCCCCTTTCATGTGAATCGGCTTCTCGTGCACCGTCTTCTTGCCGGTGTTGAGATACTCGACGAACGAGCTGATGCCTCCCTCGTAATGGAACGTGGTCGAACGGTCATCCCGCTCGTCGGTGAGGTGGATCTCGATGCCTGAATTGAGGAAGGCGAGCTCTCGCAGGCGCTGGGACAGCACGTCGAACGAGTACTTCGTTTCCTCGAAGATCTCCGGGTCGGGCTTGAAGGTGATCTTGGTGCCCCGGCGCTGGGTCGTGCCGACCTGCTCGAAAGGCGTGGTGGGCTTGCCCTTGCTGTAGGCCTGCTGATAGACGTGGCCGTCTCGCCAGATCTCGAGCTGCAACGGATCGGACAGGGCATTGACGACGGACACGCCCACCCCGTGGAGACCACCGGAGACCTTGTAGGTCTCGTTGTCGAACTTGCCGCCGGCATGGAGGATGGTCATCACCACCTCGGCGGCGGACTTGCCCTGCTCCGCGTGCATCCCCACGGGAATCCCACGGCCGTCATCACTGACCGTGATGGAGTTATCGATATTGACACTCACCTCGATGCGAGAGCAGAAACCGGCCTGCGCCTCATCGATGGCGTTGTCCACCACTTCCCAGACAAGATGGTGCAAGCCGCCCGAGATCGTGTCTCCGATGTACATGGCCGGGCGGGCCCGCACCGCCTCGAGGCCGGGCAGGACCTTGATCTTGCTGGCGTCATAGGCAGACGCATTGACCGTGCTCCGGTCCTCTCTCGGCTGTTCAATCTCGGTCATTTCGGTCCTGGCCGGGTCTGCCCGACGGGCACCAGCCGATGGGGTGGAGGTGTCGAAAGGGGGGGCGCCTTGCCCTGTTCTCACGCCAGGGTGATTATACCATTCCGCACCCGGATCAGCCGTGAACCCGGACGGGACTCTGGCCAGGCGGCGCCGCGCGCCGAGGCCACGATGGCCTGGAATTCTCCGTTCAGGATGCGCAACGCACGGCGGGTTCGCTCCGCGTCGAGTTCGGAATCGACATCATCGACCAGCAGCACCGGGTAGTCACCGGTCAACTTCTTGTGAACCAGCATCTTGCAGATCTTCAGGGCGATCAGCGCGGCCCGTTGCTGCCCGGATGACGCGTAGGTTGCCATCTCACAGCCATCCTGTGTGATGGACAGGGTGTCACGCTGTGGACCGAGAAGAGCCACCCCGCGCCGCATCTCCTCATCCATCCTCTCGTCAAATGCCGCGCACAGAGCAGCAGCAATCTCATTCACCCCCTCCATGGGCGACCAGTTCAACCGCGGACTGGGCCGGTACGCCAGCCGGGGAATAGACCCTGGAACGAGCCCGCCGAGCGCGTCGCTTTCGACCAGCTCGACATGAAGCAGATCCACATAGCGCTGGCGTGCCTGCTGGATGCGGCTGCCGGACTGTGCCAGACGCCGGTTGAACGCCTGGATCTGATCTCTCACCTGCGTGCCACCGCCTGACTCCCGGGCCCGGCGCAGCAACTCGTTCTTCTGCCGCCCTGCACGCACCTGATCCCGGTAGACCGGCAGCAGATCCGGCCAGATCGAGGCCACCCCACGGTCCAGGAAGCGCCGCCGATCCTGGGGAGAGCCACGAAAGAGGTCCAGCCTTGGCGACGCGAAGACCAGGCATGCAAAGGAGTTCAGTGTGTCAGCAAGACCGGCGGCCTTGCCATCGAGCTGCCGGCCACGTTCCCCCTGACCGGCCGTCACCTCCAGGCGATGAGACACCCCACGCGACCTGACCTGCGCCTCGAGATGGAACAAGGGCTCCCCGCGACGCACCAGGCGATCGAGACGAGACACACGGAACGACCGCCCCATGGCCAGGAAGAAGATGGCCTCGAGGAGATTGGTCTTGCCCTGGCCATTCTCTCCGGCAACGAGAGTCAGGCCATGCGGCCATACCAGAGAACCATCGGCAAGATTCCGGAAGGACGTCAGGGTCAGGCGCTCAAGAAGCGTCTTTCGCCCCTTCTTCCCCGCGCAGCTGCATCGGCATCACCACGTAGCGGTAGTCCTCGGGATGCTCCTCGCCGGGGGTCAGCAACCCCTGGGTGTCAGCATCCTTCAGCGACAGACGAACCTTCTCGTCACTCACCACATCCAGAAAATCCACCAGATAGCGAGCATTGAAGCCGATGGCCATCGGCTTCCCGGTGTAGTCCACCGGCAGGGTCTCCATCGCCTCACCCAGTTCCGGTGAATTCGACGAGATCTCCAGGCTGCCCGCCTCCACGGAGAGACGCACAGCCCGGGACCGCTCACTCGACAGCAGGGAGACACGCTTCAAGGCGCCAGTCAGCGCCCCACGGTCCGCCATCAGATGCTGATCATTGCCCTCCGGAAGCACCTTCTCGAAGGCCGGGAACGACTTGTCGAGAAAACGGGAGAACAGCGTCGAGCGAGCCGAGCGGAACAGAAGATGGTTGGCCACCTCCCCGCAGGAGACGGTGTCATTACCCGATTCGGCCAACATCTTCGACAGCTCGGATAGCGTCTTGCGGTGCACGACCCTCTCCAGGGGCGTCTTCACCGGATCGATATTGAGCTCGCGGGACACATAGGCGAGCCGATGTCCATCGGTGGCCACCAGAGTCAGCGTCTTGCCGTCGATGCGCAGCAGCGCCCCGTTGAGCGAATAGACAGGATCATCCACGGTCACGGCGAACAGGACCTTCGCCACCAGATCTCGCAGGTCAATGCCGGTCAGGTGGACCGGCTGCTCGACGGTGGCATCCGGGAGCGCGGGAAAATCGGCTGCGGGCAGGCCACGCAGCTTGAACCGCGACTTGCCGCAGGTGATGCCGAGATCAGCACTGCCGGCCACCTTGAAGCGGATCTCACCACCAGGCAGACTCTTGACCACATCGAAGAGCTTGCGAGCCTGGACGGTGACCTCACCCTGACCCGTCACCTGGGCCTCGCAGCGCGTCTTCAGGCCGACATCGAGATCCGTGGCCAGCAGTTCCACGCCTTCTGCGGTTGCCTTCAGTAGCAGGTTCGACAGGATCGGCATCGTGGTCTTGCGCTCGATGACCCCCTGGATCAGAGTCAACTCGGGGAGCAGGTCTTCCTTGTTCACGATGAATTCCACCACGACCTCCATCAACGACAAGTCAATGATATGAAGAGCAAGTACATACTAGTACCAGTTGTAGTGTCTGTGGAAAAGATCAATGGATGGTCGAACTGCCGGTGGAGCAGGCCGTTCATCGGGTCGAGGCAGGCTGGAGAAGGCTGTCGACATCGTGTGGGAAAGATGTCAGGCTGGAAACTGTGGAGTGCGATGACGGATTCCACAGGTTGGTCACCATGCAAGGGTGTGTATGGATCGTGCAAGTCACTGGAGAGCTTCGATGAATGACTGCATCTGTCTGTCGAATTCTGGTTCAGCACGGAGACGCTCCACCTTGCGGATGGCATGCAGGACCGTCGAGTGATGCTTTTTTCCGAAGCGACGGCCGATCTCGGGAAGTGAGCAGTGGGTCATCGACTTGGACAGATACATGGCGACATGCCGTGGGAGCGCGACGTTCTTCGAGTTGTTCCGCGACCTCAGGTCGGATGTCTTGAGCCGGTAGAAGCCGGCCACGAGCTTCTGGATGGTCTCGACGGTGATCGCGTGAGCGGCCTCGCTCACGATGTCATGCAACGTCTCCGTCGTGAGCTCGAGATCGATGGGCCTTCCGGTGAGTGACGCGTAAGCGATCGTGCGGACCAGACACCCCTCGAGTTCACGAATATTGGACTTCACCTTGGACGCGACATAGAGAGAGACATCCTGGGGAAGTGTGACCCCTTCATCGGCCGCCTTCTTGTTCAGAATCGCCACCTTGGTTTCCAGATCGGGTGGCTGGATGTCGGCGATCAGTCCCCACTCGAAGCGGGAGCGCAGGCGCTCCTCGAGTGTGGAGATCTCCCTGGGACGACAGTCGGAACTGATCACGATCTGTTTCTGGAGTTCATAGAGCTGGTTGAAGGTGTGAAAGAACTCCTCCTGGGTGCGTTCCTTACCCTCGAGGAACTGGATGTCATCCATGAGCAGGACATCCACATTCCGGTACTTCTCCTTGAACTCGAACGTCTTCTCGAAGCGGATCGCATTGATCAGCTCGTTCATGAAGTTCTCGCTGGAGATGTAGAGGATCACGGACGACGGATCCTCGTTCTTGATGACGTTGCCGATGGCATGCAACAGATGCGTCTTGCCGAGTCCGACACCGCCGTAGATGTAGAGAGGGTTGTAGGCGTGGCTCGGTTTCTCCGCAACCGCCCTGGCGGCGGCGTGGGCGAACTGGTTGCAGGAGGAGACGACGAAATTCTGGAAGGTGTACCGGGGTGTGATGGTGCGCCTGGACGGCCGGCACGGCGTGGCCGCGGGCCCCCTGGCCTCTGTGTCCATCCCGGCGCCGCCATCCGGGACGGTAGTGTCTGGATCTGTTCCGGCACAGGTGAAGGAGACGGACCGGATGTCCGATTCCATGCCGGCGATCACCTCATCGACAATGGTCCGGTAGTTGCTCTGGATCCACTCGAGAAAGAGCTGATTGGGAACACGAACCGTGAGGTGTCCGTCAAGTGCCCGGATGAGTCTGGTCGGGCGGAACCAGGTCCGGAAGGAATGCTTGTTGATCCGTTTCTCGACGCCCTGGAGGACACATTCCCATCTGTTCATCCCCACCGCCCTTTTTCCACAAGTTTTTAACAACTGTGGAAAAGATAAAAAATGATAAGTCCATTTTTTCTACCATGTTATGGATGACACGAGACAATCGGTTCGCTGGAGCGAACAGGACGCGCAGACGAAATTCTCCCGTGCGGCAGAGTCATTTTCTCAGCCTCAGACAGAGATCCAGTCTGTTGGGGTACGACCTTGACGACCGTGTTTTGATGCTGAACCGGGTCGTTCCACCCTCGACGTGTGGAACGGGTGCATCCTAACACGGCGCCAATCGGGATGTCCAGCCATTTTTCCACAGATTGCGCAAGTGATTGAAAGATAAGATCGTGGTGTGTGGCGTCTCCCCGGCAGTGCTTGACACCCTGCAGAACTGTTCCTAGAATCAGGGCTTCGCACGAAGAATCAGGCGGTCGGAGCCATTGTGCGCCATGCCCGTGAACCGGCCGTCGAGCGAAAGATCTGGACATGAAACGGACGTTTCAGCCGAACAATCGCAAGAGAAAGCGGACCCACGGGTTCCTCGTCCGCATGCGGACGAGGGGCGGCCGCGCGGTGATCGCACGGCGCCGGCGCAAGGGCCGGCGCCGGCTCGGGGTCTGAGCCGTACCATGCACGGTTCGGCGCCTTCAAGCGCCGTGGATCGGCGCTTCACGCGGGACAATCGCATCCGAACCAGACGGGAGTTCGACCGGGTGTACGCCACCGGCGGTCGCGGATTTGCGCCGGGAATGTCCGTGGTGGTCGCTCCGGGAGCCACCGCAGGTCACCGGCTGGGCCTGTCGGTGTCACGGCGTGTCGGTGGAGCGGTGCGGCGCAACCGGATCAAGAGGCGCCTGCGTGAGGTGTTCCGTCTCCATCGGGAGAAGCTGGATGGCTCGCTGGATATCGTGGTGAACGGGCGGCGCGAGATGGCCATGATGCCCTTCGAACGGCTCGCGTCGAGCTTGCTGACGGCGGTGCAGCGGGCGAGGCGCGATACCGGTCGCGTTCCGGCTCGCCAGGGACCCGGACGATGAGACGCCTCGCCCGGCGTGCGGCGCTCCTCCTCCTGCGTGCCTACAAGCTGCTCGTCTCTCCTCTGCTGCCTCCAGCCTGTCGCTATCACCCCACCTGTTCGGAGTACGGCGCCGCCGCCATCGAGCGCTACGGGGTGGTGCGCGGCGGGTGGCGGGCGATTTGCCGGATCTGCCGGTGCCACCCCTTCGCGCGGGGTGGCTTCGACCCGCTGGTCTAGCCGCGCGCTTCCCTTCTCACGGAGTCGGACGAAACCCCCCCTATGGAACGCCGAGCCCTTCTCGCCGTCGGTCTGTCACTGGCCGTCCTGTTCGCCTGGCAGATGCTGTTTCCGCAGCCCGAGTCGCCGCAACCCCCGGCACCTGCCGCCGTCGCGGAGGTCGCTGACGGCGGCCCACCGGCAGCGGAACCGGGCGCCGAACCACGTCCTGTCGCTCCGGATGTGCCGGGCGCCGAGGCCGCCATCGGCGCGGCGACCCCCGAGATCGTCCGGGTCGAGACCGACGATGCGCTGGTGGTGTTCACCAACAAGGGCGCCCGGATCCTGAGCTGGAAGCTCAAGACCTACAAGGACTCCAGCGGCGACAATCTGGAACTGGTGCCCGGTCCCGCGCTGCAGGATCGAGTCCGGACCTGGAACGAGGCGGACCTGGCCAGTGACACCGCGGCCCTGTCGGGCTGGCTGCCCCTGGCAGTGCAGTTTCCCCGGGCCACGGAACAGACCGACGCAGGTCGTGCGGCGGCCGCCCTGGAGAAGGCCGCAAACGCGGCTCTCTACCGGATCGAACGCCAGGGAACCGCCGCCGCCCCCGAGGTGGTGATGACCTGGGCAGATGGCACCGGTGACGAGGTCGTCAAGACGGTGCACGTCGGCCCGGGATTCCTGGCCACGGTGAAGCTGTCCGTCCGCGACAGCGGTGGACCGGTGCCGGCCGCCTTGGCCTGGGGTGCGGGTTTTGGCGAAACCTTCAAGAACGGGTCGGCGAGCCGGTTCAGTTACCGCGGCCAGGCGCTGGTCGATGCGCTGCCCAAGCCGGTCCGCAAGAGTGCCGGCTCGCTCGACCCCGGGGAACGGATCCTCCTGGGGGAGAACGCCGCCTGGGGCGGTCTGGAAGACACCTACTTCGCTGCCCTGCTGCTCCCCGCGACCACCGGGAGGTTCGACGCGGCCTATGCCGAGGTGCCGGCCGCCGACGGTGGGAAGCCGACGCCGGGGATCGCGGTGTCGTTGATGACGCCCGGCGACGGCACGCCGGTCGGGATCTATGTCGGACCGAAGAACTACCAGTTGCTGCGGTCCATGGGGCGCCATCTCGAGGAGGTGGTCTACTTCCAGAGTCGCGTGCCGCTGGTCACGCCGCTGACCCGGGGTCTGTTCCACGCGCTGATCTACATCCAGGCGCGCGTCGTCTCGAACTGGGGCTGGGCCATCGTCCTGCTGACCTTCGTCATCAACGGCGTGATGTGGCCGATCCGGCACCGCTCCATGCTCTCCATGAAGCGCAATCAGGAGAAGATGAAACGCGTCCATCCGCTGGTCCAGCGGATCCGCGACCGGCACCGGAAAGCCGGCAAGAAGGACATCGAGTCGCGACAGAAGATGAACCAGGAGGTGATGGACCTGTACAAGAAGGAAGGCATCAACCCGGCCAGCAACATCACCGGGTGCCTGCCCCTGCTCCTGCAGATGCCGGTCCTGCTCGCCTTCTACAATCTTCTGGAGGCCGCCATCGAGCTGCGCCAGGCGCCCTTCATCCTGTGGATTCACGATCTGGCCTCGATGGACCCGTACTACGTCCTGCCCATCGTGATGGGCGGCTCGATGATCGCCCAGCAGGTCCTCAGCGGTGCTGCCATGCCCGATCCGATGCAGCGGCGCATGATGTACCTGTCGCCGCTGCTGTTCACCTTCTTCTTCCTGAAGATGCCGGCCGGCCTGGTCGTCTACTGGCTGGTCAACAACCTGCTCGGCCTCATCCAGCGGGCGATGATCAACAAGCGTCACGCCCGCGAGGCCATTCCAGCCGGCGGCGCGGGGCGACGGGCCACGGCGGGCCGCAAGGCCTGACCCCGTCCTCCGGGGTGTGCCTGACATGACTCCCCACCCGGATGCTGCCGACACCATCGCGGCCATCGCCACACCACCCGGGCGGGGAGCTCTCGGGCTGGTGCGCTTCTCCGGGTCCGATGCGGTTTCCCTCGCCCGTCAGCTCTTCCGCCCCTGGCGCGCCGGCGGCCCGTTTCCCGTGGCGCGCCAGGCGGTGACCGGCAGCGCCCGTGTGGCGGCCGGTCCGGCGTTGCCCGGAGACACGAGCGCAGCGCCCGAGCGGTCGCCGGCGTCCCTCGCCGGCCGGCACCAGGCTGTCGCCAGCGTGGCGATGGAAGAGATCGACACCGGCGTCCTGATCTATTTCCCTGCTGCCGACAGCCCGACGGGCGAGGACCTGATCGAACTGACGCTGCACGGCAGTCCGGTGGTCCTGCGCCGCATGCTGGCGGCGGCCGTCCGCTTCGGGGCCCGGCCTGCCGGTCCGGGTGAGTTCAGCTACCGGGCGTTCCTCCATGGTCGTCTCGACGCCGTGCAGGCCGAGGCCATCGATGATCTGATCCAGGCGCGCACCGAGCAGCAGGCGCGCGTGGCTCACCGCCAGCAACGGGGCGCGCTGTCCGCCGCGGTGGAACCGATCCGCCGGGCGCTGGTCGACTGGCTGGCACGCATCGAGGGCAGTCTCGAGTTCTCCGCCACCGAGACGGAGGATTTTCTCGACTGGCACGCGCTGTCGGCGGGCCTGGCGGTCCAGCAGGCGGCGCTGGACCGTCTGGTGTCGGATGCAGCGCGCGGTCTGCGCCTGAGGAGCGGCGCCCGGGTCGTCTTCTCGGGCCCGGTGAATACTGGTAAATCCAGTATTTTCAATAAGTTATTAGGTATCGATCGAGCCATCGTCAGCTCCATTCCGGGAACCACGCGCGACGTGGTGGAGGCAGACGTCGACTGGGACGGCCTGCCGATCACACTGGTCGACACGGCCGGAGAGCGGGCCCCGGCGCCCGGCATCGCCCGGTCGGCAGCGGTTCCCGGCGCAGCGGATTCGATCGAGAAGGAGGGACAGCGACGTGGGGCAAGCGAGCGGCTCGCCTCCGACCTGGTGGTCTGGGTGAACGCGGTGGACGAGACCACTCCCCTGTTGCCACCGGAGTTCCCCGGCGGGAGCCGTCCGTTGCCGGTCCTCAACAAGATCGATCTGGTCCCGCCCGCCGGCGGGCGGGCCACCGCGATGTCGGTGTCTCCCGACACCCGGACACGCCTGGCCGTGTCTGCCCGCACCGGCGAGGGCATGGCGCCGTTGCGCGCCGCCATCCTCGACCGTCTTGCTCCGCGCCAGGAGATCGGCGACCTGCCCCTGGTGACACGCCTGCGCCAGAAGGAACGGCTGGAGGCGGCGCGCCGCGCCGTGGCGGAGGCGGCTGCCGCGACGCAGCGGAGAGCCGGCGAGGAGATGCTGGCGGTGCCGATCGGTGAGGCGCTGGTCTGTCTGGCGGAACTGACCGGGCGTGGCGGCCTCGACGAGATGTACGAGCGGATCTTCTCCACCTTCTGCATCGGCAAGTAGGAGGCGGCCCGCGAACGAGGGTCCTCGCGCTCGACGCCGGTGGCGGCTCGGCTGCCGGTCGGGCCCTGGCACCGGGGGCGGCACCGGCATAGCATGAGTCTCCCGCGGCGGCGGGCGGAGCGCAGGAGACGGCGGGTGCACGACTTCGACATCGTGGTGGTGGGCGGCGGCCATGCCGGCTGCGAGGCAGCCGCGGCGGCGGCCGGCCTGGGTTGTTGCACGGCGCTGGTCACGCTCGACGCCGCCGGCCTGGGCCGGATGTCGTGCAACCCGGCCATCGGAGGCCTGGCGAAGGGGCACCTCGTCAAGGAGATCGATGCTTTGGGCGGCATCATGGGCCGCGTGGCCGACCGGGCGGGGATCCAGTTCCGGGTGCTGAACCGCGCCAAGGGCCCGGCCGTGCGCGCCCCTCGCGCCCAGGCGGATCGCCGCATCTACGAGCGCGAGATGGGGATCGAGCTGGCCGACCGGCAGGGCCTGACGGTCGTGGAGGGTCGGGTCGAGGACCTCCTCATCGAGAACAGCGCCGCGGCGGGTGTGATCCTGGCGGACGGGCGGCACCTCTCCGCCAGAGCTGTCGTCCTGACCACCGGCACCTTCCTGCGCGGGCGGATCCACATCGGCTCGGTCCAGGTGGACGCCGGCCGGCATGGCGAGGCGCCCACGGTGGCGCTGGCCGGTCGCCTGGAGGCCATGGGGCTGCGCATGGGGCGTCTGAAGACCGGCACACCGCCCCGCCTCGACGGGAAGACCATCGACTGGTCCGCCTTCCGGGAACAGCCGGGCGATGACGAGCCGATCTTCTTCCATGCCCACACCACCGCTCCCCGCCTCCCCCAGCAGGCCTGTCACATCGCCCACACGAACCCGCGCGTCCACGACATCATCCGCTCGGCGCTACATCTGTCGCCGCTCTTCAGCGGCGCCATCACCTCGGTGGGGCCGCGGTACTGTCCGTCGATCGAGGACAAGGTGGTGCGCTTCGCCTCCCGAAAGCGGCATCAGATCTTCCTCGAGCCGGAAGGCATCGACACCGACCTGATCTATCCGAACGGCCTGTCCACGTCCCTCCCCGAGGAGACCCAGAGCGGTTTTCTGCGCGTCATCCCGGGACTCGAGGAGGTGGAGGTGGCGCGACCGGGGTATGCCATCGAGTACGACTTCGTGGATCCCACCGAGCTGGACACGACGCTGCAGACCCGCGCGCTCCCCCGGCTGTGGCTGGCAGGACAGATCAATGGCACCACCGGCTACGAGGAGGCGGCGTCGCTCGGCCTGGTGGCCGGCATCAATGCGGCGCTGGCCGTCACCTCTCGCCCGCCCTTCCGGCTGCGCAGGCACCAGGCCTACATCGGTGTGCTGGTCGACGACCTGGTGACGCGGGGGACCGTCGAGCCGTACCGCATGTTCACCTCCCGCGCCGAGTACCGACTCCTGCTGGGATGCGATTCGGCACGGTTCCGGCTGGCCGGCCATGGCCGGCGGCTGGGACTGGTGCCGGCCGCAGAGGCCGCTCTCGTCAGGCGGCTGAAACGGGCGATGGCCGCGACCCTGGCGGCGCTGCGCGCCACCCGGGTCTCGACCGACTGGCCGCCGGAGGGAATCTCCGCCGCGGATGCGGCGCAGGAGAAGGCCCGGGGAACGACCCTGCTGGATCTGCTGAAGCGGCCCGGTGTGGCGGTGGATGCCGTGCTGGCCACGCTGAGCCGGCAGGAGAAGGCGGCGGGCCGCTTCGATCCGGCGGCGCCCCTGGACCGGTCGGCGAGACGCCAGCTCGAGGCCCGTGTCAAGTACGCCGGCTATGTCCGCCGACAGATCCGGGAGGTGCGCCACCTGGCCCGGGACGAGCGACGACGCATCCCTGCGGAGATCGACTATGCGCGCATCGGGGGTCTCTCCCGCGAGGTGGTGGAAAAGCTGACCCGGGTCGGTCCGGAGAATCTTGGCCAGGCTGGCCGGATCTCCGGGGTGACTCCGGCAGCCCTGGCGGCGGTGCGCGTGGCGCTCCGCCGTGGAAAGCCGTCTGGTGCCCATCCGACACGCCATCGAACGCCAGTTCCGGACTCGCGGCCGGTCGCCTGATCCGGCCATCCTGGACCGGATGGTCCGGCATGCGGCCCTCCTGCGCCGGTGGAATCGGCGCGCCGGGCTGGTCTCCGACGCCGACGTGGCCCCGCCGGCCCTGGCACGCCATTACCTGGAGTCGGTGGCGGCGCTGGACTTCCTCGGAGCGGCCCGGGCCATCGTCGACCTCGGCAGCGGGGGCGGCTTTCCCGGCCTGGTCTGGGCCGCCTTCTGGCCGGATCTGCCGGTGACGCTGGTCGAATCCGCCCGGCGCAAGGCGGCCTTTCTTCGCCAGGCCGCCTTCGAGATGGGATTGACGGCGGTGGGCGTTCATGCCGAGCGGATCGCCTCGGCCGGTGAGTTGAGCGGGCTCGGGGCGGACCTGGTGACCACCCGGGCGACCGGCCTCGGACCGCTGCTCGTCGAGGCGCTGGGCCGGGGAGCGGTCCGCCGGGCCATCCTCTATGACGGGAGCCGGGAAACACCGCTGGGCGCCGCCCACCTGGTGGCGAGCGTGCCGCTCGGGACCGGAGCCATGGCGGGATCGCTTCGGGTTCTCGACGCCGGCCGCAGGAAATCGACCGATCGAATGGTGTAGTGTTCCACGTGGAACATGTCTGACCGCCGGAAAATGTTCCACGTGGAACATCCGACGGGGTCGGGATGGCGCGGCCGGACACGGCCGGGAGACAGTTGAGCCGGGTCATCGCCATTGCCAATCAGAAGGGGGGCGTCGGCAAGACCGCGACCGCGGTCAATCTGGGCGCGGCCCTGGCGCTGGCGGAACGACAGGTCCTGCTCATTGACATGGATCCCCAGGCCAACGCGACCCAGGGTGTGGGCGTGGAGAAGGGATCGGTCTCGGCCGGAACCTACGACTGGCTCAGCGCGTCGCCGGCCGGTCCCTTGCCGGCGGAGTCGACCTGCATCGGCCCGCTGTCGGTGGTGCCGTCGACCCGGAACCTGGTGGGCATCGAGATCGAGCTGGCGCGCCAGCCACGCTGGGAGTTCACCCTGGAGGCCCGGTTGTCGCCGGTCCGTGACCGGTACGACTACGTGGTGCTCGATTGTCCCCCGTCACTGGGGTTGCTGACGGTCAACAGTCTGACCGCCGCCGACTCGGTGCTGATCCCGGTGCAGTGCGAGTATCTGGCCCTGGAGGGCATCTCGGAGATGATCGGCACGGTCGAGCGGGTGCGGGCCAGTCTCAACCCGCGGCTGCGGCTGGAAGGTGTCCTGCTGACCATGTATGACGACCGGACCGGCCTGTCGCGCCAGGTGGCCGAGGAGATCCGGACCCATTTCACCACCCAGGTCTTCAAGACGGTGATTCCCCGCAACGTGCGGCTCGGCGAGGCGCCCAGCTTCGGCAAGCCGATCATGCTGTATGACATCCGATCCCGCGGGGCCGAAGCGTATCTGGCCCTGGCGGCGGAGGTGCTAGGCCATGACCAGACGAAAAGCGCTCGGTAGGGGACTCGCATCCCTGATTCCCGAGCCCCCTGCCGGCTCGAGTGTCGGCGTCCAGCGTCTCGATCCCGGGCTGATCGACCCCAATCCAGAGCAGCCGCGCAAGCGCTTCGTCGATGAGGCGGCGGTCGAACTGGAGCGCTCCGTCAAGCTGCACGGTGTCTTGCAGCCCGTGATCGTGCGCCGCAGCGGGGCACGCTACGAGCTGGTGGTGGGCGAACGGCGGTGGCGGGCGGCGGTGGCGGCCGGGCTCGACGAGATTCCGGTGGTGGTGCGGGAGATGGACGATCGGCAGCGCGTGGAGGTGGCGCTCATCGAGAACGTGCAGCGCGAGGATCTGAATCCTCTCGAGGAGGCGCGGGCCTGCCAGCTGCTGGTCGAACGGTTCGCGCTCTCCCATGACGCCCTGGCGAAGCGCCTGGGTAAGAGTCGGCCATATATATCCAACCTGTTGCGAATAATGGAGTTATGTAAGGACGTTCGCGAGCTGGTGGGAGAGGGACGGCTCAGCGCCGGTCACGCCAAGGCGCTGGCCGGCGTCGCCGACCGTGGGGAGCAGGCGAAGATGGCGCGGCAGGTCGTCGAGCGCTCGCTCACGGTGCGCCAGACGGAAGCGTGGGTGGCCCGGACCGGCGGGCGCGGGTCGTCCCCGGCGGCCCACCGGTCAGGCCGCCGCCGCTGGCAGGACGATCCGAACGTCAAGGATGCCCAGGAGCGGCTCAAGGCGGCCCTGGGGACCCCTGTGGCGATCCGCGGCCGGCCCTCGCGCGGGCGGATCGAGATCGCGTTTTCCGGCGCCGAGGAGCTGCAGCGCCTGTTCGAGGTCCTCGAATCAGCGGCGCGCGCGGCCACGCCGCCGCCGGCAGCGCGCGTGCATCATGTCCCGCTGCCAGGCGGGAGCGTCGAGACGGCCAAGAGCACCGGCTGAGAAAGGCAGATTGATGGCGGTGAAGAAGAGGGCGCCAGCGCCCATCGAGATGAACGGCTTCATCGGACCGGGCATGGAGGTTCACGGCACGGTCCGCTTCAAGGACCTGCTCCGGGTGGACGGATACCTGGAGGGCCGGGTGGAGTCGTACGAGCATCTGGTCGTGGGGGAGACCGGTCGGGTGGAGGCCGAGGTGATCGTCGGCTCCCTCGAGGTACACGGCAAGGTCTCCGGCAAGATCTCGGTGGATCATCGCGTCGAGATCCTGCCCGGCGCCCGGGTCGAGGGTGAACTCTATGCCTCGGCACCGGCGGTGCAGATCTCCAAGGGGGGGGTGTTCGACGGAGAACTGTTCATGATCCCCGCGCCGGGCGACGACGATGGACCGGCCACGCGAGCCGACGGCGACCCCTCCGGCCGCGCCCCCGGCCTCGAGACAGGCCGGCAAGACCCTTAAGAGACGGCCACTTACCTTGACCGGTGCGGCCTGTGGTGATAGCTTGCACGGTCTCATCGGGAGGGAAGAGGTCCGACCGGTCCGCTGCGGATCCGGCATCCGGCCGGCGCCTTCGCGCCGCGACGTCTTGCGCGTCATGCACTAGACAGGCAGAGGATTCGAGATGGCCAACCGGACACTGGCTGTGCGCTACGCGCGCGCCCTGGCTGAGACCCTGCGCCGTGCGGACGACCTGGTGGCGGCACACGCCGAGCTGGGTGCTGCCGGCGATGTGCTGGCCACTCCGGAGGCGCGACAGACCATCGGCTCGGCGGTCCTGCCGGGCAGCCGCCGGCGGGAACTCACCGAGCGGGTGTTTGCGGCCATCGGCTTCACGCCGGTGGTGAAGCGGCTCATCGCGCTCCTGGCCGAGTCGAATCATCTCGGGCTGCTTGAAGATGTGACCCAGGCGGTCGGTGAGATCTGTGATCAGCGTCGTGACATCGTCGCGGCGGAGATGACCACCGCCGTGGAGCTGACCGACGAGATGAGAGAGTCCTACCGGAAATCGCTGGAGAAGACCACCGGCCACTCGGTCCGGCTGACCACCCGTGTCGATGCCGCCATCCTCGGCGGCGCCGTGACACGCATGGGGGCACAGGTGTTCGACGGGAGTGTCCGCGGGCAATTCGAACGGCTGCATCGGCGGCTCAAAGGGGAGTGACGGCGTCCATGGTGGATATCAAGTCAGGAGAGATCACCCGCATTCTCCGGCAGGAGATCGAGGGTTACACGCCCGAGGTCGACATCGCCGAGGAAGGCATCGTCGACTCGGTGGGTGACGGCATCGCCCAGGTTCACGGGCTGGAAAAGGTCATGTACGGCGAGCTGCTCGACCTGCCGGATGGCGTGCGCGGCATGGCACTCAACCTGGAGGAGGACAGCGTCGGAGTCGTCCTGCTCGGCGAGTTCTTCCGGGTCCGCGAGGGAGACAAGGTCAGGCGAACGGGTCGCATCATGCAGGTGCCGGTGGGCGAGGCACTCATCGGCCGTGTGGTGGATCCTCTCGGCACTCCCATCGACGGCAAGGGACCGGTGGAGACCGATGAATTCGCGCCGGTGGAGCGCATCGCTCCCGGCGTGGTCGATCGCCAGCCGGTCAAGATCCCGCTGCAGACCGGTCTGAAGCCGGTCGATGGCATGATTCCCATCGGCCGCGGGCAGCGAGAGCTGATCATCGGCGACCGCCAGACCGGCAAGACGGCGCTGGCGCTGGACACCATCATCAACCAGCGGGCGACCGGCGTCATCAGTATCTATGTCGCCATCGGTCAGAAGGCCTCGACCGTGGCCAACGTGGTGCAGACGCTGGAGGAGTACGGCGCCATGGACAGCGCCATCGTGGTCTCGGCCGCGGCCTCCGAGCCGGCCCCGCTGCAGTACCTGGCGCCGTTCGCCGGCTGCGCCATGGGCGAGTACTTCCGCGACCACGGGCGTCACGCCCTGTGCATCTATGACGATCTCAGCAAGCACGCCGCTGCGTACCGTGAGATCTCCCTGCTCCTCCGGCGCCCGCCCGGGCGCGAGGCGTTTCCCGGCGATGTGTTCTACCTCCACAGCCGGCTGCTGGAGCGCGCCGCGATGCTCAGTGACGAGAAGGGCGGGGGTTCGTTGACCGCACTGCCGGTGATCGAGACCCAGGCGGGCGATATCTCGACCTACATTCCCACCAACGTCGTGTCGATCACCGATGGTCAGATCTTTCTCGAGACGGACCTTTTTCACTCCGGCGTCAAGCCGGCCGTCAACGCCGGCCTGTCGGTGTCACGGGTCGGCGGCAACGCCCAGATCAAGGCGATGAAGGCGGTCGCCGGCACGCTGCGTCTGGAACTGGCCCAGTACCGCGAGCTCGCCGCGTTCGCCCAGTTCGGATCCGATCTCGACAAGACGACCCAGGCTCAGCTGGCCCGCGGAAAGCGCCTGGTGGAGATCCTGAAGCAGAATCAGTACTCGCCACTGTCGGTCGAGAAGCAGATCCTCATCATCACGGCGGCGACGGCAGGCTGTCTGGATGACCTCGATATCGAGCAGATCGGGCCGTTCGAGACCAAGCTCTACGAGGTGTTCGACAACTCCTACTCCGATCTGCTGGCCGCCATCGTGGAGGAGGGAACGAAGGGCAAGCTCTCTGACGAGCTGCGCGAGAAGATCCTCCAGGCCATCCAGGTGGCCAAGGACTCGTTTCTGAGCCTGCGCAAGGTGAGCTGAGTGGCGAACACCCGCGATCTCCGCCGACGGATCCGATCGGTCAAGAACACCGAGCAGCTCACCCGTGCCATGAAGATGGTCGCGGCAGCGCGACTCCGGCGGGCCCAGGAGCAGATCCTGGCGGCACGGCCGTACGCCCACGCCATGCGCGACGTGCTGGCGCGGCTGGCAGCGCGCACCGATGCCTCCCAGCACCCCCTGCTGGCCGAGCGGGGCGACGAGCACATCGAACTGCTGGTGGTGACCGGTGATCGCGGCCTGTGCGGCTCGTTCAACGCCCACATCATCCGCGAGGCGGTCAACTTCCTGGAAACCCACGCCGATCGCGACGTGGCGTTGCGCATGATCGGGCGCCGCGGCCGGGAGTTCTTCGCCAGACGGTCGTGGCCCATCCGGGAATCGTACACCGACGTCTTCCGCGACTTCGGCTTCGATCACGTCCGGCCCATCGGTGACGATCTCATCGGGAAGTTCGTGGGGTCGGAACTCGATGCGGTCTACATGGTCTACAACGAGTTCAAGAGCGCCATTCAGCAACAGGTGGTGGTCGAGAAGCTGCTGCCTCTGCCGCGCATTGCACCGCGGGCCGAGGAAGGGGATGAGGACTATCTGTTCGAGCCGGAGCCGGCACAGCTCCTGCATGAATTGCTGCCGCGGCACGTCAACACGCAGATCTGGGCCGCGCTCCTGGAATCCAACGCGGCGGAGAACGGGGCCCGCATGGCGGCCATGGATGCCGCCACCAAGAACGCCGGTGAGCTGATCGAGAAGCTCACCTTGCAGATGAATCGCATCCGGCAGGCCGCCATCACCAGGGAGATCATCGAGGTGGTGTCCGGAGCGGACGCACTCGCGTGAGTCAGAGGCGACGAGGGAGAGCAGCATGGGAGTGATGGGAAAGATCGTCCAGGTCATCGGGCCGGTCATCGACGTGTCCTTCGAAGGCGGGCATCTCCCGCCGATTCACAACGCGGTTCTCGTTCGCGACGAGGGGGGAAGCGATCGAGCTGCCGTGAACATCACCGCCGAGATCGCCCAGCACCTGGGTGAGGGGCGTGTCCGCACCGTGGCGATGGAGCCGACCGAGGGGTTGTGTCGCGGCATGTCCGTCGAGGATCTCGGCCGGCCGATCTCGGTGCCGGTGGGTCAGGCGACCCTGGGCCGCGTCATCAACGTGCTCGGCAATCCGGTGGACAATCTCGGGCCGGTGGCGGCCGACCATGTCGAGTCCATCTACCGCGCTGCGCCGACCTACGAGGAACAGGCCACCGAGATCGAGATGTTCGAGACGGGCATCAAGGTGGTCGACCTGATCGAGCCATACATGAAGGGCGGCAAGACCGGTCTGTTCGGTGGCGCGGGCGTGGGGAAGACCGTGCTCATCATGGAGCTGATCAACAACGTTGCCATGAAGCACGGGGGATATTCCGTGTTCGCCGGCGTGGGTGAGCGCACCCGTGAGGGCAACGACCTGCTGCGGGAGATGGTCGAATCGAAGGTCATCGACTTCGGCGAGAGTTTCTACGAGCACATGGAAAAGACCGGAGCGTTCGACATGTCCAAGGTCGACCTCTCGGCACTGACCCGCTCGAAGGTCTCTCTCATCTACGGCCAGATGACCGAACCGCCGGGGGCACGCCTGCGCGTGGGCCTCACCGGCCTGACGGTGGCGGAGCACTTCCGGGACCAGGGTCAGGATGTCCTGCTCTTCATCGACAACATCTTTCGCTTCACACAGGCGGGCTCCGAGGTCTCGGCGCTGCTGGGGCGCATGCCGTCGGCCGTCGGGTACCAGCCGACACTGGCCAGTGAGATGGGAGAGCTGCAGGAGAGAATCACCTCCACGCGGACCGGCTCGGTCACCTCGATCCAGGCAATCTACGTGCCGGCCGACGACTACACCGACCCGGCACCGGCGACCACGTTTGCTCACCTCGATGCGGCGACCACCCTGTCCCGCCAGATCTTCGAGCTGGGGATCTATCCGGCCGTCGATCCGCTCACCTCCACCAGCCGCATCCTCGATCCGCGCATCGTCGGCGACGAGCATTACGGGACGGCCCGCGCGGTGCAGGGCGTCCTGCAACGCTACAAGGAACTGCAGGACATCATCGCGATTCTCGGCATGGATGAGCTGTCGGAGGAAGACAAACTGACGGTCAACCGGGCGCGCAAGCTGCAGAAGTTTCTCTCGCAGCCGTTCTTCGTCGCCGAGCAGTTCACCGGCCTGCCCGGCCGGTACGTGACGGTCGCCGAGACCATCGCCGGGTTCGGCGCCATCGTCAACGGCGAGTGCGATGCCCTGCCCGAGCAAGCGTTCTACCTGGTGGGAACTCTCGACGAGGCGCTCGAGAAGGCCGAGGAGATCAAGAAGCAGGAAGCGGCCTGACCGGCCTGACACGGAGTCGTGATGCGAGCCGACAAGATCGCGCTGGATGTGGTGACTGCGAACCGCCGGGTGCTGGCGGAGGATGTGGACGAGGTTGTCCTGCCCGGATCGCTGGGCAGTCTGGGGGTGCGCCCCGGGCACACGCCGCTGATGACCGGTCTGGGCGTGGGCGTCCTGCGGTGGCACAAGGGCGGGCACGCACACCAGGCCGCCGTCTCCTCTGGGTTCGCGGAGATTCTGCCTGACCGGGTCTCGGTGCTGGCGGAGACCGCCGAGGCAGCGCACGAGATCGACGTGGAGAGGGCCAGGGCGTCGATGAGCCGCGCCGAGAAGCGGCTGGCAGCGCTTGACGATGCGACCATCGATCTGGAGCGAGCCCGGGCGGCACTGGAGCGGGCCCGCGCCCGCCTCGAGACGTCGGGGTCGCGCTGAACCACGGGATATGTTGGGGGCGGTCCGGCTCCGGCGAGGCCCACGGGAGGCCCCGATGACACGCCGCCATCTCGTCCTGCTGCCGGCCGGCGTCGCCCTGGCCCTGGCCCTCGGATCGTGTGGCGGCCCTGTCGAACCGGTGACGGGCGTCATCCTGCCGGCCACCGGTCGGGGGGCCAGCTACGGAAAGATGATCCGCGAGGGGATGGATCTGGCCCTGCAGCAGATCAACGACGAGGGGGGCGTGGGCGGCCAGCCTCTGCGCCTGATCTACAAGGACAGCGCCACGGACCCGGCCACCGGGGTGGCGGCGGCCCACCAGCTGGTCGACGACGATCATGTTGCCTCGATCATCGGCGCGGTGTCGAGCAGCGTCACCAGGAAGATTCTCGCCGAGGTGACCGATCCGGCCCGGGTGATCCTGCTCTCCCCGGCCGCCAGTTCGCCCGCCCTCACCGGCCGATCCGTCTACTTCTTTCGCGTTCATCCATCCGACGTGGTGGAGGGTGGCCGGATGGCGGAACTGATGACCAGCGAGCTCCATCTGCACACGCTGGTGGTCTTTGCCGTGCATGACGAGTACGGAGCGGGCTACAAGAAGGCCTTGCTCGACCGGTTCCGCCGCAAGAAGAACCGGGAGGTGCTGAAGGTGTTCAACGTCGGTGTGGCGCAGAGTGATTTCTCGGACATGGTCGACGATACCGCCGGGCTGACGCCGGATGCCATCTATCTGATCGGTTACGACCAGATGGTCGCAGACGTGACCCGTGCCCTTCGCAAGGCAGGTGTTGCGGTTCCGATCTTCTGCTCGGGTTCCATCACTGATGAGTTTCCGGCCCGGGCTGGTGTGGCCGCCGAGGGAGTCGTCTTCAGCCGACCTGATTTTCGCGCCACCGGCAACCTCGACGAGGCCCGGCGCTTCACGACCACGTTCATGGCCCGTTACGGGCGCGCGCCGGGCAACTATGCGGCCTATGGATATGACGCGGTCCGCCTGCTGACTCAGGTGATGCGGCAGGGCCACCTGGACTCCCGGGACATGCTGCTGGCTCTGCGCAGCCCGGCCACCGAGTACACCGGTGTCACCGGGAACATCGTCTTCGGCAACGCGGGCGGGGACGTGGTGGCGGTGCCGACCATCTATATCATCCGGAGCGGCGCGGCGGTGCCGTATGCGAGGTATCTTGAAGAGGGCGGCACGCCGCCTGGAGCCGGCGCCTGACGGTGCCGCGTAGCCGGATGTCCGAACCCGACGAGACAGGCGACCTGTCGGTCATCATTCCTGCCTTCAACGAGGCGGGGCGCCTCGGGCACACCCTCGACACCCTGGTCAATTATCTGTCCGCGCGCCGTGCGGCGGCGGAGATCGTGGTGGTGGATGACGGCAGCACCGACGACACGGTCGGCCTGGCGCGTGGCCGCCTGGCCGGGGCCGGCATGGAGCATCGCATCCTCACCGGCCGCCCCAATCGGGGCAAGGGATATTCCGTCCGCGAGGGGGCTGTTGCTGCCCGACATTCCTGGACGTTGATCACCGACGCCGATCTGTCCACACCGGTGGCGGAGGTGGAGAAGCTGTTTGCCGCCGCGGCGGAGACGGGCGCCGACATCGTGGCCGGCAGCCGGGGACTGCCGGCATCGACCATCGGCATTCCACAGGGCTGGCTGCGCCGCAACATGGGGCGCAGCTTCAACCACATCGTGCGGGGTCTGACCGGGCTGCGCTTGAAGGACACCCAGTGCGGCTTCAAGCTCTGGCGGACCGCGCCTTTGCGGCCGGTCCTCGCACGGCTGACCATCGACGGCTTCGCCTGGGACGTGGAACTGCTCATGACGGCCCGCCGGGCCGGGCTGACCATCACCGAGGTGCCGGTGGAGTGGAACAACGCCGGCGGCTCGAAGGTGGCCATCGTGAAGGACTCGCTTCACATGCTGTATGACCTGCTGCGCCTGCGCCTCAGAGGGCCATGAAGGTCCTCACCCCCGGGTCGCTCCTGACGCGTGTCTGCGCAGGCGCCGCAGATCAGGCGGCCATCGCCCGGGAGGGGGTGCTGCGCCTGTCCGGCCTCTCCGGGTCGCTCGGTGCCGTGCTGCTGGCTCGCGCCGCCGTGGAGGGGGGCCGTCTGCTCATCGTCATGCCGGACGAGGCCTCCAGCGCACGGCTCCGCGACGATCTGGCGACACTGCTCCCGGAACTGGCCATGGCCGCCGATACCGTGTCACCGGCTCAGCTGCTCTTCCCGCCGCTGGAGGCCGACCCATACCAGGGGATCGGCCCTCACCCGCAGACCCTGGCGGAGAGGGCGGCGACGCTGTGGCGCATGCGGCGGGAAGTGCGCTGGGTGGTGGTCGCGCCCGCGGCGGCTCTCTGGGCGCCGCTGATGCCTGTGGAAGAGTTCGAGGCCCTCGCCATCGGGCTCGAGGAGGGAGGAGAGTGCGAGTTCGACGACCTGGCCGGGCGACTGGAGGCCGCCGGTTACGGCCGGGTGGACATGGCGAACTCTCCCGGGGACTGGGCCCGTCGCGGTGGCATCTTCGACGTCTATCCCCCCGGCAGCACCGCCCCGCTCAGGATCGAGCTGGAGGAGGACCGCATCGCCTCGCTGAGGCTCTTCGACCCGTTGACCCAGCGGTCGCTCGAGAAGCGTGTGGCCGCCCACGTGCCCCCGGCGCGGGAGGCGCCGCTGAATCCGCCGGCGCTCCGGCGCCTGATCCGTCGCCTGGAGAAGATGCCGCGTACCGGCGGCCGCTCGATCACCGTCGATCCTCTGGAGACCCTGGCGGTGGAGGGCACCTTCCCGGGCGTGGAGGCCTGCACCGGCCTGTGGGCAGGTCGGGAGACGGATCTTCTCGACTATGCCGACGACGCGGTCCTGGCAGTGGACGAGCCCTTCCGTGTGGCCACGGAGTTGGACGCCGCGATGAGCGAGCTGAACACCGCCCATGCCGCGACGGATGGCGTGCTGCCCGGACCCTCCCGCCTGCTCTTGCCGGCATCGCGCCTGACCGGGCGCCTCGCGGGGCCGCGGCTCGAGACGCACGACCTGGCTCTGGCCGACACGCCCGACGACCCCTTCGAGGTGTCGCGGTCGGTGGACGTGGGCGGCCGCGCCCCGCGGACCTACTTCGGTCGCCTGGCGGACCTGGCGGCAGACCTCGTCGATCAGCGGCCGACCATGGGAGATTGTCTGCTGCTGCTCGAATCCGACGGCGCGCTGGCGCGCTGCGGCGACCTGCTCCGGGAGGCTGGCCTCGACCCGGTGGTGTTGCCGGCCACCATCCCGGCGGCTGGCCGCCTGCCGCACCTGGCGCTGGGCCGAGGCCGGCTGCGTCGCGGGTTCACGCGGCCCGAGATCGGGGTCACCGTGCTGACCGAGCGGGAGATCTTCGGGGAGCGCCGGCGTCAGCGACCGCGGGGCGGCCGCCGCGCCGCGCCCTTCCGCTCCGATTTCCGGGATCTGTCCGTCGGCGATCTCGTCGTGCATGTCGATCATGGTATCGGGCGCTACCAGGGCATCCGGCGCCTCGGCGACGGCGGCGGCAACGAATTCATGGTCCTCGTCTACCAGGAGCAGGCGGTTCTCTACGTGCCGGTCGACCGCCTGGACCTGGTGCAGCGCTACACCGGCGTCGGGGGCAAGTCGCCGCGCATCGACCGCCTCGGAACCCCCGGCTGGGAAAAGGTGCGCAAGAAGATCCGCAAGCAGATGCAGGTCCTGGCCGATGATCTGCTCGACCTCTACGCCACCCGCCGCGCCCAGGAGGGCCACGCGTTCTCCGACGACACGCCGTGGCAGTCCGAGTTCGAGGCGGCATTCCCGTTCAGCGAGACGCCGGACCAGCTTCAGGCGATCCGGGACGTCAAGGCCAGCATGCAGAAGGCGCTACCGATGGACCGTCTCGTGTGCGGAGATGTCGGCTTCGGCAAGACCGAGGTGGCCATGCGTGCGGCATTCAAGGCGGTGATGGACGGCTTCCAGGTGGCCGTGCTGGCGCCGACCACGGTCCTCGCGTTCCAGCACTGCAACACCTTCCGCGACCGCTTCGCGCCGTTCCCGGTGCGCATCGAGCTCCTGTCTCGCTTCCAGACCCGGGCCGAGCAGACCGCGATTGTTCGCGGTGTGCGCGACGGGGCGGTGGACATCGTCATCGGCACGCACCGGCTGCTGTCGAAGGACATCACTTTCTCGGAACTCGGACTCCTGGTCGTGGACGAGGAACAACGCTTCGGCGTGGCGCACAAGGAACGCCTGAAGACACGCTGGCCCCATGTCGATGAGCTGACCCTCACCGCCACGCCGATCCCGCGCACGCTCCAGATGTCGCTGGCCGGTGTCCGGGACATGTCGGTGATCGAGACACCGCCGGAGAACCGGCTCTCCATCCAGACGCTCGTGCTGCCGTTCCGGCCCGGCATCGTCGCCCAGGCCATCCGCCGGGAGATCCGCCGGGGCGGCCAGGTGTTCTTCGTGCACAATCGCATCAGTTCCATCGCCGCCGTGGCCCATGTGATTCGCCGCGAGGTGCCGGAGGTGACGCTGGAGGTCGTGCATGGCCGGCTGCCCGAGAAGGACCTGGAAAGAATCATGCTGCGCTTCATGGCCGGCGAGTTCCAGGTGCTGCTGACCACCTCCATCATCGAGAACGGTCTCGACGTTCCCCGGGCCAACACGATCATCATCGATCGTGCCGACCGCTTCGGACTGGCGGAGCTGTACCAGCTCCGAGGCCGGGTGGGGAGGTCCGACGTGCGCGCCTATGCCTACCTGCTCATCCCGTCGCACCAGAAGCTGACGGATGTGGCGCGCCGCCGGCTGAAGGCCTTGCAGGAGTTCTCCGAGCTGGGGGCGGGCTTTCGTGTGGCCGCCCGGGACCTGGAGATCCGGGGGGCGGGCGACCTCCTCGGCGCGCGGCAGCATGGACAGATCGCCGCCCTCGGGTTCGATCTGTACTGCCGGATGCTCGAGCAGGCCATCCAGGAGAAGAGAGGCGAGGCGCCCGTCCTGCGCCAGGCGCAGGTGAGTGTGGAGATGGGAGTCGACTACCGCCTCCCGGAAAGCTACGTCGCCGAGCCGCACCAGCGCCTCGTCCTGTACAAGAGAGTGGCCGCGGCCGCCGAGGCGGATGAGCTGGACCGTGTGCGGGAGGAGATCGAGGATCGCTACGGCCATCTTCCCCAGGCGGCGGAGAACCTCCTGGCCCTTGCCGATCTGAGACGTCACGCCGAGCGCCTGGGGATGGTGCAGGTGGAGGCCCGCGGGACGCATATCGCCTGTCAGCTCATCGAGGGAGCGCCCATCGACGCCGGCCGTCTCATGGACTGGATCTCGTTCAACGACGGCGTGCGTTTCTCTCCCGGCCGCGTGCTTAGTCTGCCGGTCCCGGCCGACCCGGAACACCGCCTGATGCGCACGCGCGACACACTCGCCGAACTGGCCGAGCGGGTCGTCTTCTCCGACCGGGAGTCGTCCGTCTCGTGAAGTGGATCCCACCGGAGGGAAGACGGGCTATTTGCGGCGTGGAAGTCGGCCCTGTAAGCTGTGGGCTGGTTGCGTGCATGTCCCGCGGTGCGCGGGGCCGCGCACGACGGCGTGGATCCAGGTGACGAGCACACAGGAGATCCCCTCCCGGTCCGGGTCCGGAAGAACCTCCGCCCGGATAGCCATCGTCGTGCCTCGTTTCGGTGATGAGGTTGTGGGTGGGTCGGAGCGCTTCGCCCTGCATGCGGCCCGGGCCCTGGTCACGGCGGGCCATGTCGTCGACGTCATCTCCAGCACGGCCACGGACGACGCCACCTGGACACCGCACTATCCCGTGGGACCCAGCGCGTACAGTCCCGGCATCACGGTGACCCGGTTCAACAACGATCGTCCGCGCTGGGTGAGTGGAAACGGGATTCATCCATTGACGGCGTACGGCCTGCCCAGCCCATCGTTGTTCGTGGCCGACATCATCCGGCACGGACAGGAAGACGCGCTCGAGACGCTGAAGAATCTGCCGCTCCATCGCTCGGTCGCGTTCATCGAGGAACAGGGCCCGTTCAGCAAGAGCATGTTTGCCTATCTGCGCG
This sequence comes from Acidobacteriota bacterium, assembly GCA_046757965.1. GTDB lineage: Bacteria > Acidobacteriota > Polarisedimenticolia > SMYD01 > SMYD01 > JBHHZI01. The sequence goes on along the minus strand of JBHHZI010000005.1, from coordinate 5,027 downwards.
ACCGTGCATCACAGTGGGACCGGGTTCTGTTCGTCCCTTACCTTCACCCGACCACGCTGGTCGGTTCCCGGATGATCCCGGCGGACAAGGTGGTCATCATGCTCGCCGCCCACAACGAGATCTTCATCCACTTTCCGGTCTTTCGCGAGTACCGACGTTACCGGTGGGGCGTTTTCTATGCATCCGAGGGGGACCTGTTTGCGAGTGCGGTGGGTGGTCCCCCTGAACGCGGCGTGGGGATCGTCGTCCCACACCCCCTGGTGTCCCGTGTCATGCCACCGAAGCGGGACCATCACCCGGCCCTGGCCTTCGTCGGGCGTGCGTCGCCGGAGAAGTGTGTAGATCGGCTCATCGAGGCCATGGACCACGTTCCCGAACATCTCGAGGGGCCGCTGAAAGGACAGCGGATCGGTCTTCACCTGGTCGGGACGGTCGATTCGCGTCTTCGGGAGAGCGTGGAATCGAGGCCATGGATCACCCAGCATGGCAACATGTCCACGTCCTGTCGCGATGAGATGGTGTCCCGGCGCATGGCGCTGGTCAACCCATCGCTCCTGGACAGCATGGGTCTCGTGAACCTGGAGGCGGCGTTCGTGGGCACACCGGTGCTCATGAACACGGATTGTCCCGCATTCCTGGAACTTGCGGAACGCTCCGGCGGCACGATGCTCGGTTTTTCCATCTACGATCCGGTATCCCTCGCCCGCGCCATCGATGCCATCTCCGCGCCGGATGTTCGCCTGCAGGTCGCCTCCGAGGCCCAGGAATGGGTGAGGAAAACATACACGCCGGAGGCGTTTCTCGATTCCCTGACGAGTCTTCTTCGCCTGTGACGGGGAGAGACGCGGGCGACTCCGGTGAGACCCGGTGGATCGTGACGACCGGCAGTGTGGGAGGCTTCCGGCGCCCGCTTGCGGTTCTCGCGTTCACCGCGCTCGCGGCGGTGTTGCCCTTCTGCGGCGATCAGCCGGGAACGGGCGGTGTGTGGCTGATCGAGATCGTGGTGGTCGTCGCCGTCTGGGCGCTCCTGCGTCTGCCGGCTGCGGGTCCGTCGCTCCTGCTGCGCCTGGGCGCGGCGTGGGTGGCGTGGACCCTGATCTGCACGGCCCCGCATGTTCGCTGGCTGGTGGACGGTCTCGGACCGTCGAGTTTCTGGACTCAACTCGAAGGATTCGCGAGCGCCGCCACACCGGATGACATGTATGCGCTGCGCCGCGCCCTCGACGCGCTCACCGGTCTGCTGCTGGCTGTCGGGGTCTACCGTCTCGCCTGCCGGCGGCTGACGAGCCTTGCAGGGGCCGCCCGGTTCGTTGCCGCCGGGGCCGGGCTGGTCGCGGCGTATGGCCTCGGCGTGTACCTTCTCGCCCTGGCGCAGGGCCGCCCTCTCGACTGGCCGGTGTTCGGACCGATTCATCTCGGCGGCGCGCATGTCACCCTCAATTCGGTGATCTTCTCCCCTCGCCTGTCCTCCACCTTCGGCAACCCGGGATGGTACGCGCAGTACATCGTGCTCACGCTGCCCATCTTGCTGCTCGCGCGGCAGATCTGTCCACCTCGAGGACGTCGCTGGGCCGGCGCCGGTCTCTGCCTGCAGGGGACGGTCCTGCTCCTGACCTGGTCCCGGGCGGCGTGGCTGGCGGCGGGCGTGGGCGCGGGGTTGTTCATCTGGATCCTGCGGCCGGCTGCGGCGCGGACCCGCAGTGGGTGGCGCGTGCTGGCCGGGCCCGCCGCGAGTGCCCTGGCGCTGGCGGGGATCTTCCTGGCGTTCGGCCAGCCGTTCGCCCGGGATCTGACCTGGATACGACTCACCGGGCCCGACGGCTGGGGCGAGCGCCTCGACCTGTGGGTCGAGGCACTGCGAGGTGCCCGGCAGGCGCCGATCTTCGGAGGCGGCGCCGGGGGGTTCCACCGGTTCTACACCGGCGAGGTGCCTTCCTGGTCGCCGGCCTACCGCCCTCTGAACGGCACAGCTCACTCGCTGTGGTTCGAGACACTGACGACATCGGGATGGCCTGGACTGCTGCTGGTTCTCCTGTTCAGCGCGGCGGGGGTGTTCCTTCTCCTGCACCGCTCCCGGGCCGGATCGTCGATCCGTCGCCGGCCCGTGCGCGCCGCGAGTGCCGCTGCCCTGGGGGGGGCCATGGTGCTGGCCGTCTTTCAGCACATCCCGTACGTGCGGGTCATCGAGTTGCTCTGGTGGATGTGGGTCGGGGTGGCCGCCGCGGTGATCGCGCCGCGACCCTCACGCACCACTGCTGCGGCCGCGTCATCGGTCGCTCTGGCGCGCGGGGTGTCGAGACCGGTCTTCCGACTCCGCCGGGCCGTGACCGTACCAAGACGACGTCTGATACGGATCGGTCTGGCCCTGGGACTCGCCCTCTTCATCGGCACACGGATCGTGCTGGCTCCACCCACCCGGCCCGGATGGCATGCATGGGAACGTGACGGCCGGGGGCATGATTTTCGCTGGAGTCGGGGAACGGCACGGTTGCCCCTGGTGGTGGACCGGTCTTTTCTGCACCTTCCCCTGGCGCTGTTCCGGCCGGACCTGGCGGCTCATCCGGTCACGGTGCATCTGAGCGCCCGGGCGGGTCTCGGCGGGGGACCTCCGGTCACCCGGGACGTGACGATGGATGGCCCGGACTGGCGCGTGGTAAACATGGACCTGTCCCGGTGGCGCGGTCGGCGCGTCTGGCTCGACATCGAGCCGGAGCGCGGGTTCTCGCCGGCCCGGTTGTGGGGAAGCGATGATCACCGGTGGCTGGGAGTGGCGGTGGGGCGACCTCGGATGAGCGACTCCGCCGCGCCGCCGCCGGAGTCTTGAGGAGAGCGACCGCGTGAAGATCGTCATCATGTCCACGGTCATCATCCCCCGGGATGCCATCGGCCACGATGTCACCAGGCTGTATTCGCTGCTCGACGGACCGCACGAGCCGGTGCTCTACGGCGATCTGGTCGAGTTTGATGCGCTGCGTCGTGTGGACCGACCTCAGGTCGAACTGCTGCTCGCCGATCCATCCACCATCGCGATTTATCATCATAGCATCCACTGGCCGGATGGGGAGGCGCTGATCGACGCAGCCCGCGCCCGCGTCGTGTTCCGGTTCCACAACATCACTCCCCCGAGGTTCTTTGCTCCCCACGACGTGGACTACACCCGGTGCTGTCAGGAAGGACGCGACCAGACACGACGTCTCATGCACCGTCATCCCGAGGCGCTCTGGCTGGCGGACTCCACGTTCAACATCGAGGAGGGCGGGCTGGCGGGGTTGTCGCACGTGGAGGTCGTCCCGCCGTTCAACAACGCCGATGCCTGGCGCAGTATCGCGCCGGACGCCGAGGTGTTGCAGTCTCTCGCCGCGCGCGGTGGGGTTCATCTGCTGTTCGTCGGGCGGATGGCACCCAACAAGGGGCACCGCTTCCTTCTCGACGTGGTCAGCGACTACCGCCGTCACTATGACGAGCCCGTCACGCTCCATGTCACCGGCCGGCGGGATGTCCGCCTGGAATCCTACAACAGCGAGATGGATCGACTGGTCGTCGAACGGGGACTGCAGGACAGCGTCCACTGGGTCGACAGTCTGAGCGATGCGCAGTTGCTGGCCTACTTCACCGGCTGTGATATGTATGTGAGCTGCAGCGAGCACGAGGGGTTCTGCGTCCCGGTGGTGGAGGCCCAGAGTCTCGGGTTGCCCGTCATGGCCCGGGATTGCGGCGCCGTGGCGGAGACACTCGCCGCAGAACAGCTCCTGCTCGGTGACGATCCGGCCGACTACTCCGCGGCTCTGCGCGTCCTGTGGCTCAATCCGTCCTACCGGGAGTACCTCGGTGCTGCGGGCAAGCGGAACTACACGCGTCGATTCACCGAGACGGTCATCGCCGGGCATCTCGCCGAGGCGGTTGCCACCCACCTGGGTGAAGACCTCTGGTGACGACCCCGGGCTCGGGCGAGGCCGCGCCGGCACGAGGTGCCGGCCGGCGTGGCCGTTCGGCGCCTGGTCGCGTTCCTCATCGCGGTTCCGGTCGCTCGCTCCAGCCGATGACGACCTGGTCCTGTGGACCACTGACGAGCCGGTGGACGGGGCCGCCGGAGTCGGGTCGTGCCACCGGATGGATCTCCTCGACCTCGATGTGCGAAAGACCCTGGTGCTCGGCCATGAACTGCAGCAACGGACCCGGAAGAACGGTGAGGTGGCTCGGGTCGAAGTGAAAACTGTAGCTCGCCACGCCGAGGTTGGCCGGATTTGGCGTCTCGAAGATCCCGACGCCGCCGGCCGCCAGGACCCGGGCGGTCTCGTGAAGGAGCTGCATGATCTGCTCGAAGGGGAGATGTTCCAGCACGTGGAAGGCGGTCACGGCTCCGACGCTCGCATCGGGCAGCTTCTCCAGATAATCGAACAGATCGACCGCCTCCACCGCCAGGCCGAGTTGCCGGCAGCTGGCGAGGACCGCTTTGTTGCGGTCGATGCCGCGTGCCACCAGCCCGTTTTCGGCCAGGATCTGGAGCCATTCTCCCCGGCCGCAGCCGAGATCGAGAACCGGGCGAGAGGTGCTCCCGGCCCGGGCACGCGCCACCACCGGCAGGTACCGCTTCTGCCTCTCCTTGATGAGATCGAACGGTCCCCGGAAGCGTTCTTCCAGGTCGCGGTAGAACCGGTCGAGACCGGAGGGCTGGACCCCGGGAACGCCGAGCCGTTGCCGGATCTGCTCCAGGGCCGCCTGCGTGGCCTCGATGGCCGCCTGCTGCCGGGCCGCCAGGTCCTGGCTGGCCTGTTGCCAGGTTTTCTCCCCGGCCCTCGCCGCGTCCTGGAGCCGTTCGACCAGGACGCGCAACGTCTGCAACTGTGCGGCCTGTTCATGCAGTGCCTCCTGCTGGGCCGCGACACGCCCTTGCGCCTCCCCCATGGCGATCGCCTGTTGTCTCAGGGTCACGTCCTGCCGCTGCAGGTCGGCCTCCTGCCGCCCGAGGGTCTCACCATGCGCGGCGATCTTCCTCGCCTGGGCCCTCAGCGCCTCCTGCTCCTCGA